>NZ_JBEZGX010000044.1:0-82193 GCF_040650235.1 Kitasatospora sp. NPDC048722
CGCTGTTGAGTTCTCAAGGAACGGACGCTTCCTTCGAGCCGCCTTCCAGCGGGCCCTCCGGGCGCTTCGTTCTTTCGTGTTTCCAGCTTATCAGATGTTCTCCGCTCCGTTTTCCGGGGCTTCGTCATCCAACTCGCCGGTGTCTTCCGGGACTTGACGCCCCGTCCGACGTTTCAAACTCTAGCCGATCCCCGCTCCGAAAAGCGAATCCAGCCGAAGTCCGACCGCAATCCAATAAAACGCGCACGCCGAATACGAACCGAGCCGCGACAAGACGCGGACCAGCCCGGACCGGGAAGTGGTGTTTCAGAGGATTGGCCGCCCCGGGACCGTCCGCGCCGATGCGTGTCCGGTGCTCCCTGTCAGGCAACTCGAAGAACTCTAGACCTCTCCGGAGACCGAGTCAAGCGCGGGTTCCCGCTCCTCGGGGGCCTCTTCGGGGGCCTCTTCGGGGGCCCCCTCGGCGGTCTCGGCGGCCGGCAGCTGGAAGGCCAGGACGGCCACGTCGTCGTCGTGTTCCGACGTCACGCCCATTGCTCGGAGCAGACGGGCGCAGATCACCTCGGGGGCGCCGATCGCGCCGGTCAGGGTGCGGGCGAGGAGGTCGAGTCCCTGGTCGATGTCCTCGTCGCGGCGCTCGACGAGTCCGTCCGTATAGAGGACGCCGGTCGTGCCGGGCAGGAGGCGCAGGGTGTGCGAGACGTGCATTCCGCCGCCGGTGCCGAGGGGCGGGCCGTTCTGCTCCTCGCTGCGCAGGATGGTTCCGTCGGGGCAGCGCAGGAGCATCGGGAGGTGGCCGGCGGAGGCGTAGGAGAGGGTGCGGCGTTGCGGGTCCCAGACGGCGTAGGTGCAGGTGGCGATCTGGTTGGCGTCGATCTCCATGGCGAGGCCGTCGAGCAGGCGCATGACCTCGTGCGGCGGGAGGTCGAGGCGGGCGTACGCGCGGACGGCGGTACGCAGCTGGCCCATGACCGCGGCGGCGCGCAGTCCGCGGCCCATCACGTCGCCGATGACGAGCGCGGTGCGTCCGCCGTCGATGGCGATCACGTCGTACCAGTCGCCGCCGACCGCCGCCTCGGCACCGCCGGGCTGGTAGGTGGCGGCGACGCGGAGGTCGGCGGGCTGGTCGAGCTTCTGCGGGAGCAGGCTGCGTTGGAGGGTGACGGCGGCCTCGCGCTGGCGGCGTTCGGCCTCGCGGAGCCTCGCGGCGGCGAGGACCTGGTCGGTCACCTCGGCGGCGAAGATGAGGACGCCGGCGGGCGGGCCGTCGGTGGGGACGTCCCGGGAGTCGCGGGAGTCGCGGGGATCGCCGGTGCCGAGCGGGACGCAGGAGACGTTGTAGTAGCGGTTGCCGGTGAGGCCGAGGATGCAGCGCGCCTTGACGCTGCGGGGCCGGCCGCCGCGGATGACCTGGTCCATGAGCGGCAGGACGCCGAGGGTGGCGAGCTCGGGCAGGGCCTCGCAAGCGGGCAGGCCGGTGGGGCGCTCGCCGAAGAGTTCACGGTAGGCGCGGTTGGCGTAGGCGAGCTGGTGCAGGGCGCCGTAGGTGACGGCGACGGGGGCGGGGATCCGGTTGAGGACCTCGCGCAGGTGCTGGGGTTTGTGCGGGTCGAGGAGTTCGGCCGCGGTGGCGAGGCTGGTCGGGTCGCGCGGGCCGGGGACCACGACGTCGCCGGAGGGCACGCCGTCCTCCGTGCCGACCGCGGTCTGCGGGGCGGCACGCCAGGGGACTCCGGTGAGCCGGGCGCTCCAGCGCATGAGGTTCAAACGACGGCCGCTTCCTCGTTTTCCAGTCATATCATCACTTTTTGTGTACACATCAGCACACGGGGTAATGACTCGGTTGGGGCTGATCCTGTCAGGCGGAGGGCCGATTCCGGAAGTCGCGCGCGCTCGGCGTGGCCGTCCGGTCCGTCACGCCGGGGCGTCCGGCCCGCGTTCGGGGCGCGGTCCGAACCCCGCCTCGAATTCCGAACGTGGATGCTCCAGCGTGCCGAGCGAGACGACTTCCCGGGAGAACAGCCCGCCCAGCACCCAGTCCATCAGCACCCGCACCCGCCGGTCCGCGCTCGGCAGTCGCCGCAGGTGCCGGGCGCGGTGCAGCCACCAGGCGCGGCGTCCGGTGAGGCGCCCGCCGCGCCTGGTGTGGGCGACGGCGCGGCGCAGGCCGAGCGAGGTCGAACAGGCCGCCGGGCCCGGCCGGTACGCGGCGAGGCCGGGCGAGTGCGGGCCGCTCTCCAGGGCGACGGCGACGTTGCGGGCGAGCAGCTCGGCCTGGGCGAAGGCGTGCTGGGCATTGGGCGCGCAGGGGGCGCCGTCCGCGTGCGGGTCGGGCACGGCCGCGCAGTCGCCGGCCGCCCAGACGCCGGGCAGCGCGCGTCCGTCCGGGCCGACGACCTGGAGGGTGGGCAGGCAGCGGACACGGCCGGCCGTGTCCAGCGGCAGGTCGGTGTCGCGCAGCAGCGGGGACGGGCGCACGCCGGCCGTCCAGACCAGGGTGCGGGCCGCGAAGCGGCTGCCGTCGGAGAGGGCGACGACCTGGCCGGCCGCGGATTCCAGCGTGGTGCGCAGCCGGACGTCCACGCCGCGTTCGCGCAGCTGACCCAGGGTGTGCGCGGCGAGTTCGGGCGACTCCTCGGCGAGGATCCGGTCGGTCGCCTCGACCAGCACCCAGCGCAGGTCCTCCGGGGCGACGTTGTGGTAGCCCCGCACCGCGTACCTGGCCATGTCCTCCAGCTCGGCGAGTGCGCCGACGCCCGCGTACCCGGCGCCGACGAAGACGAAGGTGAGGGCGGACTGGCGCAGGGCCGGGTCACGGGTGGCGGACGCGAGGTCCAGCTGTTCGAGGACGTGGTTGCGCAGGCCGACCGCCTCGGCGACGGTCGAGAAGCCCCGGCCGTGCTCGGCGAGGCCGGGCACCGGAGCCGTCCTGGAGACCGAGCCGGGCGCCACCACTAGGATGTCGTACGGGAGTTCGAGTGGCGTCGGGGCCTCGCCGGGGGCCGCGGCGTCGGCCAGGGCCCGGCGGGCGGCGTGCTCGATCCGGGTGATCCTCGCGGTGAGCACCCGGCAGTCCGGCAGGGCCCGGCGGAGCGGCACGACCACGTGCCGCGGGTCGATCGAGCCGGCCGCCACCTCTGCGAGCAGCGGGTGGTACGTGAGGTACGCCTGGGGCTCGACGACGGTGATCTCCACCTCACCCCGGCGCAACCGGTCGCGCAGGCCGCGCTGGAGGTGGAGCGCGGTGGCCGTCCCGGCGCAGCCGCCTCCGGCGATCAGGATCCTTATGGTGCACCTCCGGACGGTGTCGCGTTCGCATGGTGTTCCGTCCCGGTCGCGGAGTCCGGGCCGTCCCCCGTTCGGGGGGGGCATCCCCCCGACGCGCTCCCCTATGAAGGACCGTGGGGGGCCGTCTTGTCCACAGTCCGTACGGGGCCTGATGCGGCGCGAGTGACCGGTGTGGCCAGTTGTGCTGCCCGGGCGACTTTCTGACGCACTTTCGGCTTCGGAGAGCCGTGAACTATGGTCGGATTGTGTGCCGGAGCGGCCACCGCCATGACAACCGGCGGCGACGCACCGTGGAGCGGCCACTACGGCCAGTTCCAGCGTTGGCGCGAGAACCCGACTGCGGGACAGTCATCCGGGGAAGGGTAGTTCCCGGACGAGGCCTCGGACGGTGCCGACGCGCCGAGCCGGACGCGTGGCCCGGCCCGGTGGCACGACCGTGGTCACCGGAACGGGACGGGCGGCACGAGCAATGGGTCATCAGGTCACTTCTGACGGGCTGAGCTTGCACCGGGGGGTGCAGGGGCGGGCGACGACAGGGTCCGGGATCGGACGCCTGCGGGGGAGAGTTGAGATGATGGATCAGGAACAGATGTTGGGGCGGGCGGGTGCACCGCACGTCGTCCAGAGCACGGTGCCGGAGCAGCGCGGACCGGTGGAACTGCCTCCGCAGCACGCGGTGTCGGCGGTCTCGTACGCCGGTGTCCCGTACCGGGCGGAGCCGTCGCAGGCCGCCGTGCCGGGCGCCCGGCTGCGGGTGGACGCGCGGCGCAACCTGGAGAGCGTGCTGCGCGCCGCCCGGGAGGTGTTCGGCGAATTCGGTTACGGCGCACCGATGGAGGAGGTCGCCCGCCGCGCCGGGGTCGGCGTCGGCACGGTGTACCGGCGCTTCCCGAGCAAGGAGGTGCTGGTCCAGCGGATCGCCGCCGAGGAGGTGGCCTGGCTGACCGCACAGGCGCGCGAGTCGCTGTACGGCGGCGGCGGTGCCTGGGAGTCGCTGGCCGGGTACCTGGCGCGCGCGGTGAGCACGGGCGCCGGGCGGCTGCTGCCGCCGGAGGCGTTCCGGTACGCCGAGGAGCTGGGGCGGGTGCCCGAGCAGCGGGCGCCCGAACAGGCACTCGCCGCCCGGTTCGACCTGCACGGCGACGAGGCGCGGACGGCGGCCGAGGCGACGGCGGCGGACGCCGATCCGCGGCTGCTGCTCCAGCTGCTGGCCGCCCTGGTGGCCCGGGCGGGCGCGGCGGGCGAACTGCGGCCGGGCGTCACGGTCGCGGACGTCGTCCTGGTGCTGACCGCGTCGGTGCCGGTGCACGCGGCGCGGACGGTACCGGCGGTGGCCGGGGTGCCGGGCGTCGTGGTCGGCGGCCCGCAGGCGGACGGGCACGCGGTGGCCGGGCCCTCGGACCGGCTGCTGCAGATCCTGCTGGACGGCCTGCGGGCGCGTTGACGGCCCACGGGCGGGCTCACGCCCGCCGGGACCGGTGATCCCGGGCACGGCCTGCGGGTCGACCGGGCACGGCGGGCTGCCGTGACCGGTAAGGGAGTTGAACGAGTGACCGGCGCGCGGGCAGTGGGCGCGCGCCGGGTGCGGGCGTCGCACAACCGACTGTCGCGCGCTGGGCGAACACATCCGCGACGTCCCCTCGGAAGAGTGGGTACCGGCCGGTCCGGCTACCGCCCTTCCCTGCGCTATGCCATCCTTTGCCCGTGGTTGGAGCCAATGTCCGGATGCGCGCCCTTCGAGCGCCGTCGGCGCCGTACGACGGGGGACCGTGCGCTCACGCACGCCCGCGTGCTCTGCCGCGTCACGGGGGCCGTCGTGGAGTCTGGGGTCCGTTGTGAGCGCCGAGGAACAGAACGACTACGGATACGGGCTCGACTTCGGCCGCGCTGACGGCCACGCCGACGGCCGTGCCGACGGTCACCCGGGCGGTTCGCCGGACGGCGCCGCCGGCGCTCCCTCCGGCGGCCCGGCGGAGGGGTCCTCCGACGCATCGTCCTCCGGCGTGCCCGGCCGCGCGTCCGGCCAAGTTCCCGGCAGCGCACCGGGATCGGCCACGGGACCGGCCACCGGCCACGTCCCCGACCAGGCCGGGATGCCCAGCCGCGAGTCGCTGTCCGCCTCCGCCGCCGCCCTCCCGCCGGGCCGGGTGCCCGGCCAGGCACCGGCCGGCCGCGGTGGCGTCGCCCCCGAGGCCTTCGTCGGCGGCAGCCGCCGCGCGCGTCCCACGGTGCCCGCCCCCGCCAACCCGGTGGACGGCGAGCGCCCGCCCTCCGACGCCGAGTTGACCGCCCGGGTGCGGGCCGGCGACGACACCGCATACGAGGAGATCTACCGCCGGCACGTCGACTCCGTCCGCCGCTACGCGCGCACCTGCTGCCGGGACAGCTTCACCGCCGAGGACCTCGCCGGCGAGGTGTTCGCCCGCACCCTGCAGGCGCTCAGGGCGGGCAAGGGCCCCGAGTTCGCCGTCCGCGCCTACCTGCTGACCGCCGTGCGCAACGTCGCCGCGGCCTGGACCCGCAGCGAGCGGCGCGAACAACTCGTCGACGACTTCGGCGTGTTCGCCCAGAGCTCGGCCGCCGTCGTCGACCTCGACCTGGCCGACCCGGGCGCCGACGCCTGGGCGATGGCCATGGCCGACCAGCGCATGGTCATGCAGGCCTACGCCGAACTGCCCGAGGACGACCGGGTCGTGCTCTGGCACACCGAGGTCGAACGCGAGTCCCCGAAGACCGTCGCGGTGATGCTCGGCAAGACCGCCAACGCCACCGCCGTCCAGGCCCACCGGGCCCGCGACCGCCTGGCCGCCGCGTTCCTCCAGGCCCACGTCTCCGGCAGCCAGGACAGCGCGTGCGAGGGGTACGCCAACCGGCTCGGCGCGTACGCGCGCGGCTCGCTGCGCAAGCGGGCCTCGGCGGACGTCGGAGGGCACCTCAAGGAGTGCGACCGCTGCACCGCGGCCTACCTCGAACTGTCCGAGATCAACACCGGTCTGCGCGCGCTGCTGCCCGGCGGGGTGCTGGTCTGGGTCGGCGTCGGCGGATTCGGTGCCGCCGCGGCCGCGGTGGGAGGTGCCGCGGCGGTCGGTGGCGCCGCCGTCGGGACGGCCGCGGCGACGGCCGGGTCGACGGCCGGCACGGCGGGAGCCGCCGTCGGGTCCGCGGCCGGTACCGGTGGTGCGGGTGCCGGAGCCGGTGCTGGTGCGGCCGGTGCCGGGGGTGCCGCCGGCGGGAGCGGGTCCGGGGCCGGCGCGGTCGCCGCGGAGGGCCTCGGCACGGCGGCCAAGGCCGGCATCGCCGCCGCCGTCGCGGTGGCGGCCGCCGCCGTCGCCGCCTACGCGCTCACGGCCTCGCCCGAGGCCAGGCCCCCGGTCTCGGCGCCCACCGCGTCCGCGGCCCCCGCCGCCCCGGTCCCGGAGCCGCCCGCGCCCGCGCCCGCGGTACCGGTACCCGCGCCGAGCAGCGCCGCACCGGCACCCGTGCCGCCGCCCGCCCCCTCCCCCAAGCCGACACAGACGCCGACGTCCGTCCCGAGCCCGGCGGCGCGCAAGGCCACGCCGCCGCCCGCGACCACGAGCGCGCCGGCCCCGACGCCCACGCACACCCGCCCGGTCGTCACGCCGCCCGCCGTACCGGTCCCCGAGACGCCGGTCGTGCCCACGCCCGAGGTGCCGCCCGTCCCGAGCCCGACCGTCCCGACCCCGACCGTGCCCCCGGTGCCGACGCCGACCGTCACGCCGCCGACGCCGCCCGGGCCCACCGACTTCTGGGCCGACTCGCTGCCCGTCCACAAGCCCGGCAGCACCCGGCTCCCGCCGCCCGGACCCGCCATCCGGCAGAAGGGCACGGACTGGTTCTGGCAGCACGGCGGCGCCTGGATCGGCGGCGAGTACCACCCGCACGCCCTCACCGTGCACGCCCCCGCCGCCACACAGATCGACCTCGACCGCGCCTGCACGTCCTTCGACGCCGTCGCCGGCCTCGACGACCTGACGGTGTCGCCCGGCGGCGTCGTCTTCTCGGTGCAGGGCGGCGACGGCAGCACCCTGTGGCGCTCCCCCGCGCTCGCGGCCGGGGACGACGCGGTGCCCGTGCACGTGCCCCTCGCCGGGCAGACGTCGATCCGGCTGGTCGTCACGCCGGTGCACGGGGTCTGGTCGGCACTGAACGTGGCCGACTGGGCGGAGGCCCGCTTCAGGTGCTCCTGAAGCGGGCCTCCGGGGGGCTCGGTGACGGTCAGATGGCGCAGGCGCCGTCCGCGCAGGCCTCCCCGGCCGGGGCGACCTGGACGGGGAGCGGCCTGCGCTCGCCGATCTCGGCGGCCACCTGCTCCAGCACCTGGCGGAAGGTCTCGGCCTCCTGGCCGCCCTGCACCGCCCACTTGCCCTCGAACACGAAGGTCGGGACGGCGGTGATGCCCAGCTCCCGGGCCTCCGCCAGCTGCGCGCGCACCTCGGCGGTGCCCTCGTCGCCCGCGAGGTAGGGCGCCACGCGCTCGCGGTCCAGGCCCGCGGCCACCGCGACGTCCGTCAGCGCGGCACGGTCGCCGACGTCGACGCCGTCGGTGAAGTGCGCCTTCAGCAGCGCCTCCTTCAGCCGGCCCTGGGCGGCGGCGCCGTACTCCGTCTCCGCGAGGTGCAGGAGGCGGTGCCCGAGGAACGTGTTCGCGTGCAGCGCGGCGTCGAAGTCGTACGTGATGCCCTCGGCCCGGCCCAGCTCGGCGACGTGGGCGTCCATCGCGACGGACTGCGGGCCGTACCGCTCGGCCAGCCACTCCCGGTGCGGGCTCGCCGTCGCCGGCGCGTCCGGGACCAGCTGGTACGGCCGGTAGACCACCTCGACGCCCTCCTTGCCCGCGAAACCGTCCAGCGCCTCCTCGAAGCGGCGCTTGCCGATGTAGCACCAGGGGCAGGCGATGTCGGAGTAGATCTCGACCTTCATGACGGGGGCTCCAGGGGTGGGGGTGCGTCTGACGAGATAGGTGAACGGTGAACCATCTCGGGACATTCCCGGCGACTCAGACCTGTGACGGCGCCGGCACCACCAGGACCGGGCAGGCCGCGTGGTGGACGGCGGCCGTGCTCACCGAACCCAGGAGCAGCCGGTTGAACCCGCCGTTGCCGCGGGTGCCGAGCACCAGGGTGTGCTGGCGGGTCGACGCCTCCAGCAGCACCTCGATCACGTTCCCCAGCACCACGTGCAGCGACAACTCCCCCGCGTACGGCCGCGAACGCTGCTGCTGCACGGCGGCGACGGACCGGCGCAGACCGTCCGCCATGCTCTCCACCAGCGTCTCGACGCTCTCCCGCACCAGCTCCGCCATCCCGGGCGGGTAACCGGCCGGCGCCGGGTTCACCACCGCGAGGACGTACAGCGGCAGGCCGAACAGCTCCGCCTCCGTCATCGCCCGGTCCAGCGCCCACAACGACCCGTCCGACCCGTCGCACGCCGCCAGCACCCCGGGCGCCCGCCCCGTCGGCGGCCGCCCGAGCACCGACAGCACCACCGGCACCGGCTCCTCCTGGCTCACCCCGACCACGACCGCCTCCTCACACCCGCGCTCAACGGCAACCCCGCCATCATCACCCGCCCCGCACGGGGGGCCGCCGAGCCGCGCGGCGGGGGCGGGCGGCGATCCGCAAGGGGTGGTCGGGGGCGCAGGCTTTCCGGTGGCCGGGTGCGGCTGGTGACGAGTCGGCCAAAGGGGTGGGGCGCGTGGTGCTCGTGGTGCGCCCGGGCGGTTTGGGGCCGGCGGGGGCGTGGGGTGCTTGGGGTGCGCCTGGGCACGTGGGGTGAAGCGGGGCGGGGAGACGGCGGGCGGGGTTCAGGAGGTGAGGGCGGGGTGGGTGGGCTGGGGAAGACCGGTCCAGCAGGCGCCGTGGCGGCGGGCGCGGACACGGCGGAGCCAGAGTTCGGTGGACACCAGGTCGGCGAGGCCCGCGAGGGCGTGCGGCGAGCGGAGGGTGGCGGGGTCGGCGAGGCCGGCGCGAACGGCGGGGAGGTCGATCAGGCCGGCTTCGGCGAGGAGGGGGGCGTCGAAGAGTTCGGCCAGGCCGTCGGCGGCGAGGCGCAGGCCCGCACGGGCGGGGGCGGTGCGGTCGGGGCGGGGGCCGCGGCCCCAGTCGGGCGGGAGGTCGGTGCGGCCGGCACCGGTGAGGACGGCGTGCAGGAGGGCGTGCCGGGCGCCGGGCTGGAGGCGGACGTCGTCGGGGAGGAGGCGGGCGGCGCGGACCACCTGGTTGTCCAGGAAGGGGGCGTGGAGGCGCTGGCCCGGCTGTTCGGCCGCGTGGACGAGCGTGCGGAAGGAGCGCGCCTGCCGGTAGAGGGCGTGCCGGGCCCGTCGCGCACCCGGGTGTTCCTCGGGCGCTGGTCGGCGCGCCGCCAGGCGGAGCCGCAGGGCGACCGCGGAGAGCGCGTCGTCGGAGAGCCAGCGGGCCGCCGGACCCGGGACGCACCAGGCGAGGTCGCCGGCCGAGCGGTGGCCCGCCGTCCCGCCGCCGCCGGGGACGTGCCGGGCCGTCAGCTTCGCCGCGGCGTCGTCCAGCGCCTCCGCGTAGCGGATCCGGGAGAGCCGGTGGGCGGCCCGGACGACGGTGAGCGGGGTGCGCAGCGCACCCGTGAGGACGCCGGCCGCGGCACGGTCGACACCCGCCAACGCCGCGACGGGCGGCAGGAGTTCGCGGGGCCGTCCGGCCCGGATGAGGTCGGCGAGCCGGGCCGGGTGCCCGTCGAGCACCTGGCGGGCGCCGTAGCCGGTGAGGTGGTCGGTGCCGCCGGCGTCGAAGCGGGCCTCGGCGCGGGCGGCGGCGACGAGTTCGGGACCGGGTTCGTCGGTGAGCCGCCCGGACTGCGGGTCGGTGCGCAGGCTCGCGTACGGGAGGGCGTCGGGGCCGGGGTCGAGCACGGTGTGCCGCAGCCGGGGCGTGTCGGGGGCGAGCGCGAGGGTGGCCGGGGGTTCGGTCTCGCCGAGCGTGACGGCGGCCAACTGTTCGGGGGCGGCGGGCTCCCGGGCGGCCGAACGGGCCCAGGAGCCCTTGACCGCGCCCGTCCGCGCACCGCCCGTCCGCACGCCGCCGGCCGTCGCCGCGCCGGGCTCCCGCCCGCTGCCCGGAGGCACGGACGGCTGCGCCGGCTGGGGCGCGGGCGGCAGGGGCACCGCGGCGGCGAGCAGGGCGACGGTCGCGGACGCGGTGCCGTACGACAGGTCGACGCCGAGCCGGGGGCGTCCGCCGCCGGGCGGGGCGGGCGCGGTGGTGCGGACCCGGGAGCGGACGGATTCCAGCAGGGCGCGGGTGAGTTCGCGCACCGCGGGCGCCTCGCCGCGCGGCTGGTCGGCGCCGCCGGACTCGTCGTAGGCGTCGAGGTAGGGCCGGCCGCCGCGGACGGCGAGCACGTGGCCGGGCGGCACCCGCTGGACGCCGAGGTACGGGGTTCCGGTGCCGAGGGCCTCGGGCGACTCCGGGCAGGCGAGCCGGGCGGCGAGGTGGCCGGTGTCGAGGGGCGCGCCGACCAGGTCGGCGAGCGGGAGGGCGGCGGTGGCGTACGCGGTGCCGCCGCACCAGGGGGTGTGGAAGACCGGCTGGGCGCCGGCCAGGTCGGTGAGCAACAGGGTGGAGCGGGTGCCGGTGCGCAGCACGACGGTGTAGCTGCCGGGCCAGGCGGTGAGGTGGCGGACGGCGCCGCCGCGGGCGGCGGCGAGACCGGCGGCGAGTTCGGCGTCGGTGGCACCGCAGTGGCCGAGGACGGCGAGCCGGGTGGTGGCGGGGGTGTCCTCGACGGGGTCGGGGGCGGCGAAGCCGCCGGTGACGGCGGCGCGGGCGCCGGGCCGCAGGGTGACGAGGCGGATCTCCTCGGGGCGCCAGTCGCCCACCGCCCAGAGCGGGTTGGCGCCGGTCCAGAGGGTGTGCGCGGCGATCGGCGCGACCGTCGCGAGCGCTTCGTGCGCCGGTGCGCCCGCGCGGGGAGCGCCCGTGCTCCAGCCCGTCAGCCACCGCATCGCGCCTCCACCGGACGAGGACCTGCCGCCGTGCGGCACGTCCTCCGGCGGGCAGCCCCGGGCCGGCTCGTCGCGTGCGCCGCGGCGGCTGCCCGGTCCGTTCCGGCGCGCCGTCAGGAGACATCGTGCCACCGGTTGGCGCCGCGGTGACCGGTGTTGTCGGTTCCGGTTGCGCGCCGCGGGAGTTCGGGGCCCGGGCACGCGGGCCGTGCGGGTCCGGAGCGACGGCGGACGCACCCCTCGGCGCGGCGGTGCGGCCGGTGCCGGCGTGCGGCCGGATCCGTTCGGTGGGCGGTGGGCGTCGTCCCCCGCCGGGCGGGCCGGGCCTCCCCCTCCATGGCCCGGACCGCCCGCGAGGACGCCTTTGGCATGGGCATCGCGAGATGGCCGAAAGGCGTCGTCGAGCCCGGGAGGGCATCCGCATGCCCTCCCGGACTTCGCCGCCACCCGCGGGGATTGAGGTGGCGGCATCCCCCGGCCCGCCGGGTCCTCGACGGCGGGCCGACCCACGACCACCAGCGAATCGCCGCGCCGCCGGTCGGGCCAGGGGGCACGGCCGGGCGCACGTGAACACGGGACCGGAGCACGACGCTCCGGCGCGCGGCACCCCCGGCCCGTTCCGGGCGGTTCCGGCCCGGCTCCGCGAACTCCCGGCGCGGGGGCGCCGGGTGCGCGATCCCGCCATCCGGAATGAGGCCTCTTAACCGTCGGAACGC
Source organism: Kitasatospora sp. NPDC048722 (assembly GCF_040650235.1). Taxonomy (NCBI): domain Bacteria; kingdom Bacillati; phylum Actinomycetota; class Actinomycetes; order Kitasatosporales; family Streptomycetaceae; genus Kitasatospora; species Kitasatospora sp. NPDC048722. Next base: position 12,001 of record NZ_JBEZGX010000044.1, read on the forward strand.
GTCCGACTACTCTAGGTACAGCAGCTACGGCCCGGTGCCGCCCGGGCCCCGCGCACAAGGCCGCAGGAGGTGCCGCCGCCACCATGACCGTCAGCCCACGAGGACCGAACGAACGGCTCGGCACGCTCCTGTCCCTCGCCCAGATCAGCAACGCGGGGCTGGCCCGCCGGGTCAACGACCTCGGCGCCCAGCGCGGGCTGACGCTGCGCTACGACAAGACCTCGGTGGCCCGTTGGGTGGGCAAGGGCATGGTCCCGCAGGGGCCCGTCCCGCACCTGATCGCCACCGCCATCGGCGGCAAGCTCGGCCGGCCCGTCCCGTTGGAGGAGATCGGGCTCGGCGACACCGACCCGGCACCCGAACTCGGCCTGGCCTTCCCCCGCGAGGTCTCCGAGGCGGTCCGCTCGGCCACCGACCTCTGGCGGGTCGACCTCGACCTGCGCCGCGGGCCCGGCGGCGGGCGCTGGAGCGACAGCCTGGCGGGCACCTTCTCGGTCGCCGCCTACGCGACGCCCGTCTCCCGCTGGCTGATCAACCCCGCGGACGGCTCGGTGGCCCGCGACGTGCCGCGCGCCGCGAGCGAGTCGGCGCCCTTCCGGGTCGGCCACTCGGACGCCGCCAAGCTCCGCGAGGCCGCCCAGGAGGCGCGCCGCTGGGACTCCAAGTACGGCGGCGGGGACTGGCGTTCGTCCATGGTTCCGGAGTGCCTGCGGGTGGAGGCGGCACCGCTGCTGCTCGCCTCGTACAGCGACGCGGTCGGCCGGGCGCTGTTCGGAGCGACGGCCGAACTCACCAGGCTGGCCGGGTGGATGGCCTTCGACACCGGGCAGCACGAGGCCGCCCAGCGCTACTACATCCAGGCCCTGCGCCTGGCCCGGGCCGCCGCCGACGTGCCGCTCGGCGGCTACGTGCTCGCCTCGATGAGCCTCCAGGCGGGCTACCGCGGCTTCGCCGAGGAGGCGGTGGACCTCGCGCAGGCCGCCCTGGAGCGCAACCGGGGCCTCGCCACCGCCCGGACGATGAGCTTCTTCCACCTGGTGGAGGCACGGGCCCAGGCCAAGGCCCGCAATGCGGCGGCGTGCGCGACGGCGCTCGGCGCGGCGGAGAGCGCACTCGAACGAGCGCGCGCCGGTGATCCTGATCCCTCGTGGATCGACTTCTACGCCTACGACCGCCTCGCCGCCGACGCCGCCGAGTGCTTCCGGGACCTCGGGGTGCCCTCCAAGGTGCGGCAGTTCACCCGCGAGGCGCTGGCCAAGCCGACCGAGGGCTTCGTCCGCTCGCACGGACTGCGGCTCGTCGTCTCGGCGATGGCCGAGGCCGAGGCGGGCAACCTGGACGCCGCGGTCGCCGCCGGCGAGCGCGCCGTCGAGGTGGCCGGCCGGATCTCCTCGCAGCGCAGCCGGGAGTACGTGGTCGAGATGCTGCGCCGCCTGGAGCCCTTCCAGGGCGAGCGGCGGGTCCGCGAACTGGCCGAGCGCGCCCGGGCGGTGATCGTCGCCCCGGCGTGACCGCCTCGCGCGCGCCGGGGGCCGTCCACCGGCTCGGGCACCCTCGACCGCTCCCGCCCGCCGTGGCAGCATCGGCGGCGAACTCGGCCCCGCGCCCGGCGACGGGCGGGGGCCGGCCGGGCGGACTGCGAGGAGCGGCAGTGACGTACGACTTCGACGTGCTGGTGGTGGGCGGCGGGATCGTCGGGCTCGGGACGGCGTACGCGCTGACGGCGGCCCGGCCGGAGCTGCGGATCGCGGTGCTGGAGAAGGAGCCCGGCTTCGCCGCCCACCAGACCGGGCGCAACAGCGGGGTGATCCACAGCGGCCTCTACTACCGGCCCGGCTCGTACAAGGCGCGGTTCGCCGTGGCGGGCGCCGCCGAGATGGTCGACTTCTGCCGCGAGCACGGGATCCCGCACGAGGTGACCGGCAAGCTCGTCGTCGCCACCCGCACCGACGAACTGCCGCGCCTGGCGGCGCTGGCCGAGCGCGGGCGGGCGAACGGCATCCCGGTCACCGAGCTGGACCGGGCCGGGATCGCCCGCCACGAGCCGGAGGTCACCGGCCTGGCCGGACTGCACGTCGCCACCACCGGCATCTGCGACTTCCCGGCCGTCGCCACGGCCTACGCCCGGCTGGCCCGGGAGGCGGGCGCGGTGCTGCGGCCGGGCTGCGAGCTGCGGGCCGTGGACCGGCGGGCGGACGGGGTGACGGTGCAGACCTCCACCGGCGAGCTGCACTGCCGGGTGCTGGTGAACTGCGCCGGGCTGCACAGCGACCGGATCGCCCGGCTGGCCGGCGACGACCCGGGCCTGCGGATCGTGCCGTTCCGCGGCGAGTACTACGAACTCGTCAAGGAGCGCCGCGAGTTGGTGCGCGGCCTGGTCTACCCGGTGCCCGACCCGGCGTTCCCCTTCCTCGGCGTGCACCTCACCCGGGGCGTCCACGGGGACGTCCACGTCGGCCCGAACGCCGTGCCCGCGCTGGCCCGCGAGGGGTACGACTGGCGAACGGTCCGCCCGCGCGAACTGGCCGGGACGCTGGCCTTTCCCGGCACCTGGCGGATCCTGCGGCGGCACTGGCGGTACGAGGTCGGCGAGCTGCACCGCTCGCTGTCCAAGCGGGCGTTCACCTCCGCCGTCCAGCGGCTGCTGCCCGCGGTGACCGCCGACGACCTGGTGCCGACCACCGCCGGGGTGCGCGCGCAGGCGGTCGCCCGGGACGGCTCGCTGCTGGACGACTTCGCGTTCGCCGGCTTCGACCCGGCCGACCCGCGCTCCCCGCGCCGCCTGGTACACGTCCTCAACGCCCCCTCCCCCGCCGCGACCGCCTCGCTGCCGATCGGCCGGGAGGTGGCCCGCCGGGCGCTGGCCGCGCTGGAGGCGGAGGGGTGAGCGGTGCGGGCACGCGGAGGCGGCCGGCGGGAGGCGGGTGAGCGGCGCGCAGAAGGGCTGGCGAACGGCGCGGCGGGGAGGCGGACCGGCGGCGCGCAGAGGGGCGGATGAACCGCGTCACACGCCCCTCCGGCCGCCCCGCGCGGCCCCGTAGACTCGGGTGATTGTGACTGCCACCGCCCCCATCCCCCAGCAATCGCCGTCCGCCCGCCTGTCCGCCGCGCCGGCCGGCTACCCCGCGCCGATGTACCCGCACAAGGCGACCGAGGCCCAGCACCGCGAGCGGCGCATCCGCAGCTTCCAGCCGCGCCGGGGGCGGATGACCAACGCCCAGGCGGGCGCCCTGGACCGCGGCTGGGAGACGTACGGCATCCCCATCGACGGCACCCCGCTCGACCTGCGCGAGCTGTTCGGCGAGCTCCCGGTGACGCTGGAGATCGGTTTCGGCATGGGCGAGACCACCGCCGCGATGGCCGCCGCCGACCCGACGAAGGGCATCCTCGCCGCCGACGTCCACACCCCCGGCCACGGCAACCTGCTCGGACTGCTGGAGCGCGACGGCTCCGAGAACGTCCGGCTCGCCGCCGGGGACGCCGTCATCCTGCTGCGCGACATGCTGCCGGACGCCTCGCTGGCCGGCCTGCGGGTCTACTTCGCCGACCCGTGGCCCAAGCCCAAGCACCACAAGCGCCGGCTGATCCAGTCCTCCTTCCTCGACCTCGTCCTGCCCCGCCTCGCCCCGGGCGCCCTGGTGCACTGCGCCACCGACTGGGAGCCGTACGCCGAGCAGATGCTCGACGTGCTGTCGGCGTCGCCGGAGCTGGAGAACCTGCACCCCGAGGGCGACGGCACCGGCTGGCTGGAGCCCGCCGACCACCCGGACGGCAGCGTTCCCGGGTACGCGCCGCGGCCCGAGTGGCGGCCCGTCACCAAGTTCGAGCGGGCGGGCATCGCCAAGGGGCACGTGGTCCACGACCTGCTCTTCCGCCGCCGCTGAGCCGTCCGGGCCGTTCGAAAGGCCCGGCCCCGGCCGCCGACGGGCCCGGCGCGAACCGGACGATTCGTCCCGAGTCCTCCCTCCGGGCCCGTGCCGTGGCCTACCCTGAGCCGCGTGAGCAGCCCGTCGGGCGGCGGGTTCCGGTCCACCGTCCGGGCCGCCGCCGAGGCACCGCAGACGGCTCCGCGCACCGGTGGCACCCGGACGATCCCGGGGCCGCGGACGCGCCGGGTCCACCGGTTCCTGCCCTGGCCGGGCACCGCCCGGGCCGCCGTCCCGCGCGCCGGGCGCGCCCGCTCGCTCGCGCTCTCCTCCGTCACCGCGACCGCCGTGCTCACGCTGGGCGCGTGCGGGGTGCTGATCCTGCAGCTGGTCCGGCGGCAGACCGGCACGACCGGGTTGCTGGTCGGCCTCGGGCTCGCGATGGTGCCGCTGCCGTTCGTGCTCGGCGGCCTCGCCTGGCTCAACCTGACCGCCCGCGTACCGCTGCGGCACACCGTGTTCTGCCTCGGCTGGGGCGCCTGCGCGGCGACCACCGTCGCGATCCTCGCCAACAACTGGACCAGCAGCCACCTCACCGGCCACCAGGGCCCGCTCGGCGAGCTGCTGGGCGCCGGCATCGTCACCCCGGTCATCGAGGAGACCGCCAAGGGCACCGCCCTGCTCGTCCTCCTGCTGCCGATCGGCCTGCGCCCGCGCTGCCGCGGCCGACGGGGCGGGCGCCCTTGCGCGCCGCTGCTGCGCCGCTTGCCGGGCCCCCGGAGCCCGCGCCCGTACGCGCGCCGGGCCGCCGGGCCGCACGCCCGCGAGCGGCTCGGACTGCGGCCCTATCTGCGCCCCCTGCCGTACCTGCGGCCCGCCCCGCCGTCCACCGGCTCGGCCGGGCCCGGCCGGACGGCGCGCTCCCGGCCGCGCACGCTGGCAGCCGGAGTGGTGCTCGGCGGGATGGCCGCGTGCGGGTTCGCGTTCACCGAGAACGCCCTCTACCTCGGCCGGGCCTTCTCCAGCGACCAGCAGCAGCGGCTGGACAGCATCGGCCTCGGCGAGCCGCCAAGCCTGCGCGACTTCGACAGCACCGTGCAGACCTTCGTCCTGCGCGGCCTGCTCTCCCCGTTCGCCCACCCGCTCTTCACCGCGCTGACCGGGCTCGGCGTGGCGGTCGCGCTCACCACCCGCCGCCACTGGCTGGCCCGGATCGGCGCGCCGGTCGGGCTGCTGCTGGCGATGGTCCTGCACGGCATCTGGAACGCCGCCGCGGATCTGGGCACGCACGGGTTCCTGCTGGTGTACGCGGTGCTGATGGTGCCCTGCTTCGGTGCGCTGGTCGGCTTCGCGGCGTGGGCGAGGTCGCGCAGCGTGCGGCACGCGGCCCGGCGCCGCAAACGCGCGGCGGTGCCGGGGTGACGCGGCCCGGAAGGGCGCTGACGAACTCCCCGCCGGCTCCCCGCCGGAGAACCGATTTCCCATCCGGGCGCCTTCCCCGTACTGTGGTGTTCACCGACGCGGGGTGGAGCAGCTCGGTAGCTCGCTGGGCTCATAACCCAGAGGTCGCAGGTTCAAATCCTGTCCCCGCTACTCAGTAGCCGAAAGGCCCGGAGGATCCGTCCTCCGGGCCTTTCGCGTTCCCCCGACCACCCCCGACCCCGCCCACGGTCCCGACCCCGACCCCGCCCACGGTCCCGACCCCGACCCCGGCCCCGGCCCCGGCACGGTTTCCGGCACGGTTTCCGGCACGGTTTCCGGCCCCGTTTCCGATCTCGTTTCCCATCCGGGCGCCTTCCCCGTACTGTGGTGTTCACCGACGCGGGGTGGAGCAGCTCGGTAGCTCGCTGGGCTCATAACCCAGAGGTCGCAGGTTCAAATCCTGTCCCCGCTACTCAGTAGCCGAAAGGCCCGGAGGATCCGTCCTCCGGGCCTTTCGCGTTCCCCCGACCACCCCCGACCCCGCCCACGGTCCCGACCCCGACCCCGGCCCCGGCCCCGGCACGGTTTCCGGCACGGTTTCCGGCCCCGTTTCCGATCTCGTTTCCCATCGCGGCGGCTTTCCCGTACTGTGGTGTTCACCGACGCGGGGTGGAGCAGCTCGGTAGCTCGCTGGGCTCATAACCCAGAGGTCGCAGGTTCAAATCCTGTCCCCGCTACTCAGTAGCCGAAAGGCCCGGAGGATCCGTTCTCCGGGCCTTTCGCGTTCCCCCGACCACCCCCGACCCCGCCCACGGTCCCGGCCCCGGCACGGTTTCCGGCACGAGGGTGCTCGAGCGGTCGCGCGAATAATCCGTTGCCCTCCCTCCGGAGCGCTGCCTACAGTGGCGGCACACTGAAAGGAGGTGATCCTGAATTGAGTTCCATCAGGATGCGTGAGGTGGCTGCTCGCTAGAGCCGCCCCTGCCTGCGCAGGGTGGAGCCCTCGGGCTCCCGGCAGGCGAAATCCACAGCAGTCACCCGGCCCGTGGGCTCACCGGTACATCCCCGGTGCCTCGGCGCCTGGCCAGTGCACGGGCCGGCGCGGAGGAGCAGCCCACGGGCCGTCTGCGTTTCTCCGTCCGCCGTCGCCGCGGCACCCCCGGGGCGTGTCCGCGGTGGGACCGCGACGCTAGAGTCGGCCGGGATTCCGGAGCGGAGCGACGCGGGCACAGGGGGTACGCGATGACGAAGGCGCGGCGGCGGACCGGCACGGCGGCCCTGCGGACGGCTCAACGGGCTGCGGCCGCCGTCCTGTTCGGGACGGGCCTGCTGGGCCTGCTGCTCTTCTCGCTCGGCCGTGCCCACGCTTGGCAGGCACTCGGCGGCGGGCTCGTGATCGCCGGGGCGTCGTCGGTCGTCGGCGGTGCCCTCGGCTTCCTGTTCGGGGTGCCGCGGGTGCGCAACGGCTCCGGCGAGCCGCAGGGCTCGTACGCGCCGAACACCAACCTGGAGCAGGTGTCGGACTGGCTGACCAAGGTGCTGCTCGGGGTCGGGCTGACCCAGCTCGGCTCGCTCGGCGAACGGCTGCACCAGCTCGGCACCGCGCTGGCGCCCGCGCTGGGCGGTAAGGACGCGGCGGTGCCGTTCGCGGCGGCGCTGGTGCTGTACTTCACGGTCTTCGGCTTCCTGGCCGGCTGGCTGGTGACCCGGCTCGCGCTGCCCCAGGTGCTGACCGGCGCGGACCAGGCGCTGGACCTCTTCCTGGCCGGGCAGGACCGCGACCGCCACGGCGACAAGGTCGGCGCGGACGACCTGCGGGTGCGTGCGATGCAGCAGCTCGGGGTGCTGGGCGGCAGCGCGGACCGGCCGGGCGCGCTCGCCGCGCAGCTGCCGCCGTCCGCGACGTCGCCGGCGGCCGGACCGGACGGCGTGGTGGCCGAGGTCCGTTCGACCGCGCGCCGCTCGGCGCTCACCGCCGACCGGGTGCGGGACCTGTACGTGGACGGCTCGGAGGGCCGCCGGATCCAGGCGCTCGCGCTCATGCAGGGCGATCCTGCGCTCGCCGACCTGCCGAGCGTGCTGGACGCGATCGAGCACCCGCGCTCGGGCTTCGAGCAGTACCACGCGCTGCTGGCCGCGCGTGGCCTGCTCTCCGGGCTTCCGGGCCCGCAGGCGCAGCGGCTGCGGGACGCGGTGGCGGGGCAGTTGATGCTGCCGGACGGCATTCCGTACGGCTCGGACCGGAGTTGGCTGGCGGAGAAGATCCTGTCCCGGCTGGAGGCGCCGGCCGGCCCGCAGGCCCCTGTCCCCGTGCCCGCTTCCGCAGCCGCAGCCGCAGCCGCAGGCGAACCTGCGGCCGTACCCGCAGTCGTTCCGCCGCAGCAGGCGGATCCGGGGGACGGCTCCTAGACGGTGTGGCCGGCCCCGCGGCGGCGGCGACGGTCGGCGGCCCGCAGTGCGAGGACGCGGCGGGTGTGACCGTCACCGGCGCGCGGGAAGCGGCGGATCTCGCTGGTGACCCGGCGCTCCCCGAGCGCGTACCGCAGGGCGTCGAGGTGGCCGCAGGCGCGGCCGCGGCCGTCGTGCAGCGGGTGGACGAGCACCTCGCCGTCCGGGGAGGTCACCCGCACCAGCTCCACCAGCGCGTTCAACTGCCGTGCCGGGCCGAAGCGTTCGGGGTAGGCGAAGAGCAGGTAGCCGCTCAGGGTGAGGGCGAACGTGCCGTCCGCGAAGGGCAATCGGGGCAGCGCCGCGGCCACGTACCGCTCCGGGTGGGCGGCGGCGTCGGCGACGTACAGCCGGCGGGCGCGGTCCCAGCTGCGCAGGTAGCGGTCGGGCGGGAGCAGCCGCGCGGGCAGGTACAGCTCGGGGCGGGTGGTCATGGCGGCGGCCATCGCGGCCCGGGCGGCGAGCGCGTGGGCGGCGACGGCGGGCGGGGGCAGGGCGTAGGCCGGGTCGGCTGCGATCACGCGGCAGCCGAGGACGCGGGCCTCGGCGGAGAGGCCGGCGGCGCCGCCGGGGCAGTCGAGCACCGGTCCCGGCAGGGCGGCTAACCGGGCCCGGGTGAGGCCGAAGAGCGCGCAGTACTCGTCCAGGGGGCGGGAGGTGACCAGCGGGTCCGGGTCCGGGGCTGGGTCGGCGGCTGGGTCCGCGGCTGGGTCCGCGGCTGGGGTGTCGTCGGCCACCCGGCCATCGCAACACGGGCCGGCCCCGGGCGCATCCGGAGCGGTCCGGGGCGCGGTCGGGGCCGGGAGGGGCTCGCTCGGCGGGTCAGCGGCCGCACAGGCCCTGGATCGCGGCCCGGTTGACGTTGGTCAGGCTGCGGACCAGCTGGGCGGTGAGGAAGACGATCACGATGCCGGCCACCGACACCGCGGCGATCTGCCCGGCGCCCTCGACGAAGTAGACGTGCTCGACGCCCTTGCCGTCCGTGTAGTCGAACACCTTGTAGCCCCGCCACGAGGTGAAGGTCGGGAAGACCCAGTGGTAGAGCGGGTAGAGCGCCATCGTCCAGCCGACCAGCAGGAACACCAGCGTCATCGTGAAGCTGAACACCGCCCACGGGAACATGAACACCTGGTACAGCACGCCCTTCCACCCGGCCGCGTCCGCCAGCCGTGCGGTGATCGCGCCCCAGGCGCCCGGCCGGGTCCGGCGCACCGGCGCCGGACCCGGCACCTCCAGGGCGAGCATGCCGCGGGCCCGGGAGCGCTCCAGCCGGCCGAAGCCGCGGGCGGCGACCGTCAGCCCGGCCAGGACGGGCAGGCCGAGGGCGGTCACGAAGGTGCCGGCGCCGAACGAGAAGAGGATGACGGCGACGGCGAAGCCCACGAGCCCGACCGGCAGGCCGGTGAGGACGTAACCGACCTCGCGGTAGTAGTGCGAGGAGAACGGCGCCCGCCAGAACGGCGGCGGTTCCTCGGTGCGGCGGGCCCGGGCGGGGCGGCCGTGGTCGGTGCGCTCGCCGGTGCGGCCGTCGTGGCCGTCCAGGAAGTCCCAGTCGCGGTCGTGTGTGGTGAAGCTGCTCATGTCCCGGCCCCTGCCCGTCTCGTTCCCCTGCTGACGGTTTCATCCTTGTCGGGCGGGGTGGTCCGGCGGCATCCGGAGGCCTGGCGGATCCGGGGTGGGGTTAACCCCCCGTACCCGCCGTTCCGCTCCCCCGCCACTCGTCGGCGAGGAGTGAGTACAGGTACGAGTCGGACCAGACGCCGCCCTTGAGGACGTCGTGCCGGACCCGGCCCTCCCGCTGGAAGCCGAGCTTCCCGAGCACCCGGACGGAGGCAGCGTTGTCGACGTCCACGGAGGCGGCCAGCCGGTGGAGGCCGAGGTGGTCGAAGGCGAGGACGCAGAGCAGCCGGGCGGCCTCGCTCCCGTAGCCGTGCCCCCACGCGTCCCGGCGCAGCACGTACCCGAGTTCGGCCGACCGGTACGGGCCGAGGGTGAGGGCGGCCTGGCCGATCGGCGTGGCGGCCAGCGGGCCGTCGGCGTCGGCTCCGGCTCCGGCTCCGGCTCCGGCGAGGAGGGTGACGGCCAACCGGTAGGTGCCGCGCTGCTCCTCCATCGCCCCCTCCACGTACAGGTCGAGCTGGTCCGCGCAGGCCTCGCGGTCGCGCGGCTCGAACGGGAGGTACCGCGTGACCTCCGGGTCGCCGAAGAGCGCGTGCAGCGCGTCCAGTTCCTCCGGGGTGTGGTGGTACTCGCGGACGGCCAGCCGGGGGCCGGTGAGACGTACGGGGACCATGGCTGCCGACCCTACCCCCCCCGACCAGCGGTTACCGTTCGAGCTATGAACGACGAAGACCTGCGACTCGCCCCGCGCACCAGGGCCGCCGACCTGCTCGCCTGGGCGGCGGCGGAGGGCCGCACCCCGGTGGCCGAGGCGCCGCTGCGCACGGTGCTGGCACTGCTGGAGCTGGGCGAGGGCAGGATGCGCGACGGCTGGCCCGAACTGACCTCGGACGCCGTGGAACACCTGCTGTACGAGCGGCTCCACCTGTACGTCCAGCCCGCCCCCGACGAGGACCCGTTCGCGTACGGCGAGGCCGTCCGGCTCCTGGTCGACCACCAGCGGGCGGCGAAGCGGCTCAACGCCAAGCGGCAGGAGCGGCTGCACGCCGAGGCCGAGTGGCAGGGCGAGGTCGCGGCCGGGCTGCTGCGCCGGGCCGACCTGGTGACGTGGCCCCGGCTGTACGCGGTGCTGCTGCGCGCGCACGGGGTGGACGTCGCGGACGGGGCGGCGGTGCGGGACTGGCTCGCCGGGTTCCTCGAACTGGGCGAGGAGGAACGGCTGGACGCGTTCGCCGCGCTGGCCGAGGCCGGGTGGCTGGACGAGCCGGACGAGCGGGGCTGGGGCCCGGGCCGGGTTCTCTCGGTCGGCATGGCCACGGACGGCGCGCGGCGGCTGCTGGAGCAGGGCCTGATGCGGCGAAGCTACCGCAACCTCGCCGAGCTGAACGCGCTGGGGCGCCCGATGCCGGACGAACTGGCCGGGGACTTCGGGCAGTTCGAGGAGGCGGCGGTGCAGGTGGCACTCGCGCTGTACGGCGAGTGGACGGTGCCGGGGCTGCCGCGGATGCTGGTCGAGGAGTTCCCGGAGCTCGCGCCGGAGCCGGGGTCGGGAGAGATCGAGGCGTACCTGGCGCAGCTGCCGGAGTCGTCGGAGTCGCCTGAGTCGCCTGAGTCGCCGCAGGAGGGCTGATGCGGAAGGCCCCGGCCGGCCGGGGCCTTCCTGTTCGCGCGTGCGGAGGCTAGGGGTTGAGGCCGCGCTGCTGGAGCCAGGTCTCCGGGTCGACCGGGGCGCCGCCGCCCGGGCGGACCTCCAGGTGCAGGTGCGGGCCGGTGACGTTGCCGGTGGCGCCGACCTTGCCGATCTGCTGGCCCGAGGTCACCTTGCCGCTGCCCGTGATGATCGAGGAGAGGTGGCAGTACCAGATCTCGGTGCCGTCGGGCAGGGTCTCGACGATCCGGTAGCCGTACGCGCCGGACCAGCCGGCCGAGGTGATCGTGCCCTGGCCGACCGCGAACACGGCGGTGCCGGTGTCGGCGGCGAAGTCCAGGCCGGTGTGCAGGTGCGCCCAGTAGCGGGCGCTCTGGCCGTAGTGGGCGCTCAGGTTGTAGTCGCGCACCGGCAGCGTGAGGGCGGCGGCCTTGGCCTTCTCGGCGTCGTCGGAGGCCTTCTTCGCCTCGGCCTCCTTGGCGGCGGCCTTGGCCTGCGCCTCCTGCGCGGCCTGCACGCGGGCGCTCTCCTCGGCGGCGGTGCGCTGGCCGTCGGCCTGCTGCTGGATGCGGGCGGCGAGCGCGAGGCCGGGGTCGGCGGAGAGCGCGACCGGGGCCTCGTCCGGGGACTCGATGGCGGGCGCGGCGGCCGGGGTCGCGGAGGCGAAGCCGGTGGCGCCCAGGGTGGCGGCGACGGCGGTGACGCCGAGCAGCGGGGAGGCTCCGCGGGTCTGACGCGGCATCCGGTGGCGGTTGGCCTCGGCCTCCGGGGCCGGGAACTCGTCCCCGGCCGGACGGGGGTGCTCGAGGAGCTGGGTACCGGCGGCAGGGCCGGCGGGCTGTGCCGGGGTGTGCGTCGACGCCACGGAGGCGTGCTCCTTTCCTTCCTTCGCGCCTACCGGGTTAGCTGACGGGTTCGGAGCAGGAAGGTCTCCTACGGCCGGGCCGGGGCCCCGCCGATTCACCCCAAGGAACGTGGTTCCCCGGCTCCCTGACCTGCCCGGAGGCCGGCCGGCGGGATTAGGCGACGGCGCACGGTGCCGTCTGGGTACGGCGTTTCGACCGCGCTGCGTTATCAGACGTTAATCCTAGGACGCCCTGATTCCAAGCCATCCGCCCGGGACGGCCGACAACCGGGCGGGCGGCTTGTTCCCTATGACTGGTTTGCGGCTCTTGCCCACCCCTGACACTACTTAACGTGATTGGGAGTCACCGGACGACGACCTCGACAGGCCCGCCTGAGTACTCCTACTCATGTGCGGCGGGCCGGACCGCCGCCATCCTGGCGCCATGAACGCACCGATGCAGTCACGCACCACGGCCGCGTACCACCTCCAGGCCGTGCTCTCCTTCGCCCTGTCGGGCACCGCCCTCGCCATCGGGATCGCCTACCTGCCGGTCGGAGCCTGGACCCGGGCCTTCCTCGGGATCGGCCTGCTCTACACCGTCACCTCCTCCTTCACGCTCGCCAAGGTCATCCGGGACAGGCAGGAGACGAACGAGATCGTCACCCGGGTGGACCAGGCCAGGCTGGAGAAGCTGCTCAGCGAGCACGACCCGTTCAAGGTCGAAGGGACCTGAGGGGGCGGGGTGCCGCTCGGCGCGGGCGACCTCGACCCCGGGTGCCGATAGCTTGACGGCTAAGGCTATTAGCCTTAGCTTTATGGCTATCGGCAGCACCGCCGATGCCACCGCAGCAGCGGACCGAGGAGGCCCACCATGAACGGCACCACCACCCCGGAGACCCAGTACCTCGACGTTCCCGGCGGCCGGATCGCCTTCGACGACACCCGGAAGGGCGACGGCACCCCCGTCGTCCTCCTCCCCGGGATGCTCGACAGCCGCCGCTCGTACCGGCACCTCGTCCCGCTGCTGGCCGCCGCCGGCCACCGCGTCGTCACCATGGACCTGCGCGGCTTCGGCGAGTCCTCGATCGCCTGGAACGACTACACGCCGGGCGCCGTCGCCGCCGACGTCCTCGCCCTGCTCGACCACCTCGGCATCGGGCGGGCCGTCCTGGCCGGCAGCTCCTACACCGGGGCGACCGTCGTCAAGGTCGCCGGGGACGCGCCCGAGCGGGTCGCCGGGATCGTCCTGATCGACGCCTTCATCGAGAACCTCCCGCAGAACGCCCTCATGCGCGGCGTCGTCCACGCCATGGGGACCGTCGTCATCCACTGGCCCGCGTTCTGGGGCTTCTACCACCGCAAGCTCGCCTACCCGGGCACCAAGCCGGCCGACTTCGACGCGTACGTGGCCGGGCTCGTCGACGCGCTGCGCACCCCCGGCCGCAGGACCGCCACCCGCGGACACGTCCGCGGCGACTCCTCGCCCGTCGGCTGGACCGCCGCCGTGCGGTGCCCGGCGCTCGTCCTCATGGGCACCAAGGACCCCGACTTCCCGAAGCCCGAGGTCGTCGCCGACCGGCAGACCGCGGCGCTCGGCGCCCGGAAGGTGATGATCGACGGCTCGGGGCACTACCCGATGGCCGACAACCCGCAGGCCGTCGCCGACGCCCTGCTGCCCTTCCTCGCCGAGATCGCCTGAGCATCCCCACCCGCAACGCCCCCGGACAGACACGGAGAGACCGCGCCATGCCCCGAGTCGGACTGACGCCCGAGCAGGTCGTCGACCACGCCCTCGCCCTCATCGACGACCAGGGACCGGACGGCCTCACCCTCGCCGCCGTCGCCGCCCGGGCCGGCGTCGCCACCCCCTCCCTGTACAAGCACGTCAGCGGCGGCCTCACCGAACTGCGGCGGCTCATCGCCGTCCGCGTCACCGAGGAACTGGCCGCCCGACTCGCCGACGCCGCCCTCGGCCGCAGCGGGGACGACGCCGTCGCCGCCGTCCTCCGCGCCTACCACGCCTACGCGACGGCGTACCCGCACCGGTACAACGCCCTGCCGCAGGCCCCCCGGGCGGACGACGACCTCAACGCCGCGGCGGCCCGGCTGGTTGGGGTGATCGTCGCCGTCCTGCGGGAGTACGGCCTCGACGGCTCCGAAGCCATCCACGCCGCCCGCACCGTCCGCTCCCTCGCCCACGGCTTCGCCTCCCTCTCGATCGCCGGCGCCTTCCAGCTCGCCGAAGACCTGACCACCACCCACGACCGCCTCATCACCACCCTGACGAGCGGCCTCCACACCTGGCCGAAGGCCTGAGGCGACACGGGAAGCCGGCCGAGTCGACTTCTCACGCGAGCAGGCAGGAATGGGGGAGAGCGCTCCGGGGGTGCTGCGGCCGCGGAATGAAGGCGACACGGGAAGTCGGCGGGAACGACTTCCCGCGCAGGGAGGGAGGTTGGCGAGGGTGCACGGAGCCGGGGACGGGGAACGGCGATCCGGAACGCGCCAGAAGCCGGCCGGGGACGACTTCCTGCGCGGGGGGCTGGAGGCTGGGTGCGGGTGGGGGCAGAGGGAACGTTTCTGCTGGGGGTTAATGTGGCGGGGCTGACTGGGGGGTCATGACCGGGGACCGCCCACCCGTTTGGTGGAGGTCCTGTTGCCCGCGCTGGTCGGGAGGGTGCGGCGGTGGTACGGGCGGCTGTTGGACGGGGACGCGCGGGCCGGGCGGGACGCGCTCGTCGTGCTGCTGGTGCTCACGGTGGTGCTCGGGCTGCTGCCGCTCGCGTTGCCGTACAGCTGGCCCCCGTCGGCGCTCGTGCTGCCGCTCGTGGTCGGCGGGCTCGTGCTGCCGCGCGGGCGACTGCTGGTGCTCGTGTGCGCGGCCCTCGCGGGCAGTGCGCTCGGGGCCGCCCTGCAGGACCCGCACTGCGTACGGCTCGGGGTGACCCTCGTCCTCGCCGCCACCGGGGCGACGGTGCTGATCGCCAACCGCTTCCGGCACCGGCTCGGGCTGCGCGGCACCCAGGGCGACTCCATGCTCCTGGAACTCGCCGAGCACACCAGGACCCTCGCCCGGCTCCCGGACCGCCTCCTCGACTGGCACTTCGACAGCGCCCTCGCCCCCGCCGGCGGCACCTCCTTCTCCGGGGACTTCCTCCTCTGCACCCACCGCCCCGAGGACGACCTGCTGGAGCTCCTGCTCGTGGACGTGTCCGGGAAGGGCAGCCGGGCCGCCGCGAGGTCCACGCACCTGTCGGGCGCCTTCGGGATGCTGCTGGGGCGGGTGCCGCCGGAGGCGTTCCTGCCGGCGGCCAACGACCACCTCGTCCGGATGGGCTGGGACGACCACTTCGCGACGGCCGTCCACCTCGCGCTGCGCCCGGCCACCGGCGACTACCGCCTCTTCAACGCCGGCCACCCGCCGGCCGCGCGCTTCCGCCGGGCGGACGGCGGCGGCTGGGAGCTCGCCGCGCACGGCGGGCCGGCCCTGGGCCTCATCCCCGGCGCCCCCTACCCGGCGTCGACCGGGCGGCTGGCGCACGGGGACTCG
Source organism: Kitasatospora sp. NPDC048722 (assembly GCF_040650235.1). NCBI lineage: Bacteria > Bacillati > Actinomycetota > Actinomycetes > Kitasatosporales > Streptomycetaceae > Kitasatospora > Kitasatospora sp. NPDC048722. The sequence continues at coordinate 27,402 of NZ_JBEZGX010000044.1, forward strand.
CTGCTGCTGTTCAGCGACGGCCTGGTGGAGGTGCCGGGCCGGGACCTGGACGAGGGTGTGCTCCGGCTGCTGGCCGCTGCGGAACCGGAGCTGCGAACCCACCGCACGCAACAGGAACTCACGCGCGGCGCGGCGGCGCAGCTCGTGCGGACCGTGGCGCGCGACGTCGCGGACGACCGGACCTTGGTGCTGGTACGTCGGCTGGGGCCCGCTGGTGGCCCCTCCCCTGACCTCCCCGGACGCGGGAAGCGCTGAGCGGAGGGAAGGGGAGCAGCCGAGAAGGGCGGGGGAACGACAGCCGGGGCGGCGCACGGGCGCCGGGGGAGTGGGCCGCCGGGGACGCGGGCGATCCAAACGCGGCTGCCCGGAAGGCGGGCCCGTCGCGGGCAGGCGGCGCGGCGGTCCAAGGAGCCACCGGGGTCCCCGGACCCCTGGCGGGCGGGCGGCGCGCACGGGCGCGGGGCATGAGGGTGCTGTGGGGGCTCGGGGCGCGAGCGATCGGAGGGGGCCTGAGGGACCGCACTGGCCCGGACGTCCGGAGGTGGCGCGGGCCCGCGCGCGGGTCGGGTGGGGGTGGGAACCGGCAGTGGGGGTGGGGGCGTGGCAGGCAGGGTGGGGGATCGCCGGGGGCTCGTGGGGTGGGGAAATGGGGTATGAAGAATCAATGGCTCCCGTCGAGGATGAGAACCGCGCGGTGCGCAGTGCGATGCGCTGCGTGCGGTTATTGCTGGGCTGCACGACGGCGGCCGAGATGCTGGCCACCGTCCTCGCCGACGGGCCCAGTTGGATCACCGGGGAGGGTTCGGCGCTGTACCTTCTGGACTCCGCCGGGATGCTGCGGCTGACGGCCTCGCACGGGCTGCCGAGGTGGGTGCACGAGCGGTACGGGACGATCGATCCGGGGAGCGACCTGCCGGCCGCGACGGCCCTGCGGATGCGGCGTCCGTACCTGTTGTCGCCCGAGCACACGAGCGCCGACTATCCGAACGAGGACGCCGGGCTCGGCACCGGGATGGTCGCGGTGATCACCCTGCCGATGATCGTGGACGAGCGGCCGATCGGGGTGCTGGCGCTGGCGCTGGCCCACCGGGGCACGGTCCCGCTGCGCGACCTGGACGTGCTGGAGACGATCGGCGACGCGTGCGCGCACCGGCTGGCGCACCTGCTCGATCACGCGGACGGCCGACTGCCGCAGAGCGCGCAGGCTCCGGCGGGGCCGGCCGGGGCACCGGGGCGCCCGATGCTGTCGCTCGCCGCGCGGGCCGCGCGGCACGGGGCGTTCGAGCGGGACCTGGTGACCGGCGAGACCGCGTGGGACGCCGAGGCGTTCCGGGTGACGGGACAGCCGGTGGCGTCCGACGGCTCGGCGCCGGAGCTGGAGCGGATCGTCCACCCGGAGGACCTGCCGGACGTGCGGGCGGCGATGGCGGAGGCGCTGGCCGTCGGGGGGCCGTACCGGATCGAGTACCGGGTGCTGCGCCGGGGCGGCGGGGTGGTGCGGGTCGAGGAGTCCGGCGAGGTGATGCTGGACGCCCACGACCGGCCGGTACGCGTCGCGGGGCTGCTCGCGGAGCACGGCGAGGCGCTCGCCGGGGAGGGTCCGGCGCAGGACAAGCCGCAGGACGGCCCGGAGGGGCAGGACAAGGCCGGGGCGGCGCGGACGGCGCTGCTGCTGACGCTGACCCGGGCGCTGTCGCGGGCGGTGACCGTGCGGGACGTCACCACCGCCGTGACGGACGTGGCCCGGCCCTCGTTCGGGGCCGCGAGCATCGTGCTGGACCTGGTGGACGAGGGTCGGCTGCTGCCCGTCACGCACACGGTCTACGGGGGTGCGCGCCGCTCGGAGCCGACCCGACTGGCGGACCTGTCCGAGGACGTGATGCAGTCCTCGCTCACCCACTCCGCCCCGCTGTTCAGCGAACCCGGGCGAGGCACGCCCGGCGGCCCGGCCGGGAGCCCGGCGGCCTGGGCGGTGCTGCCGCTGGTCGCGTCCGGACGGCAGGTGGGCTCGTGCCTGATCACCTTCGCGACCGAGCGGACCTTCGGCCGCGAGGACCGCACCCTGTACTCGGCGTTCGCCGGCATCCTGGCGCAGTCGCTGGAGCGGGCCCGGCTGTACGACACCCACCACCACCGCGCCGGCGAGCTGCAGCGCGCGATGCTGCCGCGCACGCTGCCCCGCCTGCCGGGCATCGCGAGCGCCGCCCGCTACCTGCCGAGCACCGAGGGGATGCAGATCGGCGGCGACTGGTACGACCTGCTGAAGCTGCCGGACGGCCGGATCGGGCTGGTGATCGGCGACGTGCAGGGGCACAACGCCGAGGCGACCGCGGTGATGGGACAACTGCGCAGCGGCCTGCGGGCGTACGCGACGGACGGGCACGATCCGGCGGCCACTCTGGGGCGGACCAGCCGGCTGCTGGCCGAGCTGGACACCGAGCTGTTCGCGACCTGCCTCTACCTGACCCTGGACCCGGCGGACGGCCGGCTGACCGCGGCCCGGGCCGGCCATCCGGCACCGGTGCGGATCGCCGGCGCGAGGGCGGTCGAGCTGGAGCTGCCGGGCGGGCCGCCGCTGGGGGTGGACCCGGGGCAGCCCTACGACCTGACGACGGGCCGGCTCGCGGAGGGCGAGACGCTGCTGGTGTACACGGACGGGCTGGTGGAGGACCGCGAGGAGGACTACGACGAGTCGGTGCAGCGGATGCTGGACGGACTGGAGCTGTGGGCCCGGCAGACCGGTCCGGGCCGGATCGGTGCGGCGCCCGCGCTGGAGCGGCTGGCGGACCTGCTGACCCTGAACGTGACGGAGCGCCGCTCCCGGCCGGACGACGTGGCCCTGTTGCTCCTGCACCGGATGTGATCCCGTCCGCAACACCGTGCACACGTTCCCCACACATCCCGGGACGCGACTCGGCCATCCCGCACGTGTCCGAAGTGTCCGAGTAGGGAGGAACCGCGGGGGAAGTGTGGCCGCCCGACAGCCCGGTCGGGGGCGAACGAGGTTGGATCGACACCGAATTGACTGGATATTGACGAGATCCGGTCACTTGGCGAGATCCGTTCACACCTTCGTAGGATCATCACCCTAGAATTCGCCGCGTGACGATGACTCAGTGGTGCGCAACGGCAGCCGGCGTGCTCGCGGCACTCGCCCTCGTGACCGCCGCCCGCTACCACGCGGTCTCCGTCACCCACCGGCGCCGGGCCGAGCGGCTGCGCCGCGACGTCGCCCGGCTCCAGGAACAACTGACCGCCGAACTCTCCCGCCGGGGCGAGGAACTGGCCGTCGTCCAGCAGGAGCAGGAGCACACCGCCTCCACCCAGCGGGCCTTCCTCAGCGTGGCCCGCCGGATCCTCGTGATGGCCCACGACCAGCAGGCCCTGCTCGACGAGATGGAGCGCACCCACGACGACCCGGCGCTGCTGGAGGGCCTGCTCAAGGCCGACCACGCCGCGGCCCAACAGGCCCGGCTGGCCCAGACCCTGGCCGTGCTGTGCGGGGCCCGGGCCGGACGGCACTGGCCCGAACCCGTCTCGCTGGAGGACGTCGTCCGCGGCGCCCAGTCGCGCATCCTGCCGTTCCAGCGGGTCGTGGTGCGCAGCCGGATCGAGACCGCCGTGGTCGGCGCCGCCGCCGAGGCGCTGATCCACGCCGTCGCCGAGCTGCTGGACAACGCGACCCGCTACTCCCCGCCCAGCACCCAGGTGTTCGTCACGCTGATGCCGGTGCACAACGGCGCCGTCATCGAGATCGACGACGGCGGCGTCGGCATGCCGGAACAGGCCGTCGCCAAGGCGGGCGCCGCGCTGACCGGCGGCAGCACGCTGGAGGTGTCCCGGCTGGGCGAGGTGCCGCAGCTGGGCCTGGCGGCGGTGGGCCGGCTCGCCGAGCAGTACGGCTTCCGGGTCACGCTCAGCTCGGCGCCCTCCCCGTACGGCGGCGTGCGCGTGGTCGTGCTGCTGCCGAACGCGCTGCTCACCGAACCGCTTCCGCCGACCGTCCCCGGCCTCGGGCCGGACGACCGGGCGTTCGGCGCCGGCCCCCACCACTCCCCCGCGGTGGGCGGCCACCCCCTGCTGGACACCCCGCCTCTCGCACCCCCCCTGCCCGCAGGGCCTCCCCCCTCCGCCGGTCTCCCCGCCGGCGACCCGGCTCCGCCGCCGCTGCCCCGCCGGAGCCACCGGCGCGACCGTGCCGGCACGACCGCGCAGCACGCCGCTCCCCCGCCTCCGCCGCCCGCGCCGCCGTACCGGTCGGCCCGGGACGCGCAGGCCTTCATGGCGATGTTCCAGGCCGGCACCGCCAGCGGCCGCTCGGCCGCCCGGGCCCAGGCCCACGACGACCCGTTCCGTTCCGCGTCCCCCCGACTTCCCCAGCGCTCCGGAGAGTTCCATGACCACCACCCCTGATCTCGGCTGGCTCCTCGCCGACATCGTCGCCGTGCCCGAGGTCCAGCACGCCGTCGTCGTCTCCAACGACGGCCTGGAGATCGGCCGCACCGCGGGCATCGTGCGCGAGGACGCCGAGCGGCTCGCCGCCGCCTGCTCCGGCCTGCAGTCGCTCGCGCGCGGGGTCGCGGTGGGCTTCGGCGGGCCCGCCAGCGCCACCCGGCAGATCATCATCGAGTACGGGGGCGGGTACCTGTTCATCGTCGCCGCCGGGGCCGGCGCGCACCTGGCCGTGGTGACCGGCGAGGCGGTCGACGCCGGGCTGGTCGCCTACCAGATGCAGGTCCTGGTCGAGCGGATCGGCACCCACCTCACCAGCCCGCCGCGGGTCGACCACGCGGCGGGGGGCCCGCGGTGAACGGGCCGGTCCGCCCGTACGTCATCACCGGCGGCCGCAGCCGCTCCACCCGGCCCGAGCTGGCGATCGAGAGTCTGGTCAGCGCCTTACCGGACGTGCCCGAACCCCCCGACCACGCCCTGCTGAACCGGGAGCACCGGCGCATCCTCGGCCTCTGCCGCAGCCTGCTGTCCATCGCCGAGGTGGCGGCCCACCTGGGGCTGCCGCTCGGCGTCGTCAAGGTGCTGGTCGGCGACCTGTGGGACCTCGGCGCCGTTCAGGTGCTCCCGCCCGTCCCGCAGGCCGAACGCCTGCCCACAACCCTCCTGGAAGAGGTGCTCGTTGGCCTCCGCCAACTCCGCTGAAGCCGCGCCCGCCGAGGTGCCCGCCGACCCGCAGTACCTGCCGTCCTCCGTCCAGGGGGCGGTCAAGATCCTGGTCACCGGCCCGTTCGGGGTCGGCAAGACGACGCTGGTCGGCTCGCTCAGCGAGATCACCCCGCTGCGCACCGAGGAGACGATGACGGCCGCGAGCAGCGGCGTCGACGACCTCTCCGGGCGCGGCGACAAGACGACGACCACGGTCGCGCTGGACTTCGGCCGGATCACGCTCAACCCCCGGCTCGCGCTGTACCTGTTCGGCACGCCCGGGCAGCAGCGGTTCTGGCCGCTGTGGGAGGACCTGTCGCGCGGTGCGCTCGGCGCCATCGCGATGGTCGACCTGCGGCGGCCGGACGAGAGCTTCGAGGTGCTCGGCCGGCTGGAGGAGCAGCGGATCCCGTTCGCGGTGGCCGTCAACGTCTTCCCGGACACGCCGACCTACCCGGAGGAGGAGCTGCGCTCGGCGCTCGACGTGCTGCCCGAGGTGCCGATCCTCTACTGCGACGCGCGCGACCGGCGGCAGTCCTACGACCTGCTGATCGACTTCGTGGACCACCTGCACCGGACGTCCGTCCTGGAGCTCCAGGGATGAGCGATCGAAGTGAGCGGATCGCCGGGAGGCGCACGTGGGCGAACGCCCCTGCCGAGCGCGGCGAGGTGGGCGCATGAGCGCGCCCGAACCGCCGACGACCTCCGGGTGCCCCGTCGGCCACGGCGGCGGGATGCCCGCGGGCGGCCCGCTGACCCCGCTGTACGGCGCCGCCGTCGCCGAGGACCCGCACGGCCTGTACGCCCGGCTGCGCGCCCGCTACGGACCGGTCGCGCCGATCGAGCTGGAGCCGGGGGTCGAGGCCTGGCTCGTCCTCGGCTACTCCGAACTGCTCGAACTCACCCGCAACGAGACGCTGTTCTCCAAGGACTCGCGCCGCTGGCGGGTGCCCGCCGAGGGCCGGCTGGCGGCCGACTCCCGGCTGCTGCCGATGACCGCGTGGCGCCCCACCCTGCTCAACCTGGACGGCGCGGAGCACCAGCGGCTGCGTGCCGCCGTCGCGGACACGCTCGCCCAGATCGACCACCACCAACTGCGCGGGACCACCGAGGCCGCCGCCAACGGGCTCATCGACAGCTGGGGCCCGGACGGCACCGCCGACCTGATCGCCCAGTACGCCCGCGCGCTGCCGCTGCTGGTCTTCACCCAGCTGGTCGGCCTGCCCGCCGCGGCCGGTCCCCGACTGATCGAGCTGATCAGCCACTTCGTCGACAGTGGCGCCGAATCGGTGCGCGCCAGCGCCGAGTTCCAGGCCATCCTGGTCGACCTGGTGCGCCGCCGCCGGGCCGCCCCGAGCGCCGACCTCACCTCCTGGTTGCTCGCCCACCCGGCCGGGCTGACCGACGAGGAGGCGGTGCACCACCTGGTGGTGCTGATGGTCGCGGGCAACGAGACCAGCATCAACTGGACCGGCAACACGCTGCGGCTGCTGCTCACCGACCGCCGCTTCCGGGCCACCCTCACCGGCGGCCGGCTCACCGTCTCCGACGCGCTGGAGGAGGTGCTCTGGCGCGACCCGCCGACGCAGAACTTCCCCGGCCGCTGGGCCACCACCGACACCGTGCTCGGCGGCCAGTACATCAGCGCCGGCGACATGCTCGTGCTCGGCCTGGCCGCCGCCAACGCCGACCCGGCCGCCCAGGGCGTCGCACCCGCGCACGGCTCGCTCGGCGGCAACCGCGCCCACCTGGCCTGGGGCGCCGGCCAGCACGTCTGCCCGGCGCAGCACCCGGCCAGGATCATCGTCGAGACCGCGGTCGAGACCCTGCTGCACCGGCTGCCGGACCTCCAACTCGCCGTCCCGCCGGTCGAACTGGCCTGGCGCCCCTCCCCGTGGTCGCGGGCGCTGCTCAGCCTGCCGGTGCTCTACAGCGCCTTCACCCCACCCCGACCGCCCGCCCCCGAGAGGCCCGCATGGACATCGCCGACGCTCCCCGAGGAACCGGCCACCGGCCCGTCCGACTCGACCCCTTCGGACGGGACCAGCACACCGAGAACGCCCGGCTCCGAGGCGCCGGCCCGGCGGTCCTGGTGGAGCTCCCTGGCGGGGTGGTGGTCTGGGCGATAACCCACCACGACGCGCTCCAGGCGCTGCTCGCCGATCCGCGCGTCGGCAAGGACGCCCGGCTGTGGACGGACTTCCGGGAGGGCCGGCTGCCCGAGGGCTGGCCACTGCTGAACTTCGTCACCGTGCCCGGGATGGTCACCGCCGACGGCGACGACCACCGGCGGCTGCGCGGGCTCGTCAGCCAGGCCTTCACGCCGCGCCGGATCGCCGACCTGGCGCCGGCGATCGAGGCGCGGGCCGTCGCCCTGCTCGACGCCGTCGCCGAGCTGGAGGGCCCGTTCGACCTGCGCGCGCACTTCGCGTACCCGCTGCCCATGCAGGTGATCGGCGAACTGCTCGGCCTCGCCGTCGAGCAGCAGGACGCGCTGCACGAGCTGTCCGACACGCTCGTCTCCAGCTCGGCCACGCCGGCCGCCGCCGTCGCCGCGCAGCAGGACCTCAACGCGCTGCTCGCGTCGGTCGTCGCGGCCAAGCGGGCCGAGCCCGGTGACGACCTGACCACCGACCTGATCGCCGCGCGCGAGGCCGGCGACCGGCTGAGCGAGGCCGAACTCGTCGGCACGCTGCTGCTGATGCTGGTCGCCGGGCACGAGACCACGCTCAACCTGATCACCAACGCCGTCCGCGCCCTGCTGGCCCACCCCGGGCAGCTGCGACTGGTGCTGGACGGCGAGCAGCCGTGGTCGGCGGTGGTCGAGGAGACGCTGCGGTACGACTCCCCGGTCGGGCAGTTCCCGCTGCGGTACGCGATCGAGGACATCGAGGTCGGGGAGGTGGTGATCCGGCGCGGGGAGGCGATGCTCGCCTCGTACGCGGCGGCCGGGCGCGACTCCGGGCACCACGAGGACGCCGACGCCTTCGACCTCACCCGGCGGCCCAACCGGCACCTGTCGCTCGGGCACGGCCCGCACTTCTGCCTCGGCTCCGGGCTGGCCCGGCTGGAGGCGGAGACGGCGCTGCGCCACCTGTTCGAGCGCTTCCCCGGCCTCGCCCTCGCGGAGGACGCGGAGCCGGAGCCGATCGCCTCGTTCATCAGCAACAGCGTGCGGACCCTGAGGGTGACGGTCTGAGCCGTCCGGTTACCCGAGGGCGGCCCGGGTCGTTCGGCAGGGCATGAAGAAACTCGCCACCCTGGCCGCCCTCACCATGGCGGGCCTCGCGCTCGCCGCGCCCGCCGCCTCCGCCACCAGCCAGACCGCCGCCTCCCCGGACGCCACCGGCGGTCTCACCGACGGCCTCACCGTCTCCCCCGCCGACCTCGCCATCCACACCGCCGGCCGGCTGCCGGTGGTCGGGCACACCGCCCAGGAGGTGGAGAAGATCGGGACCAACCAGATGACCCACCCCGGGCTCAGCGGGCAGATCGGCTGACCGACCCCCGTGCGGTCGGCCCGTCCGCCTTCGCCCCGGAGGGCCGTCGGGGCCCTCGGGTCCGTCAGCCCTGGAAGAGCCCGTTGAGTTCCGGGTAGGTCAGCCCGCCGTCGAGGGCGGTGTACGTGCCGCTCGCGTACACCTCCTCGGCGGCCCGGCGGACCGCCGCGAACGCCACCTTGGCGAGGCCCGGACCGAGGCTCACCCGCGCGACGCCGAGCTTCGCCAGCTCCGGGACGGACGGCGAGCCGGGCGCGGCCAGCACGTTGAGCGGGGCCGGGACCGCCCGGACCAGCGCGGCGATCGTCTCCGGGTCCGTCACGCCGGGAGCGAAGACGCCGTCCGCACCGGCCTCGACGTAGGCCCGCAGACGGCGCACCGCCTCGTCCAGCCGGCCCTCCGGCTCTCCCGGTCGGTACAGGAAGACGTCGGTCCGCGCGTTCACGAAGAGCGGCACCCCGGCCGCGTCCGCCGCCGCCCGGGCCGCCGCGATCCGCTCGGCCGCCTCGTCGAGCGGACGGCCCTCGTCCTCCAGGTTCACGCCGACCGCGCCGGTGCCGAGCAGCGCCGTCACCGTCTCGCCGACCCCGGCGGCGGTCTGCGCGTAGCCGCTCTCCAGGTCGGCGGTGACCGGCTGCTCCACCGCGCGGACGACCAGCGCGGTCTGCGCCAGCACCAGGTCGCGGTCGGCGCCGCCGCCGTCCGGGCTGCCGAGCGTCCAGGAGACGCTCGCGCTGGCGGTCGCGACGGCCCGGGCGCCGGCGTCGGCGACCAGGCGGGCGCTCACCGCGTCCCAGGCGTTGGCGAGCACGAGCGGCTCGCCGGCGCGGTGCAGCTCGTGCAGGAGCCGGGCCTTGTCCTGCTGGCTCGTCACGGCGGTTCCCCTCACTTCGCGGCCGGGCTGAGGCGCGAGGTCACGCCGATCCGGTTCCAGGCGTTGATGGTCGCGATCAGGGCGATCAGCTGGGCGAGTTCGGGCTCCTCGAAGTGGGCGGCGGCCTCGTCGTAGACGGCGTCCGGCACGTGCCCCTGGGTCAGCAGGGTGACGGACTCGGTGAGCGCCAGGGCGGCGCGCTCCTTCGCGGTGAACCACGGGGTCTCGCGCCAGGCCGGGAGCGAGATCAGGCGGTGGTCCTGCTCGCCGCCCTTCGCGGCGTCGGTGGCGTGCATGTCGATGCAGAAGGCGCAGCCGTTGATCATCGAGGCGTGGACCTTGACCAGCTCGGCGAGCCGGGGGTCGAGGCCGGTCCGGGAGGCGCGGTCCACGGCGATCATCGCGGAGTAGTACTCGGGGGCGAGCCGGTGCATCGCGAGGCGCTGTGCGGGCGCGGGGACCGGCGCGTCCTCACCCTGTGCGGTCCCGTGCGCCGCGGTCTCGTTCGTCGTCGTCATGATCACCAGCCTAGGGACGGAATGGCCCCACCGCCTGGTGCATTCACCTGCGGTGTTCCTGGGCCACTTTCCGGCCCCACCGGTGTTCCGGCACCCGAACCGACGTGCGAGGATCACTGAACAGGGCGGAAACAGGGGGCCGGGATCGTGTGCACGGCGTTCGTCAGCATCGAGCCGGGGTCGGCGGTGCCCGTCCTGCTCCTCTCCGTCCGGGACGAGTACCTCGGGCGACGCTGGCTCCCGCCGGCCCACCACTGGCCGGAGCACCCGGAGCTGGTCGGCGGGCTCGACCTCGCCGCCGGCGGCACCTGGCTCGCCGCCGACCCCGGGCAGCGCACGGCCGCGTGCCTGCTCAACGGCTTCGGACCGCTCGCCCCCGCCGAGACGCGGCTCTCCCGCGGCCGACTGCCGCTCACCGCCGTGCGCGAGGGCGGCGTCGGCCACCTCGACCTCACCCCGTACGACCCGTTCCACCTCGTGCTGGCCGGCCCCGACGGCGCCCGGGTGGCCAGTTGGGGCGGCGGGCGGCTCGTCGAGCACCACCTGCCCACCGGCCTGAGCGTCGTGCTCAACGACGGCCCGGAGGGCCGCGCCCACAGCCGGACCGCCTCCGAGCGGATCCACGCCCTGATGGCCGCCCGCGCCGCGTACTTCCGGGCCCGCTTCGCGGCCGAGCCCCGGCCCGAACCGGACGGCGACGCGAGCGTCGAGGACGCGTGGGGCGCCTGGCTGCCGGTCGTCTCCGGGGACGGGCTCGCGCCGGACGACGACGCGGCGCTCGTCCAGCGGCGCGACTTCGGCGACGGGCGGATCTGGGGCTCGTCCTCGATCTCGCTGCTCGCCCTCGGGCCGGACCGGCTGCGCCACGACTTCGGGCCGGCGCCGGTGGCCGCCGGGGCCCCGGCGTGGCGGCGGGTGGCGCCGGGCTGATCCGGGCCGGTCCGGGGCCGTCGGCGAAAAGGCGCTTGAACCTGCCGCAACGGGAGGTTGCATCGTGGTCCTCCGTCGACCACGAGGGAGGACCACGATGAACCGCACCCGCCCCGCGGAGGTGCTGTCCGCCGCCCTGCTGGTGGCCGGCACCGCGCTCGTCGCCGCGGGCGCCGCGTTGGCGCTCAGCCACGCGGCCGAGCGCGCCGTGTCGTCCGGGGTGCTGCTGGCCGTGTGGGTGCACGTGCTGCTCACCCACGCGCGGGCCGCGCACCCTGCCGCGGCCTGAGCGGGCGCCCGAACACCGGGCGCCCGGACCGGGTTTCGGCGAGACGTCCACTCGGTGAACTTCCGGCCCCAGGCCTGCCGGGCGTCTACATCCCCGTAGTAGCTTCGCCGGGGCTCCCCCTGATCAGACCCCCGAGCGAAGGTGCGCGATGTCCACCCTGACCTACCCGGAAGCGATAGGCGTCGGCCTGCTGCAGGGTGTGACGGAACTCTTCCCGGTCTCCAGCCTGGGCCACAGCATCCTGCTGCCGGCGATCATCGGCGGGAAGATCCAGCACGACCTGGACATGACCGCCGAGGGCTCCCCCTACCTCTCCGTGTTGGTCGGCCTGCACCTCGCCACCGCGCTCGCACTGGTGGTCTTCTTCTACAAGGACTGGCTCCGGATCATCAGCGGCCTGATCAGCTCGATCCGCCACCGCCGCGTGGAGACCCGCAACGAGAAGCTCGCCTGGCTGCTCATCGTCTCCACCATCCCGGTCGGCATCGCCGGCCTCGCCTTCGAGAAGGCCCTGCGCAACGCCCTCGGCAAGCCGATCCCGGCCGCCGCCTTCCTCGCCCTCAACGGGCTCGTGCTGCTCGGCGCCGAGCGCCTCAAGCGCGGCGGCACCGGCCGCCGGCGGGCCGGGCACGCCGCCCCGGTGTCCGACGAACCCGGGCTGGACCCGGCGATCGCCTCCGACCACCGGCTCGCCCGGCTCGGCTACAAGCAGGGCGCCTGGATCGGCGCCGCCCAGATCCTCGCGCTCTTCCCCGGCATCAGCCGCTCCGGCGTCACCATGAGCGCCGGCATCCTGCGCGGGCTGCACCACGAGGACGCCGCCCGGTTCTCCTTCCTGCTCGCCACGCCGGTGATCATCGCCGCCTCGGCGCTCAAGGTGCCCGAACTGTTCAAGCCGGAGAACTCCGCCGTCCTCGGCCCGGTGGTGGCCGGCAGCATCGCCGCCTTCGTCGCCGGGTACGTGTCGGTGCGCTTCCTCACCAAGTACTTCGAGACCCGCAGCCTGACGCCGTTCGCGATCTACTGCTTCGTGGCCGGCGTCGGCAGCGCGGTCTACCTCTCGCTCTAGGTCGTCACGACTCCTGGAGCACGGCCGCCAGTTCGTGCGGCTGGGAGAACATCGGCCAGTGGCCGGTGTCCAGCTCGACCAGCCGCCACCGCTCGCCCCCCAGCAGCTCGGCGGCCCGGCCGAACGGCTCCGGCCAGTCCAGCAGGCACTTGACGTACGTCACCGGCAGCTCGGGCAACGCGTCGCCCAGCACGGCCGGTTCGGTCAGCGAGGCGCCCGGGTGCGGCGTCGAACCGGCGACGATCCGGGCGACCTGCTCGTCGGTGAGGCCCTGGCCGGCGAAGTCCCCGGCCGCGAGCGGCGGCCAGAAACCGTCGTTCATCGCGATCGCCACCGCCACCTCCTGGCCGTTCCCGGCCACCGAGACGAACGACTCGCCGTCCTGCGGCACGTCGGCGTCCACGAACACCACCCGGGCCAGCCGGTCGCCGATCCGCTCGGCGGCCTGGCCCACCGGGATGCCCGAGTAGCTGTGCCCCACCAGGACGACGTCGCGCAGGTCGAGCCGCTCCACCTCGGCCACGATGTCCCGCACGTGGGCCTCCTGCCCGGCCGGATCCACCCCGCGCTTCTCCGCGAGCCCGGACAGCGTCAGCGGGTACGCCCCGTGCCCCGCCGCGCGCAGCTCCGCCGCCACCTCGTCCCACGCCCACGCGCCGAGCCACGCGCCTGCCACGAGTACATAGTTCGCCATGGGCGGCACGGTAGCGCGAGGACGTGACACCACGACGGCGGAGCACCGGGAGGCGCGGTGCTGGAGCGCAGGACGGCGGTCGTCCCGGGCGGACCGCGCGACGTCGGACGGACGACCGTCGAACGGCCGGCACGGGACGGCGCCCGCGTCGTCGCCTTCCTGACCGGCCCGGACGGCCACCGGATCACCGGGCGGATCGTCCGCGCCACCGGCGGCCCGGGGTGAGCCCGGTCCGCTGACGGACGACCCGCGGACCCGGCGGCCTACCTGGCCCGCGCGCCCCACCTCGTCCGCGCGAGCGCCGGCCTCAACCGCTCCCTCGGGTACGGACCCGCGAACATCGCCGCCAACACCCTCCCGGTCCCGCTCGAAGAGGTCCTCGCGGCGATGCACCGCCACCACCCGCGGCTCGCCGGCGACGCGGGATAATCCCGTCGATGAGCACTTCGTGGAGCGCGTTCGGCGGCGACCTGCACCTCGACCTCACCGGGCGGCGCGCCGCCGGGACCGGGCTGCGGGCCGCCCTGGAGGACGCGCTGCGCGAGGCCGTCCAGGACGGGAGGCTCGCCCCCGGCACCCGGCTGCCGTCCTCGCGCGCGCTGGGTGAGGACCTCGGGATCGCCCGCAACACCGTCGTGGAGGCGTACGGGCAGCTCACCGGCGAAGGCTGGCTCACCTCCCGGCAGGGCTCCGGCACCACCGTCGCCGAGCGGGCGGCGCCCAGGCCGACGGCGCCCAGGGCCGCCCGGCCGGTGCGGCAACGCCCGGCCGCGCGCCACGACCTGACGTCCGGCCGGCCCGACCTGTCGCTCTTCCCGCGCACCGCCTGGCTCGCCGCCGCCCGCCGGGCGCTGGCCACCGCACCGCACGAGGCCCTCGGGTACGGCTCGCCGCTCGGGCGCCCCGAGCTGCGGGAGGCGCTGGCCCACTACCTGGCGCGCGTGCGCGGGGTCCGCACCGACCCGGACCGCCTGCTGGTGTGCAGCGGCGTGACGCAGGGCCTGGGGCTGCTCTGCGCGGCCCTGCGGGACCGCGGGGCCGGAGCCCTCGCCGTCGAGGAGTACGGCCTGCCACCGCAGCTCGCCGTCGCCCGGGCGGCCGGGCTCGCGACCGTCCCGCTCCCGCTCGACGACGCCGGGGCCCGGGTGGAGCTGCTCGACGACCGGGTCGGGGGCGTCCTGCTCACGCCCGCCCACCAGTTCCCCACCGGCGCACCGCTGGCCGCCGACCGCCGTGCGGCGGCGGTGCGGTGGGCGCGCGAGCACGACGGGTACGTCGTCGAGGACGACTACGACGGCGAGTTCCGCTACGACCGGCAGCCGCTCGGCGCGATGCAGGCGCTCGACCCCGAGCGCGTGGTGTACGCCGGGACGGCCGCCAAGAGCCTCGCGCCGGGCCTGCGGCTCGCGTGGCTCGCCCTGCCGGACGCGCTCGTCGAACCGGTGGCCCGGCTGAAGCAGCTCGCCGACATCATGTCGCCGGTGCTCGACCAGCTGACGCTCGCCGAGCTGATCGCCTCCGGGACGTACGACCGGCACGTGCGGCGCTGCCGGCTGCACTACCGGCGGCGCCGCGACCGGCTGGTGGCCGCCCTCGCCGAGCACGCCCCGCACGTCCGCGTCACCGGCATCGCTGCGGGGCTGCACGCGGTGCTGCAACTGCCGGCGGACGGACCGTCGGAGGCCGAGCTCCTGGCGCGGGCGGCGGCGGCCGGGGTGTCGCTCAACGGGCTCTCGTGGCACCGGGCGGACGGTGCCGCCGCGGGCGGACCGCCGTCGCTGGTGATCGGGTACGGGACTCCCGCGGAGCACGCGTTCCCCGCTGCGCTGTCGGCGTTGTGCGGGCTGCTGCGCAGTGCGTGAGCGCGGGTTGCCGCGCGGCGGCCGAGTGCGGGTCCGTGCCCACCGCAACGCGCGGTTCCTCCCCCGGCTTCCGGCCGGGGTGCCCCCAGCGCCCGTGTCGGAGCACGGGGATCGGGGAGGAGGGAAGGGCACGGGGCGCGGGGATCGGGGATCGGGGCGGCCGTCCCCGGTCCCACCTACTTGTTGCGGCCGCCCAGTTCGAACAGCAGCATGATGAAGCCGGCGAAGGCGTGGATGCCCGCGGTGTAGATGACCAGGCGGACGGCGACGCGGCGGTTGGCCCACTTGCCGGCGTCGATGGTCTTGGGGGCCTCGGGGGTCGAGGTGTGGGTGGTCGGGTCAGCGGCCATGGTTTGTCTCCTCAGTGCGGTGCGGCAGGGCCGCCGCCGAGGCAGAGTTCGCCACCGGGGCTCTGCAGCAGGGTGTGGACGAAGAGCAGCTCGACCCCCTGCGCCGACTCGGCGGCGATGCAGTGCGGGGTGAGCGAGTCGAAGTGGGCGGAGTCGCCGACGGCCAGGTGGTGGACGCGGTCGCCGAGGGTCAGCCGCAGGGCGCCCTGGAGGACGTACAGCCACTCCTCGCCCGGGTGGACCCGGACGACGGCGTCCTGCACTCCCGGCGGCACGTGGACCCGCAGGGCCTGCATGGCCCGGCCGGGGGCGCCGGCCCGCCGGTAACCCCAGCCGCCGGCCCGGCCGGGCTCGATGACGCCGCCGCGGACCACCGGGTCGGGTTCGGTCATCGCCTCGCCCAGCAGTCCGGAGACGGACGTGCCGTAGGCGCGGGCGAGGCCGAGCAGGACGGGCAGCGACGGCTGGCGACGGCCGGTCTCCAGCCGGGACAGATAGGCTGGGGACAGTCCGACCCGGGCGGCCGCCACCTCCAGCGTGAGGCGGCTGCTGTGCCGGTGTTCGCGGAGCCGGGCGGCGAGGCCGGCGACCTCCTGGTCGTCGAGCTGCTCGCCCTCGGCGGGGGCACCGGTGGGGCTGGTGGTCATGTGACCAGTGGACACCTCACGTGCCGCACGGGCAAGAATTTTGCCCTCCAGGCAAAAGCTCCGGGCAGAAGCTCAGGGCCGCGGGATGTTGCGCAGGTTGCTCCGGGCCAGGTCGACCATGCGTCCCACCCCGCCGGAGAGCACCGTGCGCCCCGCCGCCAGGGCGAAGCCCTTCAGCTGGGCGGCCGTGATGTGCGGCGGGATGGACAGCGCGTTCGGGTCGGTGACCACGTCGACCAGCGCGGGCCCGGGCCGCTCCAGCGCCTCGGCCAGCACCTCCCGGACCCGGGCCGGCTCCGTCACCCGTTTGGCCGGGATGCCCATCGCCCGCGCGATCCCGGCGTAGTCCACGTCGCCGTTGTCGATCTGCCACTCGGGGTAACCGGAGACCAGCATCTCCAGCTTGATCATGCCGAGCGCGCCGTTGTTGAAGACCACGGTCTTCACCGGCAGCCGGTGCTTGGCCACGGTGAGCAGTTCGCCGAGCAGCATGCCGATCCCGCCGTCGCCCGCCATCGCGATCACCTGCCGTCCGGGACAGGCGAGTTGGGCGCCGATCGCGTGCGGCAGGGCATTGGCCATCGAGCCGTGCAGGAAGGAGCCGATCACCCGGCGGCGGCCGTTCGGCTGGAGGTAGCGGGCGGCCCAGACGTTGTTCATGCCGGTGTCCACGGTGAACACCGCGTCGTGGGCGGCCACGTCGTCGAGCACCGCGGCGACGTACTCGGGGTGGATCGGCAGGTGCGCCTCGATGTCCCGGGTGTAGGCGCCGACGACGTCCTCCAGCGCCTTGCAGTGCTTGCGCAGCATCTCGTCCAGGAACGACCGGTCCGGCTTCGGCTCCAGCAGCGGCAGGACGGCCCGCAGGGTCGCGGCGACGTCCCCGTGGACGGCCAGTTCCAGGACCGTCCGGCGGCCCAGCCGGGTGGCGTCGTGGTCGACCTGGACGGTGCGGGCCTGCGGGAGGAACGAGTCGTACGGGAAGTCGGTGCCGAGCAGCACCACCAGGTCCGCGCCGTGCAGGGCCTCGTGGCAGGCGCCGTAGCCGAGCAGGCCGCTCATCCCGACGTCGTACGGGTTGTCGTGCTGGATCCACTCCTTGCCGCGCAGCGAGTGGCCCACCGGCGCGTTCAGGGCCTCCGCCACGGCCAGCACCTCGGCGTGCGCGTACCGGACTCCGGCGCCGCAGAACAGGGCCACCCGGCGGGCCGAGTTGAGCAGTTCGGCGAGCGCCTGCACCTGCGCCCAGGGCGGGGCGGCGACGGCCTGCTCGGTCAGGAAGTGGCCGCTGCCGGTCGGGCCGGCGGCGGGCAGCGCGGCGACGTCCCCGGGGAAGGCGAGGACGGAGACGCCGCGGGCGCCGAGCGCGTGCTGGATCGCGATCCGCAGCAGGCGCGGCAGCTGGGCGGGGGTCGAGAGCATCTCGCACCAGCTGCTGCAGTCGGTGAACACCCGCTCGGGGTGGGTCTCCTGGAAGAACCCGGTGCCGATCTGCCCGGACGGGATGTGGGAGGCCAGCGCGAGGACGGGCAGGCCGCTGCGCTGGGCGTCGTACAGGCCCTGCACGAGGTGGGTGTTGCCGGGGCCGCAGGAGCCCGCGCAGACCGCGAGCCGGCCGCTGAGCTCGGCCTCGGCGGCCGCGGCGAAGGCACCGGCCTCCTCGTTGCGGACGTGCACCCAGCCGATGCCCTCCGCGCGGCGGATGGCGTCGACGACGGGGTTGAGGCTGTCGCCGACGACGCCGTACACCCGCTCCACGCCGGCCTGCCGGAGCACCTCCACCATCTGTTCGGCCACGCTCGCCACGGGGTCTCCTCGATCGGCTGCCGGATGACGCGGGACACCTGCACCCTCCGGGGAGGAGGGTGCAGGTGCACGGCGGGGAGGCCGAACGGGGGAACGGGCGGAGGCCCCGGGAGCCCGGCCGCCGTCACTCCGCCGCCAGGTGGTCGGGGTTCTGGCCGCCGACCTTGCCCGCCGCGAGGCCGGCCTGGGGCTGGCGGCGGGCGGGTTCGCGGCCGGGGGGTTGGGCGCAGCGCTCCTGGGCGGGCGGGACGGTGGTCGGGAGGGTGACCGGCTCCCCGGCCTTCAGCTGGACCGGCTCGCCGTCGTGCTTCAGGTGGACGACCTCGCCCCGGCGCAGCGTGTAGGTCGTCCCGTCATGGGTGATCTCGACGCCGAGCAGCATGCCGCGGACCATCAGCGAGAAGCCGAGCTTGGTGAGCCCGGCGGGCAGCCGGGGCCGGAAGGAGAGCGTCTCGCCGTGGTCGCGCAGGCCGCCGAGGCCGACCACGAGGGCGATGCAGGCCCCGGCGAGGGAGGCCATGTGGAGGCCGTCGCGGGTGTTGCCGCCGAGGTCGTGGAGGTCCATGAGGGCGGCTTCGGCGGTGTAGTCGTACGCGAGGTCGAGCTGGCCGACCTCGGCGGCGATGACCGCCTGGGTGCAGGCGGAGAGGGAGGAGTCGCGGACGGTGAGGCGCTCGTAGTAGGCGAAGTTGCGGGCCTTCTGCTCGTCGGTGAAGGCGTCGCCGCGGACCTGCATGGCGAGCACGAGGTCGGCCTGTTTGACGACCTGCTTCCGGTAGAGGTCGAAGTACGGGTAGTGCAGCAGCAGCGGGTACTTCTCGGGCGGGGTGCGCTCGAAGTCCCAGACCTGGTGGTGGGTGAAGCCGTCGGCCTGGGGGTGGACGCCGAGGCTCTCGTCGTAGGGGACGTACATCGCGGCGGCTGCGTCGCGCCAGGCGGCGGTCTCCTCGGTGTCGACGCCGAGGTCGGCGGCCTCGCGGGGGTGGCGGCCGGCGGCCTCGGCGGCGGCGCGCAGGTTCGTCTGCGCCATGAGGTTGGTGTAGACGTTGTTGTCGGCGACGGCGCTGTACTCGTCGGGGCCGGTGACGCCCTCGATGCGGAAGTTGCCGGCGGCGTCGTGGTGGCCGAGCGAGCGCCACATCCGGGCGGTCTCGACGAGGAGCGCGAGCCCGTACTCGCGCTCGAACTCGACGTCGGCGGTGGCCCGGACGTAGCGGGCGACGGCGGCGGCGATGTCGGCGCCGATGTGGAAGGCGGCGGTGCCGGCCGGCCAGTAGCCGGAGCACTCCTCGCCGCGGATCGTCCGCCAGGGGAACACCGCTCCGGCCAGGCCGAGTTGGGCGGCCCGCTCGCGGGCGAGCGGGAGGGTGGTGTGGCGCCAGCGCAGGGCCTGGTTGACGGCGGTGGGCAGGCAGTAGGTGAGGACCGGCAGGACGAAGGCCTCGGTGTCCCAGAAGCTGTGACCGTCGTAGCCGGGGCCGGTCAGCCCCTTGGCGGGGATGGCCCGTTCCTCGCTGCGAGCGCCGGCCTGGAGGACGTGGAAGACGGCGAACCGGACGGCCTGCTGGAGTTCGACGTCGCCCTCGATCTCGATGTCGCCGGTCCTCCAGTACTCCCTCAGGTAGTCGGCCTGTTCGGCGACGAGGCCGTCCCAGCCGGTGTACCGGGCGGCGGTCAGCGCGGCCTCGACCTGGTCGCGGACGGCGGGCAGCGAGCGGGTCGCGGACCAGCCGTAGGACATGAACTTGACCAGCCGCAGGCGCTGTCCGGGTGCGAGGACGGTGGTGACGCTGATCCGGCACTGGTCGGCGGCGGCCTCGGCCACGGTGTCGAGCCGCTCCGGGCCCTCGATGACGTGGTCCATGCCGGCCGCGACCCGGATCCCGCTGTAGCGGGTGCGGTGCACCAGGACGGCCTTCGTCCCGTCGGCGTGGTGGGCCTCGGGCTGGAGGGGCGCCTCCAGGACGGCGGCGGCGCGCGGGTCGCCCTCGGGGCCGCCGGGGAGCTGCTCGTTGGCGACGAGCTCGGACTGGAGCACGATCCGCACCGGGCCGTCGACCGCCTCGACGGAGTACTCGACGGCGGCGATGGCGCGCTGGGTGAGCGAGACGAGCCGGGTGGAGCGGACCCGGATCGTGCGGCCGGCCGGGGAGGTCCACTCGGCCTCGCGGTGCAGCAGGCCGTCGCGGAAGTCCAGCCAGCGTCGGTGGCCGAGAAGTTCGCCGTAGCGCAGGTCGAAGGGCTCGTCGTCGACGAGCAACCGGATGATCTTGCCGTTGGTCACGTTGATGACGCTCTGGCTGGACTCCGGGTAACCGTAGCCGCCCTCGCCGTAGGGCAGCGGGCGGAGTTCGAAGACGCCGTTGAGGTAGGTGCCGGGCAGGCCGTGCGGCTCGCCCTCGTCGAGGTTGGCGCGCAGGCCGATGTGGCCGTTGGAGAGCGCGAAGACGGACTCGGCGCGGGCCATCGAGGCCGGGTCGAGTCCGTGTTCGGAGATCTGCCAGGGATCGACGACGAAGGTGTCGGACGCGGTCATCCCTGCTCCCCCAGCAGTTCGGCGAGGTCGTCGACGACCACGGTGGCGCCGTCCCGGCGCAGTTCGGCGGCCTGGCCGGTGCGGTTGACGCCGACCACCGCGCCGAAGCCGCCGGCCCGGCCGGAGGCGACGCCGGCGAGGGCGTCCTCGAAGACGGCGGCGTGCGCGGGTTCGACGCCGAGGACCTTGGCCGCGTGCAGGTAGGTGTCGGGGGCCGGCTTGCCGGGCAGGCCCTCGCGTTTGGCGACGATCCCGTCCACGACCACGTCGAACAGGTCCTCGATGCCCGCCGCCCGGAGCACGTCCCGGCAGTTCGCGCTGGAGGAGACCACGGCGCTGGGCAGCCCGAGCGCGCGCAGCCGGCGCACGTAGGCCACCGAGCCGTCGTACGGCTGGACGCCCTGCTCGCGGATCATGCGCAGGACGGTGTGGTTCTTGGCGAGGCTGATCCCGTGCACGGTGGGGGCGTTCGGCGGGTCGTCGTCGGTGCCCTCGGGCAGGTCGAGGCCCCGGCTCCGCAGGAAGGCGCGGGTGCCGTCGAGGCGCGGGCGGCCGTCGACGTAGGTGTCGTAGTCGGTGACGGCGTCGAAGGGGACGAACTGCCCGCCGGTGCGGGCTGCTTCGGCGCGCAGGAAGGTGTCGAAGGTGTCCTTCCAGGCCGCGGCGTGTACCAAGGCGGTCTGGGTGAGCACCCCGTCGAGGTCGAAGAGGAAGGCGCGGATGTCGTCCGGTAGGCCCAGCATGGGTGCAGTCTTACCCGGGATGGCCCGCGATGCCGGGGAAGCCGCCGATTTCCCGGCGGCGCGTCGCGGGTGGCGGGTCGGGGGCCTCCCGTGGGATCGGGGGCGGGGGGCGGGGTACAGGACAACGATCGGCCCGCGGCGGCGATCCCGCCACCGGGCGGGGGGCTCGGCGGGCTCAGGCGGGGCTCAGGCGGGGTCGTGGCGCCGGGCGGTGACGAAGTAGGGCTGGACCTTGCCGCTCTGCGCGTAGTCCTTGAGCCGGACGACCAGTTCCGCCCAGGTGCCGGCCACCATCGGGACGCCGTCCTCGCTGCCGGGCTGCCAGCCACCGTGGCGGAACAGCAGCCGGGTGCGGTCGGGGGCGTCGGGCTGTTCGGCGAGGTCCCAGGTGATCCAGGTGCCGGCCCAGTGCGGCGGGAAGGCGCCGGCGTTCGCCCACACGACGCGGTCGAGGTCGGCGCGCTCGCGGCGCAGCCGGAAGGGCTCGGGGACGTCGGGGAAGTCGAAGAGCAGGACGTCGTCGTCGCGGTCGACGGCGGTCGTCCACCAGCTGGTGAGGCCGTCGTGGGTGTTGAGGGCGGCGAGGACGACGTCCCGGGGGGCGGCGATGTCGATCTGCAGGGCGATCTCGGGCATGGGATCCGCCTTTCGTGGCCCGCGGTCCCCCTCAGCCACCATGGCACGACCCCGGGACGGACGCGCCCCGGGGTCGTACGGGTGGTGCGGTGTACGGGTGCGATCAGCCGCCGCTGCCGTAGGTGGTGTTCGCGCAGATGTCGTCGTCCGCGGAGCGGGCGTCGTTGGTGACGGTGGTGGGCAGCGGGGCCGGGCTGCCGGGGGTGCCGGGGGCGCCGGCCGCGGGCGTGCTGCCGGGGGCGGGGGCGGCACCGTTGGCGGAGGCGAAGTCCTGGCCGACGATCACCGAGATGCCGCGCGAGCTGCTGGGCTCCAGACTGGCGCCGGGGAACAGCGCGGCGACCTTCTCGGCGTTCGCCTTCTGGCTGGCGCTGTACTCGATCGTGGTGGTCTTGTACTTCGTGCTGGCCGCCTGGCCCGCCGTGGTGGCCGAGAACTTGGCGGCCTTGAGCTGCTCGGTCGCCTTGCCGGCCAGGCCGTTGGTGATCGTCCCGTTGTAGACGGCCACCTTCACGGACTCGTTGGAGGCGTCGCCGGCCGGGGCCGCCGAGCTCGGGGCGGCGGGCTGCGGCGAGCTCGGGGCGGCGGGGGCGCCGTCCTGCTGGCCGGTGGCGTTCTGGCCGTCGATGGTGTGGTCGGCCTTGAGGGTGTCCCAGAGCTTCTGGACGTCCGGCTGGACCAGGTCGATGTTGGCGTCCTGGGTGCGGTAGCGCCAGGGGGCCGTCACGAACTTGAGGTTGTGCATGTCGATGTTCTTCAGAGACAGGCCGAAGGACAGCAACTTGTCGGCGGAGCTCAGTCCGGGGTCGACGGTCAGCGACTTGGTGGCGGCGTCGGCCAGCGGCAGCAGGTTGGTGGGGCTCAGCCCCTCCGACTTGATCTTGTTGGCGAGCGAGCTCATGAAGGCCTGCTGGCGCTTCATCCGGCCGATGTCGGAGCCGTCGCCGATGCCGTGCCGCAGCCGGACGTAGTCGAGCGCCTTCTGCCCGTCGACGGTCTGCTTGCCCTGCGGGAGGACGAGCTCGCCCTTCTTGTGCAGGTTGGGGTTGATGTCGCCCTCGTAGATGGCCTTGGGCAGGCACACGTCGACGCCGCCGACGGCCTTGGTCATCGAGGAGAAGCCGTTGAAGTCGACGACGATGGTGTGGTCGACCCGGATGCCGGTGAGCTTCTCGATCGTGTTCTGGGTGCAGGCGGGGTTGCCGGTGTCGCTGCCGCCGACCGAGAACGCCGCGTTGAACAGGTCGTTCCCGGCCTTGGTCCACTTGCCGTTGGGCAGCTTGCAGGACGGGATCTGGACGATGGCGTTGCGCGGGATCGAGATGCCGACGGCGTGCTTGTGGTCGGCGTAGACGTGCAGCAGGATCGTCGTGTCCGAGCGGGCGCCGCCGTCCTCGCCGCCGCCGAGGTCGGAGTTGGAGCCGCCGCGGCTGTCGGAGCCGATGAGCAGCACGTTGACCGGCTTGTTGCCGTCCGCGTCGGCCTGGGCCTCCGGCGGGCGGTCGGTGGCTATCGCGTCCGCGTCGAAGGACTTGATGTTGGCGTTCAGCTTGAAGTAGATGGCGCCGCCGGCGCCCGCGATCAGCACCAGGACGCCCGCCGCCGACCAGGCGACGATCTTCTTGACGTTCTTCTTAGGCTTCCGGCTGTTGCGGGCCGCCGCGCGGCCACCGCCCGCGGACGGGGCGCCCTTGCCGCCCTTGCCCTGTGCGGCCCGGCGGGCCTCGGCCCGTCCTCCGGCGCGCGGCTGCGGGACGGCGCTGCCGCCGTCCGTGGTGGCCGCGTCGGGCGCGTCCTCGCCACGAGCCGGGCTCTCGCCCCGTTTGCCTGCCATCCGCGTACCTTTCACCGCCGGAAGCGCTGCCCGTGATGATCGGGCACACCGTACTCTGGGAGACGGTCGGGACCGCACCCGGGTTGCACAATACGAAGGCCATATAAGAACTACGGCCATCACCGGAGAATACAAGCCGGTCGATCTCGCACCGTGTGACCAAGGTCTCCGACGCCGGCGCGCAGCGCGGACGGGAGCCCGGCCCGCCGTGCGCGAACCGGGATCCCGGGAGGTGGGGCGGTGTCTCAGCTCTCGATCACGCGGCGGAACAGCACGGTGTCGAAGACGTCCTCCATGCGCACCGCGCGGCCCCCGCGCAGGGTCCAGGAGTGGATGAACGGGAGCGTCACCGTCGTGCCGCGCTTCGACGTGACCTCGCGCACACCGAAGACCACGACGCGGTCCCCGGCGGCGACGAACTCCTGTGGTCGCAGGCGCATTCCGCCGAGCACGGAGGGCACCGTCGCGAGGAACTCGCGCACGCCCGCGTGGCCGTGCTTGGTGCCGCCGAGGCCGTACTCGGCCATGCCGTCGGGGTGCACCCACTCGACGCGCGGGTCGAGGGTGTCCAGCAGCGCGGCGACGTCGCGGTCGTGGAAGGCCCGGTAGGCGCGCTCGATCAGGGCGCGGCCACCGGTGGTGGCGGTGGCGTCGGCGGTGAGAGCGGTGTCGGTCATGTCGGTCAGCGTCCCTTCGTCGTGCCGTCGCCGCCCACCCGGCGGCCGTCCAGGTACTGCGGGTACATCACGCGCAGGGTGCGTTCGATGCCGTCGCGCCAGTCGACGGTGCACGGGCCGGTCAGCTTCCGGCGCAGCGTGGGATCGAACCGGTACGTCTCGCGGGTCACCTCGCTCGGGACGAGGTTCGCCGTCACACCGGTGAGCCGCTCGATGTGGCGGATGCAGTCGGTGACGCCGACGGACTGGTCGCCGCCCCAGTTGACGACGGTGGCCGGGGCCGCGGCGGCCTCCCAGAGGCGGGGCACCTGCGCCACCAGGTCGTCGGTGTGCAGGAGGGAGCACCAGTTCTGGCCCTCCAGGGGTACCTGGATCGGCTGTCCGGCCAGCATCGCCTTGAAGTACAGCATCGGCACGCCGCCGTAACTGCCGGGCCCGTAGGCGATGTTGAGCCGGGCGATGGTGGTGGGCAGGCTGAGCACCCGGGCGAAGGCGCGCACCGCGCCCTCGGTGGCGAGCTTGCCCATCGGGTAGGCGGGCAGCCAGTCGGCGGAGCCGTCCACCGGGTCGTCCTCGGTGTAGGCGTGGTCGAGGGTCCGCCGCTTGTAGAGCGCGCCGGTGGAGACGAACAGGAACGCCTCGGCGGTGCGGCAGTGCTCCATCAGGCGGCCGGTGGCGACGGCGTTGATCTCGGCGGTGGCGTTGAAGTCGCCGTCCTCGCCGCGGTGGACGGCGGAGTGCAGGACGTGGGTGAAGTCCCGCGGCAGTCCGGCGAGCGCCCGCTCGGAGCCGTCGGCCATGTCCCAGTGCCGGGTGCGGATGCCCCGGTCGGCCAGCGCCCGTTCGACGCCCGGTGTGCCGAACCGGCCGATGCACCAGACCTCGGCGTGTTCGGCGAGCGCCTCGGCGACCGGCCGGGCGACCTGTCCGGTGCCGCCGGTGATCAGGATCTTCTTCCCCCGCATGGTGCTGCTGTGCTCCTTCGTCATCGGTTCGCGGCCCGCCGGCGGGCCAGTTCGTCGGCCCCGGCGAGCGCGCGGTCCAGTTCTCGGCGCAGGACCGCCTGGAAGACGGCCACGTGGCGCGGGCCCATCAGGGTGTAGTGCTCGCCCGGCACCTCCAGGTACCGGTTCTCCTCACGGGCGTGCTCGTCCCAGCGGCGCAGCTCGTTGTCGAGCCACTCCTGGCGGGTGCCGCGCAGCGGGAGGGCGTGGAACACCGTCATCGAGCGGACGTCGCCGCTCGGCCGGTACTCCTTGCCCAGGCCGGTGAGGGTGTCGGCGATCTCCGCCCAGGCCGCGAACCGGTCGGCGTCCAGGTCGAGTTCGGCCAGCCGGTGCGGCGGGGCGAGGGCGACCAGCCGGGCGGCCTGCTCCTCGCGCGGCAGGTGCCGCAGGGCGTCGGGGAGTTCGACGGACTGCTTCTTGTCGATCAGCTCCAGGAAGAGCGCCAGGTGGGCGGCCGTCTCGGCGTACCCCAGCTCCTCCATGCGGTACTTGATGTGCGGCGGCAGGTTGAAGCTGCCGACGAAGTCGACCCGCTCGCCGCGCGCCTCCAGGACCTTGGCGATCTCGAAGGCGACGGCGGCGCCGTAGGAGTACCCGGCCACGGCGTACGGGCCCTCGGGCTGCTCGGCGCGGATCGCGTCCACGTAGGTGTCGACCATCTCCTCGAAGGAGACGAAGGGCTTCTCGCCGTCGTTGAAGCCGCGGGCGCGCAGCGCGTGGAACGGGCGGTCGCCGACGAAGTACCGGGCGAGGTTGACGAAGACCAGCACCTCGCCGACGCCGGGGTGGACGCAGAACAGCGGGGTCTTGTCGCCGCCGGTCTGCATCGGCACCAGCGGGTCGTAGGGCCGGACGGTGCCCGGGGCGGCGGCGGGCTCGGCGAGGCGGGCGGCCAGGGCGCGGACGGTCGGCGCGGTGAGCACCGTGATGACCTCCAGGCCGGTGACGCCGAGCCGCTCGGCCACCCTGGCGCGCAGCCGCAGGATGTCGAGCGAGGTGCCGCCGAGGTCGAAGAAGCCCGCGGTGGCGCTGATCGCGGCCGGGTCGCAGTCGAACAGCTCGGCGTAGATCGCGGCGAGCGCGAGCTCGACCGGGCCCTCGGGCGCGGTGTACCCGCCGAGCATGCGCGTGGTCAGTTCGGAGACGGCGGACTGCTGCCCGGCGTACGCCCCCTCCTCCAGGCGGCGGCGCATCAGGGCGCGCTGGATCTTGCCGAGGCTGGTCTTGGGGAACGCCTCGGCCGGCAGGGGCAGGACCAGGGCCGGCCGGAAGCCCCAGTGCGTGACGACGGTCGCGCGGACGGCGGTGAGCACCCGGTGCAGGGCGGTCTCGTCGCCCTCCGGCAGGTCGGGGTGGAAGGCGATCACCAGTTGCTCGGTGTCGCTGCCCGCCGGGCGGGTCGGGAAGGCGGCGACGTAGGAGCGGGCGACGCCGTCGAGCTGTTCGAGGGCGGCCTCGACGTCGTGGCTGAAGCGGGTGACGCCGTTGACGATGACGCTGTCCTTGCTGCGCCCGACGAGGGTGAGCCGGCCGCCGTCGATCCGCCCGAGGTCGCCGCTGCGGAACCAGCCGTCGGCGGTGAAGGCCTCGGCGGTGGCCGCCGGGTCGCGGAAGTAGCCGCCGGTGATCATCGGGCCGGTCAGCTGGAGCTCGCCGACCGCACCCTCGGGCAGCGGGCGGGCGTCCGGGCCGGCGATGCGGACGGACAGGCCGGGGACGGGGGTGCCGAGGTTGGCGAACTCGGCGCCGCGGTCGGTGGCCGGGAAGCCGCGGCGGGAGTAGACGCTGCCGGCGCAGGTCTCGGTCATGCCGAAGGCGGGCCACAGGACGTCCCCGGCCAGGCCGTACGGCGCGAGCCGCTTCAGAAACGTTTCTCCGGTGCTGACCAGGACGGCCTCGCCGCCGCTGATGATCTGCCGGACCCGGCTCAGGTCGAGCCGCTCGCCCCCGGCGGCGAGCCGGTCGGCGGCGGCGGAGACCAGGCCGAGGAGGAAGTTCGGCGCGAAGGTCATCGTCACGCCGTACCGGGACAGCAGCCGCGGGAACTCCAGCGGGTCGGCGAGCACCGCGGCGGGGGCGACGTGCAGCTGGCGGGCGCCGACCGACAGCGGCAGCAGGTGGCACTCCAGCAGTGCGGCGACGTGGTCGAAGGAGACCCAGTTCAGCGTGACGTCGGTGGCGTCCAGCCGGTGCGCGGCGTTCTTGGCCGCCATCGACGCCAGCAGGTTGGCGTGGCTGAGCATGACGGCCTTGGAGTTGCTGGTGGACCCGGAGGTCAGCATCAGCACGGCGGTGTCCCCGGGGGCGGCGCGGTGCAGCTCCGCGGCGGGCTCGCCGGACAGCTCCTCCAGGACGGCGAGCGGGCGCTCCCGGTCGTGCGGGAGGGCGGCGGCCAGGCCCGCGGTGGTGACCGTCAGCGGACCGTCCAGCAGGGCGCCGACGTGGGCGAGCTGGGCGGCCCACCGCTCCGGGTCGGCGGCGGCCGGCGCGGCCAGCGGGCACGGGACGAAGCCGCCGAGCACGGCGCCCCAGAACGCGGGCAGGAACTCCTCGGCGCGCTCCAGGATCAGCACCACCCGGTCGCCGGGGCGCAGACCGCGGCCCCGCAGGCCGGTCAGGACGCGCCGGGCGGCGTCGAGCAGGGCCGGGTAGGTCTGATCGGCCGGACCGGCGTCGGCGGTGCCGGGGCCGAGGCCGAGGCCGAGGCCTGCCGATGGATACCGCTCGGCGACGTCCAGCAGCAGGTCGGTGAGGTTGGTGGGACGTGTCACGGGCCGTCTGTCTCCTGGCTTCGGGGCGCGCCGGGGCAGCCCGCCTGGCACGCCGAACAGGGGTGAGGACCACAGGGGTGCGGTTGTCCGCAGCGTGGCGCGACCGGACGGTTCAGCGCGGGGACGCCGGCGACGGCTCCGTCCGCCACCGCGCCGTCGCGCCGGTGGCCGGCCGGGCCGGCAAAGTTATGGGCCGAAAAGTCCCCGTCTGACGTATGGTCACGCCGCTTACCGTAAGGTCGGACCAGTCCAGGCCGGCCGGGCGAGTTCAGGGTTGGCCGGAAGGGGACAGGGCCGCGACCGGCGGTGAGGGGCGGGCTACTTCTCGTGAGGAAAACGGAATGCCGATCGCTCCTTTCCGGCGCCCGAGTGCAGGTTGATGCCAGGGCGACTGGGGATTCGCCAGGTCGGTGGTGGGAAAATCCCGGCCTGATATATGCCCATCGCGATGTTCTTCGCGATGTTCTTCGCGATGCCCTTCGCCCTCTTCCCGCGACGCACCCGCCGAGTGCGGACCCAAGGGCCCCTGACCTGCGAATTTGAGCAAAGGTTGACTGGCTTCGAACACCCGAACTACTGTCAGCCGCAGGTGGTCTGATCAGGTGTCATCTGACATGTTCTTGATTAAACAGTTGAACGGCGAATGAACGGAAAGACCACCACCGTAAGGGGGACGCAAGTGAACAGTGCAGCCGGTTCGCCGAACGGCCCTGGCCAGGAGGAATCGACGCCGGGCGATCATGCCGCGCACGTCGAAAAGACCCTGCTCCAGGCACGGGCACTGATCGAGTCCACCGTCTCGCTGTACCGGCAGCGCCCCGACCAGAGTCCCCCCGCCCCGCACACCGACGTCACCGCCCTCGGCGAGGCCGTCGAACAGCTCGTGCACGGCGCCCGGCACTCGGTCTGCGTCGCCGTCACCGGCACCGGGCCCTTCGAGCAGATCGCCCGCGACGCCCTGACCACCATGCGCCCCGGCACCGTCGTCCGGGTCCTCTGCGCCCCCGGCGTCGCCGACTGCGCCCTGGCCAAGCTCGCCCACGCGCCCGGCGCCCGCTTCGAGATCCGCGTCTCCGAGGCCGACCTGCGCGACATCGTCATCTCCGACGGCGCCGCCGCCCTCGTCCGCGCCGCCGCCGGGAACGCCAAGGGCCAGGCCACGCTGGTCAACGACCGGGCCGCCGTCCGCGCCCTGGAGCTGCTCTTCGCCGGCGCCTGGTCGCTCGGCCGCAAGCTCGACGACCACCTCGCGCTCAGCCCCCGCCTGCTCGGCGAGCTCACCCGCAGCATCCTGGAGCGGCTGCGCAGCGGCTACACCGACGAGGCGGCCGCCCGCGACCTCAGCATGTCCCTGCGCACCTACCGGCGCCACGTCGCCGAGATCATGCGCGAACTCGGTGCCAGCTCCCGCTTCCAGGCCGGCGTGCGCGCGGTCGAGCTGGGCCTGCTCCACGACTGAGGCGCCCCTGCGGGCCCTGCGGGACAGGGCCGGGCGCCGTCCCCGACCACACGGGGAGGACCGCGGCCCACCAGCCGCGGCGCAGTGAGTAACACCAACGGGGAAACTGGTGAGTACGACGTGCCCATCGAGGCAGAGGACGAACTGGAAAGAGCACTCCTGGAAGTGCGGGCGCTGATCGAGTCCACGGTGGCCATCCACCGCGACCGCAGCCACCGGGCCCAGCAGATCGCCACGGTGGAGGGCGGCTACCGGGCGGTGCTCGACACCGCCGCCGCCCTCATCCGCAGTGCCGTGCGCAGCATCGACATCGTGCACGCCCGGATGCCCGGCGCCGAGGAACAGGAGCCCGGGCTCAGCGAGTTCGCCGAGCGAAGACTGATCTACGGCGCGGCAGAGACCATCTCCGCACGGCTGCTGACGAACCCTTCGATGATCGACGAGGACTTCGTCCGCGAGCAGCTCGCCAAGGAGCGGCCGGTGGCGATCCGGGTGGCCCGGGTGCCCCCGCTCCAGGCCCTGCTGGTGGACGGCACGACCGCGCTGGTCGTGGCCGAGTCGGCCACCGGCGTCCGGGCCTCGGTCATCCGCGAGCCCAAGGTGGTCTTCACCCTCGGCTCGCTGTACGAGAGCGTGTGGCGCAACGCCGTTCCGGCCGGCGAGCGGATCGTCTTCGGCGACCGGGACCGGGCCGCGCTCGCCCAGCAGATCCTCGGCGCGCTGCGGGCCGGCGTCACCGACGAGGTCGCCGCCCGCGAACTCACCGTCTCGGTGCGCACCTACCGCCGGCACGTCGCCGAGATCATGGCGATGCTCGGCGCGCAGTCCCGCTTCCAGGCCGGCGTGCGCGCCGCCGAACTCGGCCTGCTGCGGCCCGCCCGGCCGGGGCCCGGCGGCGGCAACCCGGGCGGCAACCCGGGCGCCTGAGGCCGGAACGAACCACCGGGCGCCGGGCGAGTGGCAACTTCCTGAAGGGTCTGTTGCCGCTCCCCCGGCGCCCTCGGTTGTATGGGCCGCGGAAAGGGGGGCCGGGTACCGCAAGCACCCGGAAATCCCCTTCCCGATGGCCTGCCGTACTCCCCCGAAACTGCCGGCCGTCGGCGCGGGGACCCGCCCTCCGGAAAACCTCCGGCGGCGGGCCCCCGTACCCACCGGTGAATTCGGCGTGGAAGGCGGGTCAATGGACCAGAACCCGATCGGTCTGGTGTTCCCCGGCCAGGGGACGCAGAAAGCGGGAATGGGCGAGCCCTGGCGGGAAACCCCGTCCTGGGAAATCGTCACGGCGGTCTCCGGGGTCACCGGAGAGGATCTCGCGGAACTGCTCCTGGACACACCGGACGAACACCTGCGGCGCACCGACCTGGCGCAGCTCACCGTGTTCACGGTGGCCATGGTCGCGTACGCCGAGGCGGTGCGCCGCGGTGCGCTCGACGGGCCGGTGGCCGCCGTGGCCGGCCACAGCCTGGGCGAGTACGCCGCGCTCACCGCCGCCGGGGCGCTCACCCTGCCCGACGCCGCCGCACTGGTGGCGGCCCGCGGCCGGGCCATGCGGGACGCCGCCGACGAGCGCCCCGGCACCATGGGCGTCCTGGTCGCCGCCCCGCTGGAGCAGGTCGCCGAACTCACCGACCGGGTACGGGCGCGGGGCGCCGAGGTGTGGGTCGCCAACGTCAACGCGCCCGGCCAGACCGTGGTCTCCGGCTCCGCCGAGGGCATCGAGCTGATCGGCGCCGAGGCGCCCTCGATCGGCGCCAAGATGATCCGGCTGTCCGTCGGCGGCGCCTTCCACAGCCCGTACATGGAGCCCGCCGCCGAACGGCTGCGGACCGCGCTGAAGAACACCGCCTTCGCCCCGGCCCACCTGCCGGTCGTCGCCAACGCGGACGCCCGCGCGTACGCCGGGGACTGCGACTGGCCCGCCCTGGCCACCCGCCAGCTCACCTCGCCGGTGCTCTGGGAGCCCTCCGTGCGCACCCTCACCGGCGAGCTCGGCTGCCGCCGGCTGGTCGAGATCGGCCCCGGGAAGACCCTGGCCGGCCTGATCCGCCGGATCGCGCCGGAGACCGGGGTGGTGTCGCTGAACAGCCCGGCCGCGCTGGGCTGACCGGGGCCGGGACGGGGTTCCAGGACCGGCCCCAGCACCGAACCGGACAAGGAGAACCACCCCGATGACACAGGCCACCGAGAGCATCTGGCTGCGCCGGTACCCCACGGCGGCACCCCCGCGGCTGCGGCTGCTCTGCCTGCCGCACGCCGGCGGCTCGGCCGGCTTCTTCCACGGCTGGGGGCGCGCCTTCGGCGAGGACGTCGAAGTCCTCGCCGTGCGCTACCCCGGCCGCCAGGAGCGGATCGCCGAGGACCCGTGGACCCGCCTGGAGGACCTCGCCGACGCGATCACCGCCGAGCTCACCCCCTACCTCGACACCCCGCTCGCGCTGTTCGGCCACAGCATGGGCGCCACCGTCGGCTACGAGATCGCGCTGCGCCTCGCGCAGCGGCACGGCATCGCCCCGGCGCTGCTGGCCGTCTCCTGCCGCAAGGCCCCGCACCTGCTGACGCCGCGCACCGCCGCCTTCGGCAGCGACGACGAACTGCTCGCCGAGGTCGGCCGGATGGGCGGCACGGACGCCGCGCTGCTGGCCGACGAGGACCTGCGCGAGCTCGTGCTGCCCGCCATCCGCGCCGACTTCCGGGCCGTCGCCGGCTACGCGCCGCGTCCCGGCGTGCCGCTGCCCTGCCCGGTGGTCGGCTACGTCGGCGACGGCGACCCGGACGTCGCCCCCGACGAGGTCGGGGCCTGGGCCGGGATCGCCCCGGCCGGCTTCGACCTGACCGTCCTGCCGGGTGGCCACTTCTACCTGGTCGAGCAGCGCGACGCGCTCGTCGCGGACCTGCGCGAGCGGCTTTCCGCGACCGTCCGCCGCTGAATTCCCGGACGCCGGTGGCAGGTTGTTGCAGCCGCCGTTGTGGGTCCGGAAACCGGGCTCGCAGAATTCCATCCGCACGGTTATTCGATCCGGCGCGACACCGCGCGCCGCATCCCGCACCACATCCGGCAATGCATTCCGCGCGGCCCGGGAACCGGGCCGGACAAAGGAGAGAACCATGACCACCGCCACCCGCGACGAGCGCCTCGAAACCATCAAGGAAATCGTCTGCGACATTCTGGAGATCGAGGAGGACGAGGTCACCGAGACCAGCCTCTTCAAGGAGGACCACGACGCCGACTCGCTCCGCGCGATCGAGATCCTCGCCGCCCTGGAGAAGGAGTTCGGCGTCGTGATCAACCAGAGCGAGCTGCCCCGCATGGTCAACCTCAAGGGCGTCTACGAGGTCGTCTCGGAGCCGGCCGGCTGGTAGTCCCGACAACGCTGCGACGGATGGGGAGGTCGCCATGACGGCGGCAGGAAACGGCACCGGGCACACCGGGCCGCAGCGGCACCGCGTGGTGCTCACCGGGCTCGGGGTGGTGTCCAGCATCGGCCTCGGTGTCCGGGAGTTCCTCGCGGGGCTCCGCGAGGGCCGCAGCGGGGCCCGGCCCATCTCGGTGTTCGACACCGAGGGCTTCGCCCACGCCAACGGGTGCGAGATCACCGACTTCGACCCGCGGGACTGGATCCGCACGCTGGACGTCGAACAGCTCGGCCGGGCCGCGCAGTTCTCGACCGCGGCGGCCCGGATGGCCCTGGAGGACTCCGGCCTCGACCTGGCGCGGCTGCGCGGCCGGCGCGGGCTGATCTCCATCGGCACCACCGACGGCGAGAGCTACGACCTCGACCAGCTGGTCGAGCGCGAACTCGCCGACGGCACCGGCACCTTCGACCCGACGGCCGCCCGGCGAGTGCCGGCCGGGCGGCTGTCGGCGGCCATCGCCCAGGAACTGGGCCTGACCGACGTCGAGGCGCTGACCATCCCGACCGCGTGCTCCGCGGGCAACTACGCCATCGGCTACGGCTTCGACGCCGTCAGCTCCGGCGAGGCGGAGTTCGCCTTCTGCGGCGGCGCGGACGCGATGTGCCGCAAGACCTTCACCGGCTTCTACCGGCTCGGCACCATCGCCCCCGACCGCTGCCAGCCCTTCGACGTCGACCGCAAGGGCATCCTCACCGGCGAGGGCGCCGGCGTGCTCGTCCTGGAGCGGCTGGACTCGGCGCTGGAGCGCGGCGCCACCATCTACGCCGAGGTGCTCGGCTACGGGCTGAACTGCGACGCCCACCACCAGGTGGCCCCGGACCGGGACAGCGTCGCCGAGCTGATGCGGCTCGCCCTGGACAACGCCGGCGTCAAGCCGCAGGAGGTGGACCTCATCTCCGCGCACGGCACCGGCACCAAGGCCAACGACATCACCGAGGCCGGCGCCATCCGGCAGGTGTTCGGCGACACCCCGCCGCGCACGGTCTCGATGAAGTCGATGCTCGGCCACAGCATGGGCGCCGCCAGCGCGCTCGGCGCGATCGGCTGCGCGCTCGCGATCCGGAACCGGTTCATCCCGCCCACCATCAACCACGTCACCACCGACCCCGAGTGCGACGTCGACTGCGTGCCCAACCAGGCGGTCGAGGCCGACCTGCGGATCGTCCAGAACAACGGTCTCGCGTTCGGGGGCAACAACGCGGCGGTCCTGCTCGGGCGGTACGACGCGACCAAGGAGGCGTCATGACGATCCGCCCCATCATCGGGATGGGCGCCGTCGCCGCCACCGGTTCCGGTGTCGGCGAGCTCTTCGAGAACCTGTGCGCGGGCGTCTCCGGCCGCGCCGAACTGCGCGGCTTCGACCGCACCAGGTTCCGCGCCCAGCACGCGTACGAGGTCGACGACCGCCCCGCCCCGGGCGAGGACGTCCCGGGCCGGGCGAGCCGGCTGCTGCACGAGGCGATCGCCCAGGCCGCCGCCGACGCGGGCCTCGGCGAGGACCTGTCCGGCATCCCGATCCTGGTCGGCACCGGCCTGCGCGAACTGCGCTCGCTGGAGCTGTGGTGGGCCGACGGCTCGCCGTTCGCCGACTCCGGGCTGCACTTCGGCACCGGCCTGAAGGAACGCTTCAACGCCGACGTCACCCACACCTTCTCCAACGCCTGCTCGGCCTCGCTGTACGCGCTCGCGCTGGCCGGTGACCTGCTCGACCAGGAGGGCCCGGACGCGCCCGACACCGTCATCGTGGCGGGGGTCGACGTCCTCACCGAGTCCATGTACGGCTTGCTGGAGCGCGTCCACGCGACGCCGCCGGACCGGGTGCGGCCCTTCGACCGCAACCGCACCGGCGTGCTGATGGGCGACGGCGCCGCCGCGATCGTGCTGCGCCGCACCGAGGAGGGCGCCCCGCAGGTGCACGCCCGGCTGCGCGGCGTGGCCGTCAACTGCGACGCCTTCCACGTCACCGCGCCCTCCCCGGAGGGCATCGCCGAGGCCATGCACGCCGCCCACCGGCTGGCCGGCGTCAAGCCCTCCGACCTCGACCTGGTGATGGTGCACGGCACCGGCACCCTGCTCAACGACGAGGCCGAGGCCGCCGCCCTGGCCGCGGTGCTCGGCGACGACGCCTCCGGCCCGCTGATGACCGCGGTGAAGTCGATGACCGGCCACACCTCGGGCGCCTCCGGCCTGATCAACCTGATCGTCGGCGTCCGGGCCCTGAACGAGGGCCGGGTGCCGCCGACCGTCGGCCTGGAGGACCCGGTGGACGAGGCCGCGAAGTTCAGCTTCGTCACCGGCGAGGCCGCCACCGACCGGACGCTGCGGCTCGCGCAGCTGAACGCCTTCGGCTTCGGCGGCATCAACGCCGTGGCCATCGTGGAGGGGACCCAATGAGCGGACGACGTGAGCTCATCGACAAGAGGTGCGCACGGGTGGACGCCCCTGCCGAGCGAAACGAGGCGGGCGCATGAACGTAGTGGTCACCGGTGCCGCCGTGCTGCTGCCCGGCACCGAGACGGTCCGCGCCCTCGCCGACGGGCCCGCCCCCGGCGGGACCCCGGTGGAGCCGGCCGCGCACGTCGGCAAGAAGGGCCTGCGCTACAAGGACCGGGCGACCCAGCTCGGTTACGCGCTCACCGCCGCCGCACTGCGCGACGCCGGGCTGCTCGGCGCCGACGAGAAGGCGGGCATCACCGTGCCGGCCGTCAGCGTCGGCGTGGTCGCCAGCTCCAACTTCGGCAACCTGGACACCGTCACCCGCGCGCTGGACACCCTGCGCGAGGGCACCGTCACGGCCACCTCGCCGATGGACCTGCCGAACGCCTCCAGCAACGTCATCGCCTCCTCGGCGGCGATCCGCTACGGGCTGCGCGGCCCCAACCTGATGGTCTGCAACGGCGAGACCTCCGGCCTGGACGCGCTGCACTGGGCCACCACCCTGATCAACGCCGGCCGGGCCGAGCGCGTCCTCGTGCTCGGCGTCGAGCCGGACAACGAGGTGGTGCGCCGGCTGCTCGGCGGCGAGCGCGCCGTCGACGGCGGCGCGGCCCTGGTGGTCGAGTCCCGCGCGGCCGCCGCCGCCCGCTCGGCGACCGTCCGCGCGGTGCTCGGCGGCTACCGCCGCGGCGCCGCCGCACCCGACGAGCGAGG
Organism: Kitasatospora sp. NPDC048722; assembly: GCF_040650235.1. NCBI lineage: Bacteria > Bacillati > Actinomycetota > Actinomycetes > Kitasatosporales > Streptomycetaceae > Kitasatospora > Kitasatospora sp. NPDC048722. Next base: position 63,325 of record NZ_JBEZGX010000044.1, read on the forward strand.
CCTGCGCTGGGAGCTGCCCGCGCACCTCGGCAAGGCCTCCGGCGCCTCCGGGCTGCTCCAGGTGGCGGCGGCGGTCGGGCTGTTCGACGCCGGCGAGCCGGGCCCGGTCCAGGCCGTCACCGGCGGCGCGGGCGACGACGCCCGGGCCGACCTGCTGGTGCTCGCCCCCGAAGCGGCATGAGCGGCGACGCCGTGGAGAGCGAGCTCGACCTGCGCCCGGTCTCCGTCGAGCGGCGCACCGACGGCACCGGTCCCCGCGTGCTGCTGCTGCACGGCCTGGCCGCCAACGACAGCGTGTGGGAGCCCGCGCTCCCCGAACTGCCGGACGGCCTGCGGCTGTGGACCGCCCGGCTGCCCTGGCGCACCGAGACGATCGCCGACCTCGGCGCCGGGACCGACCTGGCCGGCCGGCTCGCCCAGGCGCTGGAGTCGGTGCCCGGCGGCGCCGAGGTCGTCGTCGCGCACTCGATGGCGGCCAACGTCCTGCTCGACCTGCTGGACCGCGAACTGCGGGCCGGCGTGGACGCGCCGCGCAAGTACGGCGTCCGCGCGCTCGTCCTGGTCTCGCCGTTCTACCGCTCGCGCGCCGAGCAGTTCGACTGGGAGACCATCAGCTACTACCTGAACGACTTCCACCTGATCATGGAGGAGGGGATCCGGGCCCACTCCGGCGGCCGGGTCCCGGCCGACCTGCGGCGGGCCATGGGCGAGCGGGTGCGCGAACGGGTCGGCCCGTACGGCTGGTTCCGCTTCTTCGACCTGTACCTGCGCACGCCCGCGCTGGCGGCCGACCGGCTCGCCCTGCCCACCCTGGTGCTGGCCGGCGAGACCGACTTCGCCGCCCCGCCCGGGGAGGGCGTGGCGCTCGCCGGGGCCCTGCCCGACGCCCGCTCCCTCGTCCTGCCCGGCTGCGGGCACTTCCCGATGCTCGACGCGCCCGGACGGTTCGCCGCCGCCGTCGCCGAGTTCGTCCACACCGTCCCGGGCCTGTCGCCGTCCGACGGCCACGCCCGACCAACCGCCCTGGAGCTCCAGCGATGACCCTCGTCACGGACACCGCCGTCAAGGCGCTGCTGACCACCTCCACCGCCACCCAGGTCCGCCCCCGCTACGAGGGCTCCAACATCTGCACCTGGATCGGCTTCAAGCACGTCAACTACCTCGTCGAGGAGGCCGTCCTCGACCACTTCCGGCAGGCCGGCCTCCCGGCCCGCGCGCTCTACGAGGAGCACGGCCTCGGCCTCGACCTCGTCTCGATCGACACCCGCATCCTGCACGCCTTCCACATGGACGACGTGGGCGAGGCCGAGGTCGTGCCGTGGACGAAGGACGAGGACGGCACGATCGGCCTCAAGGTCGTCATCCGGGTCGAGCGCGACGGCGAGGTCCTCAAGGCCGTCACCTCCAAGGTCCGCGTCTCGCTGCGGATCGACACCTACCTGGAGGCGGCCGGCGAGGTGCCCGCGCTGCTCGCCCGCTTCGCCGTCGCCAAGCTCGGCGACGACCTGGAGCGCGCGGCCGGCACCACCGCCCCCGCCGAGGAGGAGATCCTCGCCTCGCTGACGGCCGGGCAGAACGCGTACGCGTGGAAGTGGAACATCCCCTACCCGTACTGCCACTTCACCGAGCGCATCCAGATGTCCGGCTACCTGCGGCTGATGGAGGAGGGCAAGGACCGCTTCGTCGCGGACCGCGGCATCTCCATCAAGACCCTGCTGGACGACCGCAAGTGGATCCCGGTCGTGCCGCGCTCCGACATCCGCATCCTCGACGAGGCGCTGATGGAGGAGGACCTCTACACGGTGTACACCGTCGAGGAGGTCTTCAAGGACTTCACCTACACCTCCCGCATGGACTTCTACGTCCTGCGCGACGGCGAGCTGGTCAAGACCGCGACCGGCCGCATCGTGCACGGCTACGCGGTGATCGGCAACCGCCGCGACTGGAGCCTGGTGAGCTTCGACCAGCGCGTGCTCGACGCCGTCAACGGAGTGCAGCAGGCGTGAACGAGCTCAGCGAGACGGTTTCCGCGAGCGGGGTCGAGGTGTGGGAGGGCTCCACGCCGCGCCTGCTGCTCATCGAGAGCCAGGGCCGCGTCGCCCAGGACGCCGGCTTCCGGCGCGACGCGGTCGCCCAGGTGCTCACCGGGCAGTCGGCGCTCCTCTTCCTCGTCCAGGACGGCGTCGTGCTCGCCGTCCCGGGCAGCGACTCCGACCTCGACCGCTTCCAGGAGGAGGGCGGGGTCCTCGCCGCGGACAGCTTCTCGCTGGCCCAGCACGGCCTGGACGGGGCGGCCCTGCGCCCCGAGCTCCGGGTGGTCGGGATGGACGTCGTGGCGGGCTGGATCCTCGATCCGGCCGTCCGGGTGGTGTGGCACTGAGGTGGCCAGACGGATCCCGCACACGGACGTGCTCATCACCCTCATGGGTGCCCCCCACGCATCGGACCAGGTCACCACCGCTCTGCGGCTGACCCAGGCCCTGCTGGAGCGTGGTGCCACCGTGCAGGTGTGGACCTGCGGCTACGCCACCCTGCTCACCCAGAAGCCGCTCGGCCCGGACAAGCCGCGCAACCTCGCCGACTGGAACCGGGAGTACCCCTCCCTCGCCACGCTCGCCGAGGAGCTGCTCACCGCCCACCCGGACCGGCTCCACTGGTACGGCTGCCGGTTCTGCAGCGACGACCGCGGCGCCGTGGACCACCTCCCCCAGGTCGTGCTCCGCCCGCCGGCCGGCTACGCCGCCAACGTCGCCGCCGCGGACAAGACCCTGCTGATGGGGGTGATCTGATGGCCGGCGACCCGACGGACCCGACGGACGGCCGGGTGCTGGCCATCGTCGAACGCGGCTACCGCGGCGCGCTCGACAAGCAGTTCTTCGACGAGCTGTACCTCGCCACCGAACTGCACCGCCAACTCGGCGGCCTGGACGTCCTGCTGCGCGGCTCGGCCGTCGGCTACGCCCTGGACGCCGCACCGCCGCCGCCGCTGCGGATCGGCAACCGCACCGTCGACACGCTCACCGACCCCCGCCAGGGCCTGCGCACGCTGCTCGGCGCGGGCGTACGGGTGCTCGTCGAGGAGCCCGACATCGCGGCGCTGCGCTCCCCGCTCCCGCTCGTCGACGGCGTCGAGCTCGCCCCGGCGGGCGCGACCGCCGCGCGCTGGGCCGAGTACCGGATGGTCGTCTTCCTCTGAACGCCCCGCACCACTGACCCCTTGACCGAAAGGAACCGGTGACGGTCATGACCACCCTCACCACGGGCGCCGGACGCCCGGTGATCACCGCCTGGTCGGCCGTGTCGCCCTACGGCATCGGCCGCACCGCCTTCACCGAGGGCCTGCGCGAGCGCCGCGGCACCGTCACCGCGCTCGGCGCCGAACACGGCACCACCCCCGACGGGACCGGCCACGTCGTGCCCGGCTTCGCGATCCGCGAGGTGCTCGGCAAGAAGGGCACCCGCTCGATGGACCGGGTCACCGGCCTCGCCGTCACCGCCGTCGGCGCGCTGCTCGACGACGGGCCGCGCAACCGGGCCGTCGGCACCGGCGAGGGCGCCGCGTTCGCCCTCGGCACCACCACCGGCAGCGCCCAGTCGATGATGGACTTCACCCGGGACTCGCTCACCGGCGAGCAGCCCTTCTTCGTCGACCCCGCGCGCTTCCCCAACACGGTGATGAACTGCGCGGCCGGCCAGAGCGCCATCTGGTACCAGCTGAAGGGCCCGAACGCGACCATCGCCGGCGGGCGCACCGCCGGCCTGCACGCGCTCAACTACTCGCGCCGGCTGCTCGGCACCGGCCGCGCCCGGACCGTCCTGTGCGGCGCGGCCGAGGAGTTCAGCCAGGCCCGGTCCTGGCTGGAGCACCACAGCGGCGACGCGGCCGACACCGGCGCGCCCGCCCTCGGCGAGGGCTGCGCGATGCTCCTCGTCGAGCCGTACGCGCCCGGGGACCCGGACCAGCCGGTGCTGGCCGAACTCCTCGGCGTCGAACTGCGCGTCGTCCTCGACGGCGACCCCGCCCCCGTGCTGGCCGCCGCCCTGCGCGCGGCGCTGGAGCGGGCCGGCGTCGAACCGGAGCAGGTCGTCGCGGTGGCCCGTTCCGGCGCACCCGGCCGCGAGGGCCGCGGCGAGACCGAGGCCGTCCACGCCGTGCTCGGCGCCGACGGGTACGCCGACCTGACGCTGACCGGGCTCATCGGCGACACCGGGGCGGCCGCGGCCGCGTTCCAGGCCACCGCTCTGCTCTCGTACGCGGCCGACCACCCGGCCGACGCGGCCGGACGGGTCGGCGTGATCACCTCCGTGGACCGCAGCGGCACCGTCGGCTGCGCCCTGCTCGGCCTGCGCTGAGCCCCAACTCCTCCGAAAGGAACGGCAATCGTGCTGGACAAGGAAGAACTCCGTGCCGTGGTCGCCCAGGTGCTGGACGTCGACGCCGAGGAGGTCACCGACGACGCCCGCTTCGTCGACGACCTGGAGGTCGACTCGCTGATGGCGCTGGAGATCGTCGTCGTGCTGGAGAAGAAGTACGGCGTGAAGCTGCCCGAGTCGGACCTCAAGCAGATCACCACCCTGCGGAACGCGTACGACGTCCTGCTCGGCCGGCTCGACGCGGCGAAGGCCGCCTGATGCCCGCCGCCGGCCCGCTCGGCGGCGCGGTCGAGGTGCTGCCCGCCACCGACGAGCTGCGCACCGCGGCCCGTTTCCGGGTGGAGGACACCGAGACCGTGCTGCCCGGCCACTACCCGGGCTTCCCGATCTTCCCCGGCGTCTGCCTGGTCGAGTGCACCCACCAGAGCGCGCTCGCCACCCTGCCCGCCGACGCGAAGGGGGCCGCGCTGGCCGCCGTGGAGTCCACCCGGTTCACCGGGCCGGTCTTCCCCGGTGACGAGCTGGAGATCGCCATGGAGTGGAAGCGGACCGCGGCCGGCGACTGGCAGTGCCGGGCCAAGCTGGCCACCGGGCGCGGCCCGGCGGCGAGCGTCCGGCTGCGCTACGCCCTCGCGGAGGTGACGGCATGACCGGCTTCTCGGCCCAGGCCACCATCGGGCAGCGCGACATCCGCGCCCGGCTGCCGCACCGCTTCCCGATGCTCCTGGTGGACCGGGTCGTCGACCTCGTCCCGGGCGAGCGGCTGACCGCCCTCAAGGCCGTCACCTGCAACGAGCCCTGGTACGAGAAGCTCGGCGCGGACACCCCCGCCGAGGACTTCGCCTACCCGTCCTCGCTGCTGGTCGAGTCCTGGTGCCAGTCCGCCGGGGTGCTGGCCACCTGGGACGACCCCAACCCGGACGTGCTGAGCGGGCAGGTGATGCTCTTCGGCGGCATGACCGGCGTCGAGTTCCACCGCCCCGTGCTGCCCGGCGAGGTCCTGGAGCACGTCGTCCGGCTGGACCGCCGGGTCGACGACACCGTGCTGTTCGAGGGCGAGACCCGCTCGGCCGGCGAACCCGTGATGACCGTCGGCCGGATCGTGATGGCCTTCCGCCCCGCCGAGGCGCTGCGCCCGGCCACCGTCTGAGGAGAGAGCACCACCATGTCGGACACCACCAGCCGGGTGGCCCTGGTCACCGGCGGCTCGCGCGGCATCGGCCGGGCCACCGTCACGGCGCTCGCCCGGGACGGCTTCGACGTCGCCTTCTGCTACCGCTCGGACGACGAGGCCGCGCGCAGCCTGGAGAAGACCGGCGACGAACACGGCGTGCGGATCACCGGCACCCGGGTGGACGTCGCCGACGGCGCCGCCGTCCGGGCCTGGATCGAGGCCACCGAGGACGGCCTCGGCCCGGTCGCGGCGGCCGTCACCGCGGCCGGCATCACCCGCGACAACCCGCTCGTCCTGATGGAGGACGAGCAGTGGCGCCAGGTCATCGACACCAACCTGGACGGCGTCTACCACGTCTGCCGCGCCGTGGTGTTCGGCATGATGAAGCGCCGCGGCGGCTCGATCGTCAACATCTCCTCGGTCGCCGGGGTCTACGGCCACGGCACCCAGACCAACTACTCCGCGTCCAAGGCCGGGATCATCGGCTTCACCCGCGCCCTGGCCAAGGAGAGCGGCCGCGCCGGGATCCGGGTCAACGCCGTCGCCCCCGGCTTCATCGAGACCGACATGGTCGCCGCGATGAACGACAAGGCCCGCAAGGAGGCGCTGACCTCGATCCCGCTGCGCCGCATGGGCACCGCGGAGGAGGTCGCCGACCTGGTCGCCTACCTGGTCTCGGACAAGGCCGCGTACATCACCGGCGCGGTCCTCCAGATCGACGGCGGCATCACCATCTAGCCCGGACGACCGGGCAGTTCGAACCACCCGTTCAGAAAGGCTGGAGGCGGCGATGGCACGACGTGCACCGCGCTGGTACTTCTCCTTCCGCAGCCCCTACTCCTGGATGGCCTACCGCGACCTGGTCGACCACCACCCGCTGGAGGCCGACCGGATCGAGTGGCTGCCGTTCTGGGAGCCGGACCCGTCCGCCCAGGACGAGCTGGAGCAGAGCAACATCCGGCTCCCGTACGTCCCGATGTCCAAGGAGAAGCACCTCTACATCCTGCAGGACGTCCGGCGCCTGGCCCGGGCCCGCGACCTGGAGATGGTCTGGCCGGTCGACCCGGCACCGCGCTGGGAGGTCTCGCACCTCGCCTACCTGGCCGCCGACCGCCTCGGCGCCGGGCGGGAGTTCATCGCCGAGACGTACCGCACCCGGTGGGAGCGCGGCGAGGACATCTCGCGGCCCGACACCATGCGCAAGATCGGCGAGACCATCGGCGCCGACCCGGAGGCGCTGGCCCGGGCCCACGAGGACCCGGAGATCCGCGAGCTGGGCATGGCCGCCCTCAACTCCCTTCACCGCGACGGTGTGTTCGGCGTGCCGTTCTTCATCTGCGGCTTCGACAAGTACTGGGGCGTGGACCGGCTGCCCGACTTCCTCGACCGGCTCCGGTCGGTCAAGGCCGCCTGATCCCGCCCGTAACTCTTCCTGCTCCGACTCTTCCGCTCCGACCCGAGGAAGGCCCGCCATGGCCAGCAACCCGTTCGAGAACGACGACGCCCGCTACCTGGTCCTCGTCAACGAGGAGAACCAGCACTCGCTCTGGCCCTCCTTCGCCGAGATCCCGGCCGGCTGGACCTCCGTGTTCGGCGAGGACGGCCGTCAGGCCTGCCTCGACTACATCAACGAGCACTGGACCGACATGCGGCCGAAGTCCCTGGCCGACGCCATGAACGGCGCCTGAACCACCCCGACGGCACCCCGACGGCACTGCGGGCGGCGGGCGTTGGCAGCAATCTGCAACGCCCGTTGCCCGCGGTCGGGGCCCGATGACAGCGTGGACGTCCGGCCGCCCGCGGGCGGCCACGCCCCCGGTCACCGTGCAGCCACCACGCAGCTTCCCAGAAAGCGATGCCGCTCATGACCCACTCCCTGGTGTGCCTGCCCTTCGCGGGGGGCGGCGCCGGCTTCTACCGCGGGTGGAAGAACCTCCCCGCACACGCCCCGCGCATCATCCCGCTCCAACTGCCCGGTCGCGAGGAGCTGTTCCTCGACGAGCCGTTCACCGACGCGGCGACCGCCGCCGACGTGCTCGCCCCGCGGGTCGCGGACCTGGCCGACGGGCCGGTCGCGCTGTTCGGGCACAGCCTCGGCGCGGTGCTCGCCTTCGAGCTCGCCCGCAGACTGGAGCAGCAGCCCGCGGTCGACCTCGTCCACCTCTTCGTCAGCGGTTCGCCCGGCCCGTGGACCCCGCGCACCCGCCGCGCCACCGGCCTGGACGACGACGCCTTCCTCGCCCGGGTCCAGGAGTTCGCCGGCTACCAGCACGACGCACTGGCCGACCCGGACATGCGCGAACTGCTGCTACCGATCCTGCGCGCGGACGTCGGGATGCACGAGGACTACCGGCCCGCGACGGACGAGCCGCTGCGCACCCCGATCACCTCGCTGCGCGCCACCGGGGACACCCTGGTGACCCGCGAGCAGGCCGGGGAGTGGCGCGCGGCCACCACCGCCGGGTTCCGGCTGGTGGAGCCGGAGGGCGGCCACATGTACCTCACCGAGTCCCCGCTGCCGGTGGTCGACGCCGTCGCCGCCGCGCTCGCCGCTCCCTCGGGCGCCGCCTCGTGAGCGCGCGAGGCAAGCGAGCGGCCACGAGCCGCACGTGGGTGAACGCCCCTGCCGAGCGAAGCGGGGTGGGTGCGTGAACGAGCCCGCCACCGGCCGCCTGAGCGGCAGGACGGCCGTCGTGACCGGCGCCGCCCGCGGCCTGGGCCGCTCGTGCGCCGTCCGGTTCGCCGCCGAGGGCGCCGACCTGGTGCTGGTCGACGTCGCCGGCGACCTCGACGGCGTGCCCTACCCGCTCGGCTCGCAGGGCCAGCTGGCGCACACCGCCGAGCTCTGCCGGGCGCACGGCGCGGCCGTCCACACCGTCGCCGCCGACGTCCGCGACCCGGCCGACGTCACGCGCGCCGCCGAGCAGGCCCTGGACCGCTTCGGCACCGTCGACGTCCTGCTCAACAACGCCGGCATCGCCGCCCCCTCGGGCAAGGCCGTCCACGAGATCGCCGAGGACGAGTGGGACCTCATGGTCGGCATCGACCTCACCGGCGCCTGGCGGATGACGAAGGCGGTCGTGCCCGCCATGGTCGAGCAGCGCTCCGGCAGCGTGATCAACGTCGCCTCCACCGCGGGGCTGGTCGGCTACCGGCACTTCGCCGGGTACGTCGCCGCCAAGCACGGCCTGATCGGCCTCACCAAGGCCGCCGCGCTCGACTACGCGCCCTTCCGGGTCAGGGTCAACGCCCTGTGCCCCGGCTCGGTGCGCGACGACCCGCTGCACGAGGGCCGGATGCTCGCCGAGATCGCCCGCTCGCTGGACGTCGCCGTCGACGAGCACGAGGAGATCTTCGTCCAGGCGCAGCCGATGAACGCCCTCATCGAGCCGCAGGACATCGCCGGCGCCGCGCTCTGGCTGGCCGGCGACGACTCCCGGCAGGTCACCGGGACCACGCTCACCGTCGACGGCGGCTTCAGCGCCCGCTGACGCCCGCCCACGTCCCGTTCGCCCGTTCGCACCACCGTCAGGAGTGTCCGTCCATGTCGAGAAGTCAGGCCGCGTCCTGCCACAGCCTGGTGGTCCGGCTGCCGGGCGCCGTCGAGGCCGGGGAGCTGGCACGGCGGCTGCGCACCGCCGCCGGCCGGGTCCGCGCCGAGCTGGCGGACCTGCCGCTGTGGGAGGAGCGGGTGGACCTGCCCGCCGGCCACCCGCGGGCGGCCGCCCGGGCCCGGCGCGAGGCCGAACGTCCGCTGCGGGCCGCCGGGCCGCCGCTGCGCGCGGTGCTGCTGCGCTACGCCGACGACGCGGCCGACCTGGTACTCGTCGCGCGGCACGAACTGGCCGTGGACGGTGCCGCGTTGACCTTCGCCGAGGCGGCGCCCGGGCCCTCCTCCGCACCCGTCGCGCCCGTCGCGCCGGAGTGGGGCCTGGGCGAGCCGGCCGCGGCCGGGGCCGTCGCGGAGCTCCCGCTGCCGGACGGCCTGCCGGGGGACGCCGCCCTGCTCGTCGGCGCCGCGGCCCTGGTGCTCGCCCGGTACGGCACGGGCGCTCCGGTGGACGAGGCGCAGGACGTGGCGGCCCACCTGGCCGGACGGCCCGCGTACGAGGGCGGCGTGCTCGACCTCGGCGGGATCGGCGTGCTGGTCGAGGAGGCCCGCGCGGGCCAGTGGCGGGTGGCGCAGCTGGCGCCGGCACTGCCCGGCCTGCTGCACCTCACCGTGGCCGCGGACGGTACGGCGGCCGGGGTGCTGCGCTACCGGCCGAGCGAGCTGGCGCCGGTCGTCGCCTCGCGATTCGCCGACCACGTCGCCCACGTGGCACGGCAGTTGGCGGCGGACCCGGGCCGGGTACTGGAGACCGTCGAGTTGCTCACCCCGGCCGAGGCGGAGCACGTCCTGGCCCTCGGCGTCACCCCGCCGGCCGGGCGGGCCGAGTCCGCCGTCCGCACGATCGACGGACTCTTCGCCGACGTGGTCCGCGAACGGCCGGACGCCGTCGCGCTCACCGCCGGCGACGTGTGCCTCCGGTACGCCGAGCTGGACGCCCTCGCCGAGCGCACCGCCGCCGGGCTGCGCGCCCTCGGCGTGCCCCCCGGCTCGATGGTCGGCGTCGCCCTGGAGCGCGACGCGGACCTGGTGATCAGCCTGCTCGGCGTGCTCAAGGCGGGCTGCGCGTACGTGCCGATGGACCTGCGCTACCCCGAGGACCGGCTGCGCTACACCGTCGGAAACGCCGGGGCGGGCGTCGTCATCGGCACCGGTGAGGGCCTCCCGGCGGACCTGGACGGCGTGCGCGTCGTCACCCCGGCGGAGCTGCGCGCCCTCGGCGACACCGCCCCGGCCGCGCCCCGCGCCGAGGACGGCGCCGCGCCCGCCTACGTCATCTACACCTCCGGCTCCACCGGCCGCCCCAAGGGCGTCGTCATCCCGCACCGCAACGTCGCGGCGCTGGTCGAGGCCACCCGCGGGGACCTGCGGCTCGGCCCGGACGACGTGTGGACGCTGTTCCACTCCAGCGCCTTCGACTTCTCGGTCTGGGAGATCTGGGGCTGCCTGCTCACCGGCGGTCGGCTCGTCGTCGTCGGCCACTGGACCACCCGGGACCCGGAGCTGTTCCACGCCCAGCTGGTGCGCGAGCGGGTCACCGTCCTGAGCCAGACGCCGTCCGCCTTCGCCCAGCTGGTCGAGACCGACCGGCCGGCGCCCGCCGACGCGCTCGCCGTGCGCCTGGTGGTGTTCGGCGGCGAGCCGCTGGACGTGCGGATGCTCGCCCCCTGGTTCGCCCGGCACTCGCCCACCGCCTGCCGGCTGGTCAACATGTTCGGCATCACCGAGACCACCGTGCACGTCACCGCGCACACCGTGACCCCGGCCGACGTGCTCGCCACCGGCCGCAAGGTCGGCCCGGCGCTGCCCGGCTGGTCGCTGTCGGTGCGCGACCCGCGCGGCCGGCTGCTGCCGGTCGGCGTGCCCGGCGAGATCTGGGTCGGTGGCGCCGGCGTCGCCGACCGCTACCTCGGACAGCCGGAGCTGACCGCCCAGCGGTTCGTCGAGGATCCGTACGGCGGCGGCCGGATCTACCGAAGCGGTGACCGCGGCCGGCTGCGCCCGGACGGCGCCCTGGACCACCTGGGCCGGCTGGACAGCCAGGTCAAGGTGCGCGGCCACCGGATCGAGCTGGACGAGATCCGCAACGTGCTGCTGGGCCACCCGGACGTGACCGGCGCGGCCACCGTGCTCAACCACGACACCCCCGGCGACGCGGCCACCGCCCGGATCGACGCCTACGTGGCGCTGCGCGGCACGGCCGCCCCGGCCGACGTCCTCGCGCACGCCCGCGGGGTGTTGCCCGGGTACATGGTGCCCGCCTCGGTCACCGCCGTGCCGGCGATCCCGCTGACCATCAACGGCAAGGTGGACACCGCCGCGCTGCCCGCGCCCGGCGCCGTGGCGGCCCCGGCCGAAACCGGCGCCGCCACGGGCGGCGCGGACCCGCTGACCGACCAGGTCCTCAAGCTGTGGAGCCACGCGCTCGGCGCCGAGGTCGGGCTCCAGGACAATTTCTTCGAGCTCGGCGGGAATTCCCTGCTGGTGATCCGGGTGCTCCGGGAAATGCGCGACCAGGGACTCCCGAAGGTGACCACCCAGGACTTCTACCGGAACTCCACGGCGGGCCGGTTCGTGGAACTCGTCCGGGACGCCACGGGCTGATCCCGAGGCGAACGGAAGGGCCCGAAAGCAAAGGGCCCCGGGCTACATGCCCGGGGCCCTTCAGGCCGTTTTGTCAACGCGTTTCTTGACGGCCGCCAGGAGCGCGATCCTGATCATTCCGCTGGGAATGCGGATGACCTTCCAGTACCGCCCGAAACTGCGTTTCGCCGCGTCGTCGGTGGCCAGGATCCTGGTCTCGGTGGAGAGCACCCCGCCGGCGCAGCGCAGGGTGAAGACGACCTTGGTGCAACCCGGCTCGGCGTAGTCCCGGAAGACCTCGGCCATCGGCCGGTCAGGAGTGACGGGACCGGCCGGCGAGCCGATCCCCCCGTACACCAACTCGTCGTCGGACAGGGCGAGTACGGTCTCGCCGCCCATCGCGAAGTCGTCCAGGACCCGGCCGTCCGGGCGCAACGTGTTCTTGGTGAACGCGAGCAGGAAGCGCGCCACCGGGGCCTCCCGCCAGGTCATCTCGCGGGCCGCCGCCAGCACCTCCTCCGGGGGCGCGGTGACGGCCACCCAGTGGTGTTCGCGGAAATGCCATTCCGGCATGTAGCGGTCGACCAGCTCCCCCTTCGGAGGGGTCGGCCCGGACTCCTTCGTGCCGTTCTCCTTCATGCCGCGACGCTAGCACGCGGCCCGGTGGCCACCAAGGCGTGGCAGCTTTCTGCAAGCGGCGTTGTCCGGGCTTCCCGGCCGCTGTTAGACATGGTTTCCGGTTGGTTTTCGTCGAGGTATTGAGGGTGAGTGGCCGTGTCCGACCTCCAGGATGTCCTGCTGCCGCTGACCGCCGCCCAGTCGGGTGTCTGGTACGCGCAGCAGCTGAATCCGCAGAACACCGTCTTCAACACCGGCGAATTCCTGGAAATCGGCGGTCCGGTGGACGCGGGGCTGTTCGAGGCGGCGCTGCGCCGGGTGGTCGCCGAGGCGGAGACCCTGCGGCTGCGGTTCACCGGGACGGAGACCGGGCCCGCCGCGCGGATCGTGCCGGCCGAGGAGCTGGAGTGGTCCCTGCACGTCGTCGACGTGAGCGGGGAGGCGGACCCGTGGGCCGCCGCGCGGGCCTGGATCGCCGCGGACTTCGCCCGGCCGCTGGACACCGAGCACGACCACCTGTTCCTGTTCGCGCTGTTCAAGGTGGCCGAGGACCGCCACCTGTGGCTGCACCGCTACCACCACCTGTTGGTCGACGGCTTCACCGTCAACATGGTCGCCCGGCGCACCGCCGCCGTGTACTCGGCGCTCGCGGCCGGCGAGGAGGTCCCGGAAAGCCCCTTCGCGCCGCTCGGGCGGCTGCTCGCCGAGAAGGAGGAGTACCGCGGCTCCGAGCGCCGCGCCGCCGACCGCGCGTACTGGACCGAGCGGATGCGGGGCTGCCCCGAGCCGGTCAGCCTGTCCGGCGAGCAGCCGCGGCTGGCCCGCTCGCTGGCCCGGCACACCGCCCACCTCGACCCGGCCGGCACGGACCGGCTGCGCGACCTCGCGAGCGAGGCCGGCGTCACCTGGCCGCCCGCGCTGGTCGCCGCCGTCGCCCTGTGGCTCGGCCGCCTCACCGGGTCGCCCGAGGTCGTGCTCGGCCTGCCGGTCTCCACGCGGCTCGGCCAGAGCGCCCGCAGCGTGCCCGGCATGGTCTCCAACGTGCTGCCGCTGCGCATCGCCGTCGAGCCCGGCGCGACCGTCGAGGAGCTGCTCGCCGGGGTCTCGCGCGAGATGCGCGCCGCGATGAAGCACCAGCGCTACCAGTTCGAGGACCTGCGACGTGACCTCGGCATGCTCGCCGACGACCGCCGGCTGGTCGGCCCGCACGTCAACATCATGATGTTCGACTACGACCTGCGGTTCGGCGGGCACCCGGCCCGCCCGCACAACGTCTCGATCGGCCCGGCCGACGACGTGTCGTTCATCGTCTACGACCGCGGCACCGGCGCGGGCCTGCAGATCGACTTCGACGCCAACCCGGACCTCTACGGGGACGACGAACTCGCCGCCTACCAGCGGACGTTCCTGGACTTCCTGCACCGCCTCGGCACCGCCGCGCCCACCGACCGCGTGGACTCCGTCGAGCTGGACACCGCCGGGCTGCCCTCGCGCACCCGAGCCACCACCGGGGACGCGGACGGCCAGGCGGCCCCCGCCGCCGCCCGCGCGCCGCGCACGGACGCCGAGGAGGCGCTGTGCCGGCTGTTCAGCGAGGTGCTCGACGAGCAGGTCGGCTCGATCGACGACAACTTCTTCCTCCTCGGCGGCAGTTCGATCCAGGTGACCCGCCTGGTCGGCCGGATCCGCAAGGAGCTGAAGGCCGAGCTCACCCTGCGCACGGTCTTCGAGCACGCCACCGTCGCCACCCTCGCCGAGGCCCTCGGCCTGGGCGCCGGCACCGCCGCCGCGCCCGCCCCGGCCGCCCGCGCCGCGCTCACCGCCCGTCCGCGCCCCGAGCGGATGCCGCTGTCCGCCGCGCAGAACCGGCTCTGGTTCCTCAACCAGATGGAGAGCGGCAGCGGCCGCGCCGCCTACAACGACGGCCTCACCGTCGAGCTCACCGGCCGCCCCGACGCCGACGCGCTGCGCACCGCCCTGGCCGACGTCGCCGCCCGGCACGAGAGCCTGCGCACCGTCTTCCCCGTCCTCGACGGCACCCCGCACCAGCACGTGCTCGACCCCGACGACGCGCGGCCCGCGCTCCACGTCACCGAGGTCGCCGACGAGGACGCCCTGGACGGGCTGCTCGCCGGCGCCGCCGCCCTCGGCTTCGACCTGGCGGCCGAAGTCCCGGTGCGCGCCCACCTGTTCACGCTCGCCCCCGAGCGGCACGTGCTGCTGCTGGTGGTCCACCACATCGCCGGCGACGGCTGGTCGGTCGCCCCCTTCACGCGCGACCTCAGCCTCGCCTACGCCGCCCGCCTGCGCGGCGAGGCCCCGCGCTTCGCGCCACTGCCCGTCCAGTACGCCGACTACACGCTGTGGCAGCAGGAGCTGCTCGGCGACGAGCGGGACGGGCGCAGCCTGCTCGCCCGGCAGATCGAGCACTGGCGCGGCGCCCTCGCCGGGCTGCCCGAGGAACTGGCCCTGCCCGCCGACCGGCCCCGCCCGGCCGTGGCGAGCCACCGGGGCGGGCGGACCGCCTTCGAGCTCGACGGCGAGACCCACCGGCGGCTGCTCGCGCTCGCCCAGGACTCCGGCGCGAGCCTCTTCATGGTCGCCCAGGCCGCGCTGGCCGCCCTGCTGCACCGCGTCGGAGCGGGCGACGACATCCCCGTCGGCACCGTCATCGCCGGGCGCACCGACGAGGCGTTGAACGAGCTGGTCGGCTTCTTCGTCAACACCCTGGTGCTGCGCACCGACGTCTCCGGCGACCCGACCTTCCGCGAACTGGTCGACCGCGTCCGCGAGTTCGACCTCACCGCGTACGGCCACCAGGACGTGCCGTTCGAGCGCCTGGTGGAGGTGCTCAACCCGGTGCGCTCGCTGGCCCGCCACCCGCTCGCCCAGGTCACCCTGGCGCTGGCGGACAACGCCGCGCCGCTGCTGGAGCTGCCCGGCCTGGAGACGGCGATCCGCCACCTGGAGACCGACACCGCCAAGTTCGACCTGTCGTTGCGGCTCGCCGAGCGCTTCGACGCCGAGGGCCGCCCGGCCGGCCTGGCCGGCGGCTTCGAGTACGCCCGCGACCTGTTCGACGAGGCCACCGTCCGCGTGCTCGGCGAGCGCTTCCGCCGCCTGGTCGAGGCCGTCACCGCCGACCCGGCCGTCCGCGTCGGCGCCGTCGACCTGCTCGGCGACGCCGAGCGCGCCCGGATCCTCGGCGAGTGGAACGACACGGCCCTCGACGTCCCCGCCGCCACCACCCCCGAACTGTTCGCCGCGCAGGCCGCCCGCACCCCGCACGCCCCGGCCCTCCTCCACGAGGGCACGGAGCTGAGCTACCGCGAGCTCGACGAGCGCTCCGCCCGGCTGGCCGCGCTGCTCGCCGAGCGCGGCGCGGGCCGCGGCCGGACCGTCGCGGTCGCCCTCGGCCGCGGCGTGGACACCGTGGTCAGCCTGCTCGCCGCGATGCGCGCCGGCGCCGCCTACCTGCCCGTCGACCCGGCCTACCCGGCCGAGCGGATCGCCTACATCCTCGACGACGCGCGCCCGTGCCTGGTGGTCACCAGCACCGCGCTCCAGGCCGCACTCCCCGCGGACGACGACACCCCGCGGCTGCTCCTGGACACCGTCGAACTGCCCGCCCGGCCGCTGGCCGACGGGCCGCTGACCGTGCACGACGCCGCCTACGTCATCTACACCTCCGGCTCCACCGGCCGCCCCAAGGGCGTCGTGGTGAGCCACCGCGGCGTCGCCAGCATGGCCGCCGCCCACCGGCTCTGGTTCGGCGGCGGCGCCGGGCACCGCGTGCTCCAGTTCTCCTCGCCCAGCTTCGACGCCTCCATGTGGGAGATCCTGACCACCCTGGTCAACGGCTCCGCGCTGGTCCTCGCCCCGGCCGACCGGCTGGCCGCCGGCGAGCCGCTGGCCGCCCTGCTGGCCGAGCAGCGGGTCACCCACGCCACCCTCCCGCCGGTCGTGCTCGCCGCCATGGGCGACGCCGCGCTGCCCGCCGGGATGACGCTGGTCACCGCCGGCGAGGCCTGCTCGGCCGAGCTCGTGGCCCGCTGGGCCGACGGCCGCGCCATGGTCAACGCGTACGGCCCGACCGAGTCCACCGTCTGCGCCACCATGTCCGCGCCGCTCGTCCCCGGCGCCGGCGCGCCCACCATCGGGCGGCCGATCACCAACACCCGGGTGCTCGTCCTGGACGCCGGCCTGCGGCCCGTCCCGGCCGGCGTCGCGGGCGAGCTGTACCTCACCGGCGCGGGCCTCGCCCACGGCTACCTCGGCCGCCCCGGGCTGACCGCCGAGCGCTTCACCGCCAACCCGTACGGTCCGGCCGGCTCGCGCATGTACCGCACCGGCGACCTCGTGCGCTGGACGGCGCACGGCGAGCTCGACTACCTCGGCCGGGTCGACGACCAGGTCAAGATCCGCGGCTTCCGGATCGAGCTCGGCGAGGTCGAGGCCGCGCTGCTCGGCCACCCGACCGTCGCCCAGAGCGCGGTGACCGTCCGCGAGGACCGGCCCGGGGACAAGCGGCTCGTCGGCTACGTCGTGCCGGCCGCCGGCGCCGGCGTGCAGGACGTCGAGTCGCTGGCGGCCGAGCTGCGCACCCACGTCGGCGCCGCGCTGCCCGACTACATGGTCCCGGCCGCCGTCCTCGTCCTGGACGCCTTCCCGGTCACCGCCAACGGCAAGCTCGACAAGCGGGCGCTGCCCGCCCCCGACTTCGGCGCGAGCACCGGCAGGGCCCCGGAGACCGCCCGGGAACTGCTGCTCGCCGGGCTGTTCGCGGAGGTCCTCGGTCTGGAGTCGGTCTCCGCCGACGACAGCTTCTTCGACCTCGGCGGCCACTCCCTGCTCGCCACCCGCCTGGTCGGCCGGATCCGCACCGAGGCCGGCGCCGAACTCACCGTGGGCGCCCTCTTCGAGGCGCCGACCGTCGCCGCGCTCGCCGCCGCCCTGACCGGCGCCGCCGGCGCCCGCGCCGCCCTGCGCCCGCAGGCCCGACCAGCCCGCGTCCCGCTCTCCCACGCCCAGCGCCGGCTCTGGTTCCTCGGCCACTTCGACGGCCCGAGCGGCACCTACAACCTCGGCCTCTCGCTGCGTCTGCGCGGCCGGCTCTCGGCCGACGCCCTGGGCGACGCGCTCGCCGACGTCACCGCCCGCCACGAGGCGCTGCGCACGCTCTTCCCCGACACCGACGGGCACCCCGAGCAGCTGGTCCTCGGCACCGCCGACCCCGCCGCCCGGCCGCGGCTGCACCGCGCCGAGGTCACCGCCGGGCAGCTCGACGCCGCGCTCTCGGAGGCGGCGGCGGCCGGCTTCGACGTGACCGCCGAAATCCCGCTGCGTGCCCACCTGTTCACCCTCGCCGAGGACGACCACGTGCTGCTGGTCGTCGTCCACCACATCGCGGCGGACGGCTGGTCGATGGCGCCGCTGGCCCGCGACCTGTCGGTGGCGTACGCGGCCCGCCTGGGCGGCAGCGCACCGGAGTTCACCCCGCTGCCGGTCCAGTACGCCGACTACACGCTCTGGCAGGCCGAGGTCCTCGGCGACGAGAACGACCCGGCCGGCGAGCTCAACCGGCAGATCGACTACTGGCGCACAACCCTGGCCGGCCTGCCCGAGGAACTCCCGCTGCCCACCGACCGCCCCCGCCCTGCCCGGATGAGCTACCGCGGCGAGACGGTGCAGTTCGGCGTGTCCGGTGAACTGCGCGGCCGGTTGGAGGAGTTGGCCCGCGAGAGCGGCACCAGCCTCTTCATGGTCGTCCAGGCGGCGCTCGCCACGCTGCTGCACCGCCTCGGCGGCGGCGAGGACGTCCCGCTCGGCTCGCCGATCGCGGGCCGCACGGACGAGTCGCTCGACGACCTCGTCGGCTTCTTCATCAACACGCTGGTGCTGCGCAACGACCTGTCGGGGCGGCCGACCTTCCGCGAACTGCTCGGCCGCGTACGGGAGACGGCCCTGGCCGCCTACGCCCACCAGGACGTGCCCTTCGAGCGCCTCGTCGAGGCGATCAACCCCGAGCGCTCGATGGCGCGCCACCCGCTGTTCCAGGTCTCCTTCCAGCTGCAGAACATCCCGTCGGACCGGCTGGTGCTGCCCGGCGTCGTCGTCGAGACGCAGCCGATCCGGCTGGACACGGCGAAGTTCGACCTCTCGTTCACGCTCGCGGAGTCGGAGGAGGGGCTGGCGGGCAGCGTCGAGTACGCCGTCGACCTGTTCGACCGGGCGACGGCCCAGGCGCTGGGCGCGCGGCTCGTCACCGTGCTGGAGACCGTCGCGGCCGACCCGTCGATCCGGGTCGACGACATCGACGTCCTGACCCAGGACGAGCGCCGGCTCGTTCTCGGCGCATGGTCCGGCGAGAGTGTCGAGTTGGCCCCCGCCACGTTCCACGGACTGTTCGAGGCCACCACCGACACCACGCCCTCGGCGCCCGCGATCGCGAGCGGCGAGCTCGTCCTGTCGTACACCGAGGTGGAGCAGCGCGCCAACCAGGTCGCGCAC
>NZ_JBEZGX010000045.1:0-81113 GCF_040650235.1 Kitasatospora sp. NPDC048722
TCGGCCAGCAGCACCCGCACGCTCATGCCGGGAGCCTCGCAGCCACCCGGAACCCGCCCTCCGGACGCCGGCCCGCGCTGAACTGGCCGGACAGCGACGTCACCCGCTCGCGCATGCCGAGCAGACGGCGCACCAGCAGAACCGGCAGGGCGAGCACGACGCAGAGACCGAGCACCTGGAAGCCCCCGAGGTCGGGGAGCCGGAACAGGCCTCCGTAGTGCGCCCAATTGGGCAGCATCGTCAAGGCGAGAACCAGCGCGTACGAGCCGGCGGTGGCCAGCACCACGGCCTGTGACATCAGCCAGGTCACGTGCTTCGATGTCGAGAGACGCTGGAGAAGCTGTTCCATGCAGAGATCGTATTCAGCGGCGTCAGCTCTGTGCGTCGCCCCGGGGATGTACGCCGGATACGCCCCCGGGCCGATGGCCTGGGAAGAGGTGACATCCGCCGGCCGACGCGGTGGGCCGTGGTCCGTTCCTAGGTTCACGGTCATGACGAATGCACCGATGGTCGATCTTCGCGACACGACAAAGAAGTACGACGACGGCCCGCCCGCACTGGCCGGCGTCACCTTGTCCGTGGCGGCTGGTGAGTGCGTGGCGATCCTCGGCCATTCCGGCAGTGGCAAGTCCACGCTGCTGAACCTGATCGCGGGTCTGGACAAGCCTTCCAGCGGCACCGTGACCGTCGACGGCACCCGCGTCGACCAGCTCGGCGAGGCCGGTTCGGCGAAGTACCGCCGGGCCTCCATCGGCATGATTTTCCAGTTCTTCAACCTGCTGGACGACCTGACCGTGTTGGACAACGTCCTGGTTCCGGCGCAGCTGGCCGGGATGGGCAAGGGCGAAGCGAAGCGGCGGGCCGTCGAGCTGCTCGGCTCGCTGGGCATCGACCGGCATGTCAAGGCCTATCCGCAGCGGCTGTCCGGCGGGGAACGGCAGCGGGTGGCGGTGGCCAGGGCCCTGATGAACAAGCCGGCGCTGCTGCTGGCCGATGAGCCGACCGGCGCTCTGGACTCGAGCTCGGCCGAGGACGTGCGCGAGCTGCTGCTGGACCTGAACAGCGAGGGCCAGACCATCCTGCTGGTCACCCACGACGTGAAGCTGGCCGCGAGCACCGCGCGCCGCACGATCGAGTTGGTGGACGGCGCGGTCGAGCGGGACGTCGTCAACGACGGCAGCGGTGCCGGCCTGGCCGCCCGCACACCGCTGACCCGTCCGGCGGGAGAGGTCCGATGACACTGCGCAAGCCGCCGATGCCCTGGCGCGTCTTCGAGGTCGGTTTCCGGGCCGTGGCCCGCCCGCTGCCGGCGGTGAGCCGGTGAGCGCCCTGGGCAAGGTCGTACGTTCCGGCGTGGGCCGCCGTCGGGTCCAGTCCCTCGTCATGGCCCTGACGACGTTCGCCGCGGTGACGTCCTCAGTACTCTCCCTCGGTCTGCTGACTGTCGTGCAGGCCCCGTTCGAGCACGCTTTCAGTGCTCGGAACGGGGCGCACCTGGTGGTCCAGTTCGATGGTTCGAGGGTCACGGCCGCGCAGGCCGCCGCCACCGCTCACGCCGCCGGCGTCACCGAGGCGGCCGGGCCCTTCCCGGTTGCCGCCGCCCTGGACACGACGATCGGCACGGACTGCTCCAAGAAGGATTGGGCCGGTCACGACAACGGTCCGATCACCGTCACCACCCGGCCCGACCTGGGCAGCACCTCCGGGATGGACCAGCTGGCGCTGACCCGGGGGCGTTGGCCGACGAGCCCGGGCGAGATCGCCCTGCCGTGGCAGCACTATGCCGCCGACTGCTTCGGCGATTCGGTGGTGTTCTCCTCCCTGCCGGGCAAGCCGTCGTTCAAGGTCGTCGGTTTGGGCGGCTCGGTGACCAACAGCGCGACCGCCTTCGCCACCGCCGACGGTTTCGCGCGGCTCACCGCCGCCGGTGCCGATTCCGACGAGCAGATGCTCTACCGGTTCGCCAAGGCCGGGACCGACGCCGACATCGCCACCGACAAGCAGGCGGTGGCCGCCGCTGCGCCGGCCGGCTCGGTCGAGGCCGGACAGTCGTATCTGACCGCGGAGCAGCAGGCGACCGGCAACGCCAAGGCCTACGTGCCGTTCCTGATCGCCTTCGGGATCCTCGGGCTGTTCATGTCGGTGCTGATCATCTCGATCGTGGTCAGCGGGGCTGTGGCCTCGGGAATCCGGCGCATCGGGATTCTGAAGTCGTTGGGCTTCACCCCTTCTCAGGTGGCCCGCGGCTACACCGCGCAGGCCATGATCCCGGCGACATCCGGCCTGGTGCTCGGCACGGTTTTCGGCAACCTCCTGGCCGTGCCGATCCTGGACGGGGCCACCAAGCAGCTCGGCGCGGCCAGTGCCACGATTCCGTTGTGGGTCAGCGCCGTGGTGCCGCTGGGCACCCTGCTGATCGTCGGCGTCACGGCTTTGATCCCGGCACTGCGGGCCGGCCGGATGCCGACGGTGCAGGCTCTGGTGGTCGGCCGCGCCCCCAAGGCCGGGGGCGGTCAGGCGGCGCAGCGTCTGGCCTCGCGGCTGCCGCTGCCCCGGGCCGTGTCGTTGGGGCTGGCCCAGCCGTTCGCCCGGCCGGCCCGGGCCGTACTGGTCGGTGCTGCGGTGCTGTTCGGCGTGGTGAGCGTCACGTTCGCGGTGGGGCTGGAGACCGGGTTCAACGAGTACCTGGACGTCAGCACCTCAGGCTTCAACGTCGCGTCGGAGTTCGTGGAACCCACAGCCGACGTGGGCGTGCCCTGGGGTCTCTACGGCCCCAACGACCCGCGCAACCCGCACCTGGACGCCGCCAAGGTGGCCGCCGCGCTCGCCGAGATCCCGGGCACGAAGACCGCGTTCGGCTGGGGCGACAGCGGTGCGACCATGGTCGGCGCCCCGCCCGGCGGCGAACCGGCGAAGGTGTTCACGGTCACCGGCGACTTCTCCTGGACGCACATGGAGCTGCTGTCCGGCCGCTGGTACTCGGCGCCCGGCGAGGCCGTGGTCGGCGACAAGCTGGCCGCGACGGCGGGGATCCACGTCGGTGACGACGTCACCGTGGTGCAGCAGAGCAAGCAACTGTCGCTGAAGATCGTCGGCATCAACTTCGACACCAACCAGGGCGACTACACCGTCATGACGGATGCGGCCACCTTCACCGCCGCCGGTCTGACCCCGCACATCGACCTGTTCAACGTCGAGCTGGCCTCGAACGTCAGCGGACAGGACTGGTCCACCTCGGCCGCCGCCGCGCTGACCCCGCTGAACGCCTCGGTCCAGCCGAACACCGGTGGGGGCAAGAACATCGTGGTGATCACCATGGGCACCCTGGTGGCCACGCTCACGCTGATGATGATCGCGGTCGCCGCGCTCGGGGTGCTGAGCATGGTGATGCAGGACACCCGGGAGCGGGTCCATGATCTGGGAATCCTCAAGGCCCTCGGTATGACACCCAAACAGACCATCGCGATGGTCCTGACCTCGGTGACACTCACCGGCCTGATCGCCGGGCTGATCGGGGTCCCGCTCGGGGTCGCGGTGGAGAAGGCGACGCTGACCCCGATGGGGAACGCGATCGGCCGGCACCTGCCGCCGAGCGTGTCCCACGTCTACACCGCCGGGCTGCTCATCCCCCTGCTGGCCGGCGGGATCGTGATCGCCCTGCTCGGGGCACTGCTGCCGGCCAGCTGGGCGGCCCGGTCGCGGACCGCCACCGCGCTGCGGACCGAGTAGGACCGAGCAGAGCCGCTGGTCGCCGCGGCAAGAGCGGTGCTGGGCACTGCACGGCGCGGCAAGAACGCCAATGCCGAGGATCTTCGAGGAGAACCTCTTGCGTTCGCCGGTGGCCTCGTCGATGCGACGGTCGTTCACCCGCGGCGCGGTGACCTCGACCGGCCCGGCCGCGGTGACCACGGTCCGGGGCCGATGGTGGCCGTTGCGGACCACCGGTCGGCGGCCGCCCCGTCGGTCTCGGCGGACAACTCGGCTGTGCACCGGTTGACTCCCGCCTCCAGTGCGGCGGGGCCGCGCCGGCCGGACAACCCTGGCCTCGTCCCTGAAAGCCGCGGCTGCCATCTTGGCCGACCGAGGGGTGGCGGTGTGGGCGAGGTGCCGTCGGGTCGCTGCTACTCGCACCACAGAGAGGCGGCATGCGCTCCTGGAGTTCAGGGGCGCCGATGGGGCCGCCCCGCGGGAAGCCGCCCGGCTTCCCGCGGGCGTCAGGCGCGGACGTCGGCGTGCCAGCGCCAGGTCGTGCGTTGGGGGTGACCGGGGAGCGGGGCCCGGCCGGTGGCCCAGAGGAGGGTGGGCCAGGGGGCGGCGTCCAGCGCGGGGACGTCGGGGAAGAGGCGGGTGAGGGTGCGGTGGCAGATGTCGGCCGGGGGGTTCCAGGGGAGGTCCAGGCCCTGGGTGACGTCGTGCAGGTGGACCAGGAGCTCCACCAGGCTCATCGCCACGAAGCCGGTCGGGTCGGCGAGGCCCCAGGGGTGGTAGGCGCGGGCGTCGGGTGAGGCGGTGCGGGCGACGGCGACCATCAGCCCGCCGCTCGCCTCCAGCACCTCGACGAGCCCGGCCGCGCCGGCCCCGCGCTCGGCGCGGACGAAGTTGTTGGGCGCCCCCGGGGCCTCGCGCGTCGAGACGAACGGGACGTAGCGGTCCTGCGGCGGCCGGGCGGGGCCGAGCTGGGCGGCGTAGGCGAGGAGGTCGTCCGCGAGGTGTTCGACGGTCTCCCAGCAGGACCAGCCGAGCGTGCCGGCGGGGCGGGACCAGTCGGTGTCCGCCGGGGCGCCGCGCAGGGTCTCGGCGGCGAGGCGGAGGGCGGTGGCGAGGTCGTCCGGGGTGGGGGTCTCGGTCATGATCGCGATGCTAACGGCCCCGGCCCGCCGCCCGCCTTCGATACCCCTGGAGGTACGCCTGTCGGGATCCGCCACGATATCCCCAGGGGTACATCCGTGAGGAGGGTGCGTGTGTTTCGTCGACATCCTTGAGAGCGAGGCGCCGGGCAGCCACGGCCGCCGCCCCGCCGGTGCGTCCCGATCGACTGCGCCGCCGGGAGCCACGTGCGCGACGACCACGCCACCGGCGGCCCCGGACTCGCCCTGCTCACCGGCGCGCACGACCTCGTGCCCGCCGACGCGGCCGTCTCCTACCGGCGCGTCCTGGTGTACGACGGCGACGAGGTCGACCTCGACCCCGACCACGGTCTGGCCCTGCGCGCCGGGGCCCCGCCCGGCCACACGCCGCACCACACCTCGTACGTCCTCACCCGGCACAGCCGCCCCCTCGCCGCCTTCGCGGGCGGCCCGCTCCTGGACGCGGTGGGGGTGGCCGGCCTGCCGGGTCGGAACACCTAGTGCAGGACGTCGAGGACGTTGTCGGCGTCGTTGACGAAGTAGACCGCGTCGCGGTCCAGATCCAGGGCGAGGCCGAAGAGGGCACCCGCGCCGGGCGGGGTGCCCTCGGCGTTGATCTGCTTGGTCGCCACCTGCCGTCCGGTCCGGGTGGTCTCGACGATGTTGCCGTCCCCTCCGTTGACCGTGAGGATGTCGCCCCTGGGCGTGATGGCCATGCCCAGCGGGGCGTTGAGGTTGCCGTCCGAGGTGACGACCCGTCCGGTGCCGGCGCTGCCCTTGCGGGTGAGCGCGTCGGGGATGGCGGTGATCCGGCTGAGTACGGTGTCCGCGACGTAGAGCGTGCCGTCGTGCAGGCCGACCCCGGTCGGGCCCACCACGAGGGCGGCCGGGTCCGTCCGCTCGGCGAAGCCGGAGCCGATCACGGTGGTGGCCGTGCGGGCCGGCGGCTGGTCGCCCTCGGCGCACAGGGTGATCCGCAGGACCGTGCCCTCGTCGACCTCCGCGCCGCCGCCGGCGACGGTGCCGTTGAGCACGTTGGTGACGAACAGTTCGCTCCGCTTGCCGAAACTGACGGCGGTCATGTCCCAGGGGCCGTTGATGCCGTCCCCGGCGATCGTCTCGCGGACCGTCCCGTGTTTGTCGAGCACCAGCAGGCACCCGGCCTGGGCGGTGGCGGACGTGCCGTCCGAGGTGGGGAGGCTGCCGACCACCACCCAGCCGCCGGGCAGGACGGTCAGCGCCGTGGTGAGGCCGACCCCGCCGGGGCACGGACCCGGCAGGTTGTTCGGGTCGATCGTGGCGAACGTGGTCAGGGTGCCGTCCGGGGCGACCTGGACCAGCGTGGTGCCGGTGCCCTGCTCGCCGGCCGGCGGGTTCGCCGAGTTGTTGAAGTTGCTGATCAGGACGTTGCCCCGGCGCAGGTCGCCGACGCTCTCCCGGATCGTGAACGTGCCGTACGGGTTCACGTCGCCGTTGGCGGGCACGGTGGACCCGACGAGGGACACGGTGTTCAGCCGGTCGAGGAACGGCTGCGGCTTGGTGGCCCCGGCCCCGGCCCCGGCCCCGGCCGGGGCCGCGGCGGCGGCGGTCAGGCCGAGGGTCAGCGCGGCGGTCACCAGCGCGCTCGAACAAGCCCGAAGTCTCATGTGCAGTGCCTCCTGGAGGGCGGGCCCGGGACGGTTCGTCCCGACCCGCGGAAGTGCTCGGATCGCCCCCAGGACGTCACGCTAGGCACGCACCCCACGACCCGCCCGCCGGTGTCCGCCGAATGCCGGGCGCCCGGGTGACGCCTCCGTCAGGCGCGGGCCTCCCGGTGGAGGCGGGTGCGGAACACCCGGTAACGGCTTGTGGGCCCACACCACGCGTGCCGATGCGCGGGTCGGCGTCGCCCCGTTCATGCGTTCCCCCGGTGCGTCATCGAGCCAGCGGGTCGTCGAGCAGCGCGTCGTCGAGCATGCCGTCGAGTGCGCGGACGCCGTACCGGCCGTGCCCGCTGTCGGTGGTGGCGGGTAGCCTCACTGGTTCCGACCGAGGCCGGTTCCGGCCGGCACTCGTTCCGGCCGAGAGGAGCCCCGTGACGATCGCACCGCAGCACCCCGACCGGCCTGCCGGCTGGATCTCCACCGGCCTGAGCTGGTACGAGGGCCGGCCACGGCTCGGTGCCGTGTGCGGTCCACGGGTGCACGAGCGCGTCGTCGGGGCCGGGACGGAGGTCGGCTGGTTGCTCGGTGGCCCGCGCCGGTGCACCGGGGCCTGGCTGGCCGGTGCCACCGAGCGCACGCCGTGTCCGCACCACGCGGAGATCGATCCGGCCGGCGGCGCCGTCCAGTGCCCGGCGTGCCAGAGCGTCGACCGCGGCCTCGCCCTCGCCCGTGACCAGATCCTCGACGACGGCCGCACGTACCTGCTCTACCTGGCCTGGTTCGGCGACGGCCTGCTCAAGGTGGGCCTGACCGCCGAGCAGCGCGGCGACAGCCGGCTCCTCGAACAGGGCGCGCTCGCCTACGCGTTCACCGCGCGCGGCGGCCTCCCGGCGATCCGTCGCGCCGAACTCACCGTCGCCGCCTCGGGCCTGGCGCGCGAGCGCTTCAAGAGCCGCGCCAAGACGGACCGCTGGTGGTCGCACGGCGACGTGCCGCACCGCCGGGCCGTCCTCTCCGACGCCCGAGCGCGGGCGCACGGGCTCCTGCGCGGCCACGCCCTGGAACTGCTCGCCGACCGCCCGGTGACCGACCACGTCGAGCGGTTCGGCCTGGCCGGCGGCGCCCCGGAGAGCTACCGGCACGTCGACGGGCTCGCGCACGGCGCCGTCCTCGCGGGCACGTTGCGGGCACCGGTCGGGCGGCACCTCTTCCTCGACCAGGCCGACGGCACCGGTCCCCTGCTGCTCGACACCCGGCTGCTCACCGGCTGGACGCTCACCGCCGTAACGGACCGCGCGACGGCCGGCGTCGCGCTCGCGGAGCGCGTCCGCCCGCCGGAGCCGGACACCCAGGAAGCGCTGTTCTGAGCCAGCCCACCAGCATGGTTGCTTAAAGAAACCGCGAGGTCTAGCCTCACCCTCAGTGGTTTCAACCTGCTATCAGCATGGAGTGAGCACCCCGCGATGATCGCCGCCCACGAGACCTTCGACGGCACCTTCCCGTACCGGCCGCACTTCAGCACCGCCCCGGGCTTCCGGATGCACCACGTCGACGAGGGCGACGGCCCGGTCCTGCTCTGCCTGCACGGCGAACCCACCTGGGGCTACCTCTTCCGCGACCTGGTCCGCCGCTTCGCCCCCACCCACCGGATGGTCGTCCCCGACCACATGGGCTTCGGCAAGAGCGAGACGCCGGCCGACCGGACCTACCGCCTGCAGGACCACGTCGACAACCTGGTGGCCCTCGTCGACGACCTCGGCCTGCGCGAAATCACCCTCGTGCTGCACGACTTCGGCGGGCCGGTCGGCATGGGCCTGGCCGCCCGGCGCCCGGGGCTCGTCACCGGGGTGGTCAGCCTCAACGGGCCGACGCCGTTCGGCCAGCCCCGGCTGCCGGACGCGCTGATGGCCAACGCGGCCGAGTCCCCGTGGTTCCGCTGGATCGCCCGCGCGCACGCCGACGGCAGCCTGGACGCCGTCCTCGGCGAACTCGGTCACACGATCCTCGGCACCCTGAAGCTCAACGGCTTCGAGAACAACGCGCTGATCACCGACACCTGGCTGCGCGCGTACGCCTCCCCGTTCCCCACCCGCGCGGAGGCGGCCGGCGCGCTCGGCTGGGCGAAGGGCTTCGCGACCGGGGCCCACGTGTTCGAGGTGCCGAGCGACGAGGCCCGCGCCGCGCTCGCGGCCGTGCCCGCGCTCGCCGTCTGGGGCGGCGCGGACCGGACGCTGGGGGCGCGGCACTTCCTGCCGCTGTTCGCGGAGGCGTTCCCGCGCGGGCGGATCGTCGAGCTGCCGGGCGTGGGCCACTACAGCCCCGAGGACGCCCCGGACGCCATCGCGGAGCTGCTCCGGGAGTTCCTCTCGACGGCCTGAAGCCCGGTGGCGTTCAGCCCAGCCGCCCGCGCACCCCGCCCGGCCCCGAGCGGGACCGGCGCGAGAGCGGTGGCCGCGACGGGCGGACGTCGGGGCGTGCGGGCGGCTCGGTGTCCGCCGCACGCCGGGCCGCCGCGGCACGGGCGGCGGCCAGTGCCATCCGCGCGAGCAGCGGGTCCTCGCGGACCCCGGCCGCCCGCTTGGCCGTCTGGCAGCGCGAGCACCAGATCGGGGATGCGGGCCCGTCTGGGTACGCCAGGCTCTCGGGCGGCAGGTAGTGCCCACCGCACTCGACGCATTCGAAGACCAACCTCATCCGACGATCACCGTCCCGGATCCGTGGCACCGACCGCATGGCGACCAGAAGGAGTGGATCCTCGGCACCATGCTTCCTTCCTCGTCCAGTTCGACCGTGGCCTCGGTCTTCTGGGTCCCCCCGGACCCGCCGCAACCGGAACAGGACTGAACCTCGGGCATATGCCGTCCTTCCGTAGCGGAGGACCACGGTAGCGCGAAAATCCGCGCAGGAGCACCGGTCCTGACGATCCACCACTCCATCGGGGAGCGCGCGGACGCCCCGCGCGCCCCACTGGAGTCCGTGGACGCCGCAAGCCCCTCGCGCACGCACGAGGGGCTTGCGGCCGGAAGGGGAATTCAGCCACCGGAAGGGGGTTCAGCCACCGGGCGGGGAGTTCAGCCGCGCGCAGCCTTCAGGAACTCGCGGTTCATCGCGGCGATGCTGGGGAGCGGGATGCCCTTGGGACAGGCGGTCGCGCACTCGCCCGTGTTGGTGCACCCGCCGAAGCCCTCGGCGTCCATGGCGGCGACCATGTTCCGCACGCGGGAGGCGCGCTCCGGCGCGCCCTGGGGAAGCACGTTGAGATGGACGACCTTGGCCGACGTGAAGAGCATCGCCGAGCCGTTCGGACAGGCGGCCACGCAGGCGCCGCAGCCGATGCACTCGGCGTGCTCGAAGGCGGTGTCGGCGGCCTCCTTGGGGACGGGCGTGGCGTGGGCGTCGGGGGCGCTGCCGGTGGGGGCGGTGACGTAGCCGCCGGAGCCGATGATCCGGTCGAAGGCCGAGCGGTCCACCACGAGGTCCTTGACCACCGGGAAGGCGGAGGCCCGCCAGGGTTCGACGTCGATGGTGTCGCCGTCGGTGAAGTGCCGCATGTGCAGCTGGCAGGTGGTGGTCCGTTCCGGGCCGTGGGCCTGCCCGTTGATGACCATGCCGCAGGCGCCGCAGATGCCCTCGCGGCAGTCGTGGTCGAAGGCGACGGGCTGGTCGCCGCGGGTGATGAGCTCCTCGTTGAGGGTGTCGAGCATCTCCAGGAAGGACATGTCCGGGCTGATCCCGCTGACCTCGTAGGTCGTCATCGCGCCGGGGGTGTCCGGGCCCGCCTGGCGCCAGATGCGCAGGGTGAGGTTCATGCGTAGCTCCGCTGGGTGGGGTGGACGTACTCGAAGTCGAGCGCCTCGCGGTGGAGGACGGGCGCGGTGCCGGTGCCGGTGAACTCCCAGGCGGCGGCGTAGGTGAAGTCCTCGTCGCGGCGGGCGGCCTCGCCGTCCGGGGTCTGGCTCTCGGTGCGGAAGTGGCCGCCGCAGGACTCGGCCCGGTGCAGGGCGTCCAGGCACATGAGTTCGGCGAGCTCGAAGTAGTCGACGAGCCGGTTGGCCTTCTCCAGCGACTGGTTGAGCTCCTGGCCGGTGCCGGGCACCTTGATGCGGCGCCAGAACTCGTCGCGCAGCCGCGGGATCCGCTCCAGGGCCCGGCGCAGCCCGGCCTCGTCGCGGGCCATGCCGCACTCGTCCCACAGGAGTTCGCCGAGTTCGCGGTGGAAGGAGTCGGGGGTGCGGTCGCCGTCGACGGCGAGGATGAGGTTGAGCCGGTCCCCGACCTCGGCCTCCGCCTCGGTGACGGCCGGGTGGTCGGCGGGGACGGCGGGCAGCTTCTCCCGTGCCAGGTAGTCGTTGAGGGTGGGCGGCAGGACGAAGTAGCCGTCGGCGAGTCCCTGCATGAGGGCGCTGGCGCCGAGGCGGTTGGCGCCGTGGTCGGAGAAGTTGGCCTCGCCGATCGCGAACAGGCCCGGCACGGTGGTCTGGAGGTCGTAGTCGACCCAGAGCCCGCCCATCGTGTAGTGGATCGCGGGGTAGATCCGCATCGGCACCCGGTACGGGTCCTCCGCGGTGATCCGCTCGTACATGTCGAAGAGGTTGCCGTACTTCGCCTCGACGGCGTCCCGGCCCATGCGGCGGATGGCGTCGGCGAAGTCGAGGTAGACGCCCTGGCCGCCGGGGCCGACGCCGCGGCCCTCGTCGCAGACGTTCTTGGCGGCCCGGGAGGCGATGTCGCGCGGCACGAGGTTGCCGAAGGAGGGGTAGATGCGCTCCAGGTAGTAGTCGCGTTCGTCCTCGGGTATCTCGGCCGGCGGCCGCTGGTCGCCGCGCGCCTTGGGCACCCAGATCCGGCCGTCGTTGCGCAGCGACTCGCTCATCAGGGTCAGCTTGGACTGGTGGTCGCCCGAGCGCGGGATGCAGGTGGGGTGGATCTGGGTGAAGCACGGGTTGGCGAAGAGGGCGCCGCGCCGGTGCGCCCGCCAGATCGCGGTGGCGTTGGAGTTCTTGGCGTTGGTGGAGAGGTAGAAGACGTTGCCGTAGCCGCCGCTGGCGAGCACGACGGCGTCGGCGGTGTGGCTGCGGATCTCGCCCGTGACGAGGTCGCGGGCGACGATGCCGCGGGCGCGTCCGTCGACGACGATGAGGTCGAGCATCTCGGTGCGCGCGTGCATCTCCACGTTGCCGGCCGCGATCTGCCGGGAGAGCGCCTGGTAGGCGCCGAGCAGGAGTTGCTGGCCGGTCTGGCCGCGGGCGTAGAAGGTGCGGGAGACCTGGACGCCGCCGAAGGAGCGGGTGTCGAGCAGGCCGCCGTACTCGCGGGCGAACGGGACGCCCTGGGCGACGCACTGGTCGATGATCTCCACCGAGACCTGGGCGAGCCGGTGCACGTTGGACTCGCGGGCGCGGAAGTCGCCGCCCTTGACGGTGTCGTAGAACAGCCGGCGGACGGAGTCGCCGTCGTTGCGGTAGTTCTTGGCCGCGTTGATGCCGCCCTGGGCGGCGATCGAGTGAGCGCGCCGTGGTGAGTCCTGGAAGCAGAACTGGACGACGCGGTAGCCCTGTTCGGCGAGGGTGGCGCCGGCCGCGCCGCCGGCCAGGCCGGTGCCGACGACGATCACGGTGTGCTTGCGCCGGTTGGCCGGGTTGACCAGCTTGGCGTCGAACCGCCGCTGGTCCCAGCGCCGTTCGATCGGCCCGGCGGGCGCCTTGGTGTCGGCGATCGGCTCGCCGACGGTGTAGGACGCGTAGCTCATTTCACGACTCCGGTCATCACGGCCACGGGGACGGACAGGAAGCCCGCGGTGAGGATCAGCGCGAGGCCGTTGGCGGCCAGCTTCAGCGCCCGGTCCCGGCGGGCGTTGTTGGCGCCGAGGGTCTGCGCGGCGCTCCAGAAGCCGTGCCGGACGTGCAGGCCGACGGCGAGCATCGCGACGATGTAGATCACGTCGCTGTACCAGCGGCCGAAGGTGCCGACGATGTTCTGGTACGGGTGCCCGTGCTCGGCGACGGGGTTCACGGTGAGCGTCGTCAGGTCGAGGACGTGCCACACGATGAACAGCGCCAGGATCACCCCGCCCCAGCGCATCGTGCGGGTCGCGTAGCTCGCGCGGCGGCGCTGGTGCACGTACTTGCTCGGCCGGGCGGCGAGGTCGCGCCGGCTCAGCTGGTAGGCGGCGACACCGTGCAGCACGACGGCGGCCAGCAGGCCGAAGCGGGCGATCCAGAGGAACCACTCGTAGCGCAGGAACGGTTCGCCGATGGTGCGCAGCCAGTGCGCGTACCCGTTGAGGTCGTCGGGGCCGAAGAACACCTTGAGGTTCCCCAGCATGTGCGCGACCAGGTAGAGCAGCATGGCCAGTCCGCTGACGGCCATGACCGCCTTCTTGCCGACGGTCGACCGCCAGAGGGTCGCCAGGGTGGACGGGTGCCGGGCCGTCCGAGTCGCGGTTGTCATGGCAGCAACGGTAGGGAGGGCCGCAAGGGTGCGTCCAAGACATGATGCGGCTCATGACGATAGGCAGCCGCTATCAAGGACGTCTATCCTGGCCGTGTGCAGCTCCAGCAACTCCGCTATTTCCTGGCCGTCGCCGAGACCCGCCACTTCACCCGAGCGGCCGAGGCGGCACACGTGGCACAGCCGTCCCTCTCACAGCAGATCCGGTCACTGGAGCGGGAGTTGGGTGCCGAGCTGTTCCACCGCACGCGCGGGCGGATCGCCCTCACCGACGCGGGGGACGCGCTGCTGCCGCTGGCCCGGCGCATCCTCGCGGACACCGAGAGCGCACGGCTCGCCGTGCAGGAGACGGTCCAGCTGCGCCGCGGCCGGGTGCGGCTGGGGGCGCCGCCGAGCCTGTGCACGAGCCTGGTGCCGGACGTCCTGCGGGTGTTCCGGGACCGCTACCCGGGGGTGGCGCTGGCGGTGCGCGAGGGCGGCTCGCGCGATCTCGTCGGCTGGCTGGCGGCGGGGGAGCTGGACCTCGCGCTGGTGATCACCCCGGCGAGCGGGGAGGTGGCGCCGGCCCTGGACGTCACCGAACTGCTGCACGAGGAGCTGGTGCTGGTGTCCGCCCTCACGAAGCGGGCCCGGCGCACGGTGCGGGTGACGGAGCTGCGCGGGCGGCCGCTGGTGATGTTCCGCGAGGGTTACGACGTGCGCGAGGCTACCCTGGCGGCCTGCCGGGCGGCGGGGTTCGAGCCGGAGTTCGCGGTGGAGGGCGGGGAGATGGACGCGGTGCTCGGCTTCGTCCGGGCCGGGCTCGGGCCCGCGGTGGTGCCCGGCATGGTGGCGGCCCGATCGGGGCTCGGGGTGACCCCGTTCGCGGGGCCGGGCCTGGGGCGCACGATCGCCGTCGCGCACGGCCACGAGGTGCCGCTCACGCGCGCCGCCGCCGCGCTGCGCGAGACCCTGCTGGCGCACCTGCGCGACGCCGCCCGGGACGGCGAACTTCCGCCGGGCACAAGGCTGTTGCTGTGAGAAGGGCCCGGGGCGCGCGCCCCGGGCCCTTCTCACAGCGCGCCGATCAGGCCGGCAGCACGGCCTCGATCGCGGCGACGACCTCCTGCGACTCCGGGTCGACGGCCGGGCGGATCCGGGCGGCGACCGTGCCGTCCGGGGTGATCAGGAACTTCTCGAAGTTCCACTTGATGTCGCCGGCCTCGCCCTCGGCGTCCGCCGTCCTGACCAGCTCGGCGTACAGCGGGTGCCGGTCGTCACCGTTCACGTCGATCTTCTCGAACAGCGGGAAGGTGATGCCGTACGTCGTCGAGCAGAACGTCCGGATCTCCTCGGCGCTGCCCGGCTCCTGCCCGGCGAACTGGTTGCACGGGAAGCCCAGCACGCTGAACCCGCGCGCGGAGTAGCGCTCCTGGAGCCGCTCCAGGCCCGCGTACTGCGGCGTCAGGCCGCACTTGGACGCCACGTTGACGATCAGCAGCGCCTTGCCCTTGTAGTCGGCGAGCGAGGCGGCCTCGCCGGACAGCGTGCGCAGCGGAATGTCGTACAGGCTCACAGTGGTCCCTTTCGGCAGGTCGGTGGGTCGGACTCCCGGGTTACGGTAGCGCTCCCGGAAGGCTCAACCGCGACGGCGCCGCCGGTGTTCCGCGAGCGTGGGGGCGCACTGAGCGGCGCGTCCGCCCCCACGCTGCGGGTCCCTGCGCCGCCTCAGACCGCCAGCGGCTTGATGGCGGTCGGCGCGTGCTCGGGCAGGGTCGCGAGCTCCTCGAACTCGTTGACCTTGTCGATGTCGTTGCCGCTCATCGAGATGTTGGTGACCCGCTCCAGGATCGCCTCGACGACGACCGGGACGCGGAACTCGGCGGCCAGCTTCTTGGCCTCCTCGAAGGCCGGCAGCAGGCCCTCCGGCTCGGTGACCCGGATCGCCTTGCAGCCCAGGCCCTCGGCGACCTTGACGTGGTCGACGCCGTAGGCGCCCAGCTCCGGCGCGTTGATGTTCTCGAACTCCAGCTTGACCTGGAAGTCGATGTCGAAGTTCCGCTGCGCCTGGCGGATCAGGCCCAGGTAGGAGTTGTTCACCAGGACGTGGACGTAGGGGATGCGGTGCTGCGCGCCGACCGCCAGCTCCTCGATCATGAACTGGAAGTCGTAGTCGCCGGAGAGCGCGACGATCTGGCCCTCGGGGTCGGCGGTCGCGACGCCGAGCGCGGCGGGGATGGTCCAGCCGAGCGGGCCGGCCTGGCCGCAGTTGATCCAGTGGCGCGGCTTGTAGACGTGCAGCATCTGCGCGCCGGCGATCTGGGACAGGCCGATGGTGGTGACGTAGCGGGTCTCCGGGCCGAAGGCCTTGTTCATCTCCTCGTAGACGCGCTGCGGCTTGAGCGGCACGTTGTCGAAGTGGGTGCGGCGCTGCAGCTGCGCCTTGCGGGCCTGCGTGGCGGCGGCCCACTCGCCGCGGTCCTTCAGCCGTCCCGCGGCCTTGAGCTCCCCGGCCACCTCGACGAACAGCTCCAGCGCGGCCTTGGCGTCGGAGGCGATGCCGAGGTCGGGGGCGAAGATCTTGCCGATCTGGGTGGGCTCGACGTCGACGTGGACGAACTTGCGGCCCGCGGTGTAGACGTCCAGGCCGCCGGTGTGGCGGTTGGCCCAGCGGTTGCCGATGCCGAGGACGAAGTCGGAGGCCAGGAAGTTCTCGTTGCCGTAGCGGTGCGAGGTCTGCAGGCCGACCATGCCGGCGTTGAGCTCGTGGTCGTCCGGGACGATGCCCCAGCCCATCAGGGTCGGGACCACCGGGACGCCGGTCAGCTCGGCGAACTCCAGCAGCAGTGCGGAGGCGTCGGCGTTGATGACGCCGCCGCCGGCGACGATCAGCGGGCGCTCGGACTCCTGGAGCAGCGCGATGGCCTTCTCGATCTGGATCCGGTTGGCGGTCGGCTTGTAGACCGGCAGCGGCTGGTAGGCCTCCGGGTCGAAGTCGATCTCGGTGAGCTGGACGTCGATCGGCAGGTCGATCAGGACCGGGCCCGGACGGCCGGAGCGCATCAGGTGGAAGGCCTGCTGGAAGACGCCGGGGACCTGGGCGGCCTCCAGGACCGTGGTCGCGGCCTTGGTGACCGGCTTGGCGATCGAGGCGATGTCGACGGCCTGGAAGTCCTCCTTGTGCAGGCGGGCGACCGGGGCCTGGCCGGTGATGCACAGGATCGGGATCGAGTCCGCGATCGCCGAGTAGAGACCGGTGATCATGTCGGTGCCGGCCGGGCCCGAGGTGCCGATGCACACGCCGATGTTGCCGGCCTTGGCGCGGGTGTAGCCCTCGGCCATGTGGGAGGCGCCCTCGACGTGACGGGCGAGCGTGTGCCTGATCCCGCCGGAGGCCTTGAGGGCGGCGTAGAACGGGTTGATGGCTGCGCCCGGCACGCCGAACGCGACCTCAACGCCTTCGAGCTTGAGGATCTCCACGGCCGCGCGGGCGGCTGTCATACGAGGCATCGGGTTTCTCCTGCGTCGGCCCGCAGTGGCTCGGAGGGCTCATCTCCAGAATTCCACCATACGGAAGAACGGTTTCTGTATGTGGAAGAAAAGGTAGGGCGGGGCCTGTCGGGGCGTCAAGGGGAGATTCAACAGATTGTGGACGTTCACCCGGGGTGGTGCCTGTGGGATCCGTGGTGAGCGGGCCTCGTTCGTACACGCGGACGGCTGTCGTGCGGCTGTGTGCGGGGAATCGCGCGTTCCGGCCCGGAAAGCGGACCCGGTGTGCGGCCCGGGTGAAGGGACGGTGTGCGAGGTTGGCCCGCCCCGCACCCCTGGGTACCGTCGGAGCCACGCCGGGCCACCCACTGTCGCCCCCGTCGTGCGGCCCTTCTTCCCGCCCGCACCCGCAAGCACCGCGCGCATCCGCAAGCGCCGGCCGTACCGCAGGCCCTGCCCTTCGTACCGTGCCCCTCGCGCCCGCATGTCCCGTCGCACGCTTCCTCGCACGCTTCCTCGTACGCCTCCCCGCCTGCCTCCCCGCCTGCCTCCCCGCACGCGGCCGCGCATGTCGACCCGCTCGCTTCCCGCATGCCTCCGCGCATGCCGACCCGCACGCTTCCCCGCCCGCCCCGGAGCAGCGTGCCCGCCGTCGGCGGGCACGCGGAAGGAACGTACCCATGCGTCGAAACCCCGTCCGTCACCCGGCGGTGACCGGGTGAGCCGTCCGCCCCACCGCCGCAAGAGCCCGCCGGGCCGCCCCCGCCGCACCGCGCCCCCGGGCCGGCCCCGGGGGTCGCTCGCGGGGCTCCTGCGCACCGTCCCCTGGCGCCACGACCTGCCCGCCTCGATCGTCGTCTTCCTCGTCGCCCTGCCGCTGTGCGTCGGGGTGGCCGTCGCCTCCGGCGTCCCGGCCGAGCTCGGCCTGGTGACCGGCATCGTCGGCGGGCTGGTGGTCGGGCTGCTGCCCGGCAGCAGCCTCCAGGTCAGCGGGCCGGCCGCCGGGCTCACCGTCCTCGTCTACGACGCCGTCCACCGCTTCGGCCCGCACGCGCTCGGCCTGCTCGTCCTCGGGGCCGGACTGCTCCAGCTGGCCATGGGCGCCCTGCGGCTCGGCCGCTGGTTCCGCGCCATGTCCGCGTCCGTCGTGCACGGCATGCTCGCCGGCATCGGGCTCACCCTGCTCTCCGGCCAGCTGTACGCGCTCGCCGACCGCCGGGCCCCGGCCAGTGGGCCGGAGAAGATCGCCGGGCTGCCCGCCCTGCTGCGCGACGCCCTCACCGGTGCCGCGAACCCGAGCGCCGTCGCGCTCGGCGCGGCCACCCTGCTGGTGCTCGTCCTCTGGAAGCACCTGCCGGAGCGCGTCGCCCGCGGCGTGCCCGCCCCGCTGGCCGCCGTCGGGCTCGCCGCCGCCGTGACCGCGGCCGCCGACCTGCCGGTGGCCAGGGTCCGCGTCTCCGGGCTGCTCGGCGTCGTGCACCTGCCCGACCGCGTCACCCTCGGCGAACTGGCCGGCGGCGCGGGCCTCGGCACCGTCGTCGCCTTCACCCTCATCGCCTCCGCCGAGACGCTGTTCAGCGCCGCCGCCGTCGACCGGATGCACCACGGCCCGCGCACCGACTACGACCGCGAACTCACCGCGCAGGGCATCGGCAACGCGGTGTGCGGACTGCTCGGCGCGCTTCCGATGACCGCCGTCATCGTGCGCAGCGCCACCAACGTCCAGGCCGGCGCCCGCAGCAAGGCCTCGCGCACCCTGCACGGCGTCTGGCTGCTGCTGTTCACCGCACTGCTCCCCGGCGTGCTCGGGCTCGTCCCGCTCACCGCGCTGGCCGCCGTCCTCGTGCACGCGGGCGCGAAGCTCGTCCCGGTGCGACGGATCGCGGCGCTGTGCCGGGGGCACCGGGGCGAGGCGGCGGTGCTCGCGGTGACGGCGGGCTCGATCATCGTCACCGACCTGTTCGAGGGGGTGCTGATCGGCGTCGGGCTGGCGGTGGTGAAGTCCGCGTGGCAGACCTCGCACCTGCAGATCCGGGTGGAGGAGGAGCGGCTGCCCTCCGGCGAGGCGCTGCAGCGGGTGCGACTGAGCGGCAACGCGACGTTCCTGCGGCTGCCACGGCTGCTCGACGCGCTGGAGCGGCTGCCGGCCGACCGCCCGGTGGAGCTGGACTGGTCCGGCCTGCGGCACCTGGACCACGCCTGCACGGTGGCGCTCGCGTCCTGGGCCGCGCAGCACCGGGCGCGGAGCTCGGCGCCGCTGGCCGTCGAACCGCCGCTGCCGATGGTGGTGTGACGGCCGCCGCCTGACGCCTGGTTAGCCTGGTCGCGGTCCCGGGGTGCCCGGGGCCGCGACCAGTGCCGTTCGAGAGGAGTGCAGCCGTGATCGCTGCGTTTTCGGTGACCCCGCTGGGCATCGGCGAGGACGTCGGGGAGGCGGTCGCCGCCGCCGTCCGCGTGGTGCGGGCGAGTGGGTTGCCCAACCGCACCGACGCGATGTTCACCAGCGTCGAGGGGGAGTGGGACGAGGTGATGCCGGTGATCAGGGCGGCGATCGAGGCGGTGAAGGCGTACAGCGGCCGGGTGAGCACGGTCATCAAGATCGACGACCGGGCCGGCGTCACCGACGGCCTCACCGCCAAGGTCGCGTCCGTCGAACGGCACCTCGCGGAGAAGGGCCGGGACTAGCTCAGCCGGGCGGGCTCCGCCGCCGGCTCCGTGGCGGGGTCGGCGGCCCGGGCCCGGCCCGGCAGCAGCCGGTCCAGGGCGTACGGGCCGGAGCCGATGGCGGCGATGGCGAGGAACGCCCAGCAGAACATGACGGACGGCTCCCCGCCGTTCTGCAGCGGGAGCAGCGCGTGCTGCTGGTGGACGGTGAAGTAGGCGTAGGCCATCGAGCCGGAGCAGAGCAGCGCGGCCCAGCGGGTGCCGAGGCCGACCGCGACCAGGAGGCCGCCGGCCAGCTGGATCAGGGCGGCCCACCAGCCTGGCCACTGGCCGAACGGGACGGTGCCGCCGCCCTTGGCGCCGCCGAGGACGCCGAACAGGGAGGAGGCGCCGTGGCAGGCGAAGAGCAGGCCGACGACGACCCGGAAGGCCGCCAGGGCGAGCGGGCGGGCGGTGTCGGCCACTGCGCGCGGAGTGGTGGGGAGGTGCACGGACATGGGGCAACGCCTCCTGGTGTGGGGGAGGAGGGGTGGTCGGCAAGGGTAGCTGTGGTCTAGTCCAGTTGACAACGGTCCGTCAGATTCCCCTCGGCTCTGGCGAATTCCGTCAAGTCGGCCGGCTCGCGGGTCGGCCGTCGATCGACAGGAGAAGACTCGGGCGGGCCCCTTGCAAAGTTCTATATTGACCGAGCGGTCCAGAAAGGCTTAGCGTTCCACCATGGCGCGAACGAAGGAATTCGACCCGGACGCGGCGCTGCAGGCGGCCCTGGAGCTGTTCTGGCGGCGCGGCTACGAGGCCACGTCCATGGCCGACCTGGTCGAGGGGCTCGGGATCGGCCGCGCGAGCCTGTACGCCACGTTCGGCAGCAAGCACCAGCTGTACCTGCGCGCACTGGAACGCTACGGCGAGCAGACCGATCCGGTGCTGCTCGCCGAGCTCTCCCAGCCGGGGCCGGTGCTGCCGGCCGTCCGCGCGGTGGTCCGCCGGTACGCGGCGGAATCCACCGGGAGCGGGCGGGAGCGCGGCTGTTTCGTCGTCAACACGGCGGTCGAGCTGGTCCCGCACGACTCGTCGGCCGCGCGCCGGGTGGAGGCGAGCCTCGGTCACCTGGAGGCGCTGCTGACCGCCGCGCTCGTGCGCGCCGCGGCGCAGGGGGAGCTGCCCGAGGGGCGCGACCCCCGGGCGTTGGCGCGGACGCTCATGGTGCTGATGCAGGGCATGCGCGTGATGGGCAAGGTCGCGGACGGGCCGGCGCGCGTGCGGGACGCCGCCGAGCAGGCGCTGGTGCTGCTGGGTTGACGTCGCGGGGCGGTCACCCGGTCCGACGACCGCGCGCCTCTTTTGCGTCCGCATTCTGAACCGAACGGTCTATATAGGGGGAGTGGCGATGAGGGGGTGTCCATGCCAGGGTCTCGGGCGCCGGCGGCGGCAACGGCGGCGGAGCGGTCCGGATTCGCGCTGCTCGGCGCCGTCCAGGTCGCGCTCATCTTCACGCTCACGCTCCTCACCGTCCCGCTGCCCCTGGTCGCGCGGCAGTTC
Source organism: Kitasatospora sp. NPDC048722 (assembly GCF_040650235.1). Lineage (NCBI taxonomy): Bacteria > Bacillati > Actinomycetota > Actinomycetes > Kitasatosporales > Streptomycetaceae > Kitasatospora > Kitasatospora sp. NPDC048722. The sequence goes on from NZ_JBEZGX010000045.1 coordinate 20,612, forward strand.
GGGCTCGGCCCGTCCGGCGTGCTGTTGCTGAGCGCGGCCTACGGGCTCTCGTTCAGCTCCCTGCTCCTGCTCGGCGGCCGGCTCGCCGACCGGTACGGCGGGCGCCGCGCGCTACGGGCGGGGCTCGCGCTCTTCGGTGCGGCCTCCGCCGCCTGCGCCGTCGCACCCGGCTCCGCCGCTCTGCTGGCGGGCCGGTTCGGTCAGGGCGCCGGCGCGGCGCTGGTCGCCCCGGCGGCGGTCGCGGTGGTCCGGGCGCTGCACCCCGGGGCCGCCGACTACCGCCGGGCGATGGCGACGTGGGGTGGGCTCTCGGTGCTCGGGGCGACCGCGGGGAGTCTCGTGTCGGGCGTGGTCACGGCCTGGGCGTCCTGGCGCTGGCCGTTCGCCGTGCCCGTGCTGGTGGCTGTCCTGGCCCTGGTGCGCTCCGGCGCGCTCCCGTCCGCCGAGCCCGGTCGTGGGCCCAGGCCGGGCCTGGACCTGCGCGGCGCCCTCCTCGCCACTTCCGGTGTCTGCGCCGCCAGTTACGGTCTGGTCGCATCCACCGACCACGGCTGGGGCACTCCCGTCGTGCTCGCCCCGCTGGCCGCCGGGCTCGTCCTGCTCCTCGCCTTCGCCGCCGCCGAACGTCGCGCCGCCGACCCGCTGGTGCCGCCCGGTTTCCTGGCCGACCGCCGCCGCACCACCGCGCTCGCCGCCGTCACGGTGACCGCCACCGGCACCGCGCTGACCTTCCTGCTGCTCGCCCTCTACCTCCAACAGGTCCGCAACTGGGACGTGCTGGCCACCTCGGCCGCCTTCCTCCCGTACGCGGCGGTGCTGGTGCTCGCCGGCCGCCTCGCCGCGCCGCTGACGGCCCGGCACGGCGCCGTCACCGTCACCGCCGGTGGCCTGGCCGTGGCCGCGACGGGCCTCGCCCTGCTGGCCGGCCTCGCCCCCGACAGCGGGTACGCCGTCGGGTTGCTGCCCGGCCTGCTCCTCCTGCCCGCCGGGGCCGGCCCGGCCTTCGCCGGCGCGGCCGTCCTCGCCACCGGCGGGGTGCCGCCCGAGCGGACCGGCCTCGCCGCCGGCCTGTTCAACACGGCGATGGAACTCGGCCCCACCGCCGGCGTCGCCGCCCTGATGGCGCTCGCCGCCACCCGGCCGACCGTCGTCGGCGGCTACGCGGCGGCCTTCGCGGCCGGCGCCGCCGCCCTGGCGCTCACCGGCGCCGCGGTCGCGACGCTTCCACGGGCCACCCGTACCACCCGTACCACCCGTACGTCGGAACACACCATCCGCAGCAAGGAGTTCACGTCATGAGCAAGCGCTTCGCCGACCGCGCCGTCCTCGTCACCGGTGGCGGCACCGGCATCGGGCGCGCGGTCGCGCTCGCCTTCGCCCGGGAGGGGGCCCGGGTCGCCGTCGCGGGCCGCACCGGGGGCCCGCTCGCCGAGACCGTCGAGCTGATCGAGCGCGAGGGCGGCAAGGCCGTCGCGCTCACCGGCGACGTGACGGACGGCGCGGACGCGGCCCGGCTGGTCCGCGAGACCGTCGAACACCTCGGCGCACTGGACGTCGCCGTCAACAACGCCGGCGTGTTCGGCGGCGCCGGCCCGGTCGCCGACATCGACGAGGCGGAGTGGGACCGTGTCATCGGCATCAACCTGACCGGCACCTTCCTCGCGATGAAGCACCAGATCGCCCACCTGCGCGCCAACGGCGGCGGCGCGATCGTCAACATCTCCTCCAACATCGGCGTGCACCAGCGTGTCGCGGGCCTCGGCGCCTACGCCGCCAGCAAGGCCGCCGTCACCGCGATCACCCGCGCCGCCGCCCGCGACCACATCGCGGACGGCGTGCGGATCAACCTCGTGAGCCCCGGCCCGGTGGAGACGACGATGTCCACCCGGCCCGGGGAGAGCGCCGCCGACAAGGCCGAGCGGATGAGGGACGCCGTCCCGCTGGGCCGGACGGGTTCGGTCGAGGAGGCCGCCGCCGCGGTCCTCTATCTCGCCTCGGCCGAGGCCGGGTACACCGTCGGCGCCGACCTCGTCCTCGACGGCGGCGTGACGGCGTGACCCCGCGCGCGCACCGGCTCGACGGCGCGGCGCAGCTCAGCCCTTGAGCCAGTCCGCGGACACCGCCTCGTACAGGGCCCGCAGCGCCTCGGTGCTGCGGGCCCTGGCCGTCATGGAGAAGTCCTCGATCACGCCGACCAACACGCCCGGCCCCTCGAACCACCGGCATCCGTGCCCGAGCGCGGGCAGTTCCCGGAAGGCGTCCGGCAGGTCGTCCTCCGGCTCGGCGAAGTCCGTCAGCTCGTGGTCCTCCAGCAGCTTCTCCGTCATCGCCATCGCGACGGCCGCGACCGAGAACCGGGGCTCCCACGGCTCCCACCGCTCCTCGGACTTGTCGGCGAGGTCCGGCCGGGCCACCGTCGCCGGGTCGTCCCCGGCGAGCCCGGCCAGCGGGATGCCCCAGTGCGCGCAGCCCTGGTTCTCGGCCTGGTAGACCAGGGCGCCGTCGAGGACGTACAGCTCGTCCGGCGTCAGCAGCGTGTTGTGGCTGCTCGTCAGGTCCGCCCGCCGCCCGAACAGCCGGTACGCCTCGCGCAGCGCGGCCGGCAGCCGCAGGCCGAGGCGCCGCTCGGCCGCGTCGAGCTCCGCGTCCGTGAACCCGTCGCCGGGCCCCAGCGGCTCGCCCCAGTACGCGGCGAAGCCGCTGACGAACGCCCAGGCGCCCTCCCGCCCCCGCAAGGTTTCGGCCATTCCGGCCCGCACGTCGAAGATCTCGTCGTTCACGTGGGAACCGTACGCCCCAGCACCGACAGCCCGAACGCTGCTCCGCGCACGACCGTCCGGATTTGACGCGAACGCGTAATCCGGTGGTCACCGGTTGATCACCACAGGGTTCCCGGCGCGTCGCACGGGCAGGACACGGTTTCGGCCGGAACCGACATCACGAAAGGCGGACGCGCTCACCCATGCCGACCGCACCGCACCCCGCGCCCCACCCACGGCGCAGCCACCGCTGGGGCGAACACGGCCTCGCCTGGGCCTTCCTGCTGCCCTCGCTGGCCGTCTTCCTCCTGTTCATCGGCTACCCGCTGGGGCGGACCCTCTACCTGAGCGCCCACGCCAACGACCTGTTCGGCGCGCCCTCCCGCTACGTCGGGTTTCAGCACTACACCGACCTGCTGAGCTCCGCCGACTTCGGCCGCACGCTGGTCACCACCGCCCTGTTCACGCTGCTCACGGTCGTGCCCGGGGTCCTCGGCGCGCTCGTGCTGGTGCTGCTCCTGGAGAACCGGATCCGTGGCGTGCGGCTGCTGCGCTCCGCGTTCGCGCTGCCGTTCGCCTTCTCGGTGGCCAGCGCGTCCGTGGTCTTCGCGGTGTTCTTCAATCCCGCGAGCGGGGTGATCAACGGTCTGCTCTCGCACGTCGGCCTCGGTCCGGTGGGCTGGCTCACCGACGACCGGTACGCGCTGGTGTCCGTGGCCGCCACGACCGTGTGGATGAACCTCGGCTACAACGTCCTGGTGCTCTCGGCCGGCGTGGGCTCGATCCCCGGCGAGATCACGGAGGCGGCGCGGCTGGACGGCGCCACCGGCCTGCGGCTGGCCCGTTCGATCACCGTGCCGATGCTCGGCCCGCACCTCTTCTTCCTGACCGTGGTCTCCACCGTCCACTCGCTGCAGAGCTTCGGCCAGATCCACATCCTCACCAAGGGCGGTCCGGACGGCGCCACGCGCACCCTCGTCTATTCCGTGTACGAGAAGGCGTTCGCGTACGGCTCCAGCGACTTCGGCACCGCGAGCGCGCAGGCCGTCGTGCTGCTCCTGGTCGTCCTCGCCTGCACGGCCGTCCAGTTCGGCGTCCTGGAACGGAAGGTGCACTACGCATGAGCGAGCGGAAAGAGCGGATCATCACGAGGAGCGCATGGGCGAACGCCCCTGCCGAGCGGAGCGAGGCGGACGCATGAGCGCGATCGTCACGGAGGCGGCCGAGCCCCGTCGCCGCACGGGCGGCGTCCTGGCCGGCCGGTCCCCGCGCGAGCTGCTCGCCCGCGCCGCCGTCTACCTGGTGCTCGCCGTCGCCGTGGGCACCGTGGCCTTCCCGGTGTACTACGCGATAGCCGGCGCCTTCATGGGCCCGTCCGAACTCTCCTCGTACCCGCCGGCGCTGGTGCCCCACTCGGTCACCGGGCGGAACTTCTCCGGCGCCGTCGAGACCGTCCCGCTGGCCCGCCAGTACGCCAACTCGGCGATCACGGCGACGGCCATCACCCTGGCCCAGCTGTTCACCTCGATCCTGGCCGCCTACGCCTTCGTCTTCCTGCCGATCCGGGCGCGGGCCGTGGTGTTCGGGGTGTTCCTGGCGACGCTGATGGTCCCCTGGGAGGCCATCATCATCCCCAACTACCTGACGCTGTCGGACTGGGGCCTCGGCAACACCTACTTCGGGCTGGTGCTGCCCTTCCTCGCCTCCGGCTTCGGCACGTTCATGCTGCGGCAGTCCTTCCGCCAGCTGCCCGCCGAGCTGCGCGACGCGGCCCGGATCGACGGCGCGGGTCACTGGCGCTTCCTGTGGAAGATCGTCGTCCCGCTCAACAAGCCGGCCCTGGCGGCGCTGTCGATCTACGTGTTCCTGTCCGCCTGGAACCAGTACTTCTGGCCGCTCATCATCACCCGCACGGCGAACATGCAGACCCTGCAGATCGGTCTGACCTCGCTGCGCGACTCCGAGATGTCCGACCCCGGCCTGATCCTCGCCGGCGTCGCGCTCTCGCTGCTGCCGACCCTCGCCCTGGTGGTCTTCGGGCAGCGCTTCATCGTCCGCGGCCTGACCGCGGGCGCCGTGCGCTGAGCGGCCCGTCCCGCCGAGCAGTCCGTCCCTCCCGCACCCCACAGAGAGAGAATCCCCGTGAAGAAGAGTGCACGCGCGCTCGCGGCCCTGCTGGTGGCCGGCCTGTCCCTGACCGCCTGCAGCTCCAGCGGCTCCACGTCGGGCTCCGGCGGTGGCTCCGGCGACGCGGCGGCGCCCGGCGCCCAGGCCCTCGACCAGGCCCCCGGCGTCACCACCGTCGAGTTCTGGCACTCGATGACCGGCAAGAACGCCGACGTGCTGAACGGCCTGGTGAGCCAGTTCAACGCGGCCCACCAGGGCAAGATCGAGGTCAGGGCGGAGTTCCAGGGCAAGTACGACGACCTGGTCGCCAAGTACAAGGCCGCGGTGCAGCAGAAGGGCACCCCCGCGGTCGTGCAGGTCTACGACATCGGCACCCGCTTCATGATCGACTCCAGGCAGACGGTCCCCGCCCAGGCCTTCGCGGACAAGGACGGCTACTCGCTCGCCGACCTCGACCCGAACATCCGCAACTACTACTCGGCCGGCGGCAAGCTCCGGAGCATGCCGTTCAACTCCTCGATGCCGCTGCTCTACCTGAACACCGACGCCTTCAAGGAAGCCGGCCTCGACCCGGCCAAGCCGCCGACGAACCTCGCCGAACTCGGCGACCTCGCGCAGAAGCTGACCAAGAAGGACGCGAGCGGCCAGACCGTCCGCTACGGCTTCGGCGCCGCCATCTACGGCTGGTTCGTCGAGCAGCTGCTGGCCGAGTCCGGCACGATGTACTGCGACCAGGACAACGGGCGCAGCAACAAGGCCGGCAAGGTCGTCTTCGACTCCGCCCAGGGCGCGCAGATCGTCCAGTGGTGGGCCGACCTGGTCAAGAACGGCTACGCGGCCAACACCGGGCGCAACACCGACGACGCCCAGGCCGCGTTCAAGGCCGGCACCGTCGCGATGCACCTGGAGTCGACCGGCGTCCTGAGCGGCTACACCCAGGCGGCCAAGTTCACCGTCGGCACCGCCGCCTTCCCGAAGGTCGCCGCGGGCGACCAGGGCGGCCCGGTCATCGGCGGCGCCTCGCTGTGGATCAGCGGCCCCGGTCACTCGGACGCCGAGAAGCGCGCCTCCTGGGAGTTCGAGAAGTTCCTGACCTCGCCGGAGCAGCAGGCCGCCTGGCACAGCGGTACCGGCTACTTCCCGGTGAACACCAAGTCCCTGGACGACCCCAAGGACAAGGAGTGGGTGGCCAAGTACCCGCAGTTCCAGACCGCCATCGACCAGCTGAAGGCCACCAAGCCGACGCCGGCCACGGCCGGCTGCCTGCTCGGCGTGATGCCGCAGGCGCGCAAGGGCGTGGAGACGGCCATCGAGCAGACGATCAAGGGCCCGAAGACGGCGCAGCAGGCGCTCGCCGACGCGGCCAAGGAGTTGCAGCCCGCGATCGACAGCTACAACAGCTCGGTCGGCTGACGCCTTCCGTCGGGGCGACGACGACGCCCGCCCGGTGCACCTGCGCCCGGGCGGGCGTCCGCGTTCACGCCGACAGCGCCTCGCCGTCCTGCGGCAGCGCGCAGGCGGCGGCGATCTCGTCGAGCGAGAGGTCGAGCGCGTAGGCGAGCGCGGCGATCGTGAAGAACGACGGCGTCGGCGCCCGGCCGGTCTCGATCTTGCGCAGCGTCTCCGCCGAGATCCCCGCCGACGCGGCCACCTCGACCATGCTGCGCGTGCCGCGCGCCTCGCGCAGCAACGCCCCGAAGCGCTCGCCGCGCTCGCGCTCCCACGGGGTCAGCGGAGTCCTCACCATGCTGTCGATCCTAGGCCCTCCCGGGCGGAACGGTGTCCCTTTCCGACTCTCGACCGTGATACAAATACCGGTATAAGAATTGGACCCGGAAGGACGCCCCATGGTCGAGATCAAGTCCGATGCCGCCCTCGCCGCGATGCGCGAGGCCGGCCGCGTCGTCGCCAACGCCCTCGCCGCCGTCCGAGCCGAGGCGGCGCTCGGGGTGAGCCTGCTGGAGCTGGACGAGGTCGCGCGGGGCGTGCTGCGGGCGGCCGGTGCCACCTCGCCGTTCCTCGGGTACCGGCCCTCCTTCGCGCCCGTCCCCTTCCCGGCCGTCATCTGCGCCTCCGTGAACGACGCCGTCGTCCACGGGATCCCCGACGGCTACCGGCTGCGCGACGGCGACCTCGTGAGCATCGACTGCGGAGCCCTCCTCGACGACTGGGCGGGCGACGCGGCCGTCAGCTTCACCGTCGGCACCGCCCGCCCCGAGGACACCGCGCTGATCGACACCACCCGCCGCGCCCTGGAGGCGGGGATCGCCGCCGCCGTCGTCGGCAACCGCACCGGCGACATCGGGCACGCCGTCGGCACCGTCGCCCGCCGCGGCCGCTACGGCCTGCTGGACGGCTACGGCGGCCACGGCATCGGGCGGCGCATGCACGAGGACCCGCACGTGCCCAACGAGGGCCGCCCCGGCCGGGGCTACCCGCTGCGGCCGGGCCTGGTGCTGGCCATCGAGCCCATGCTCATCGTCGGCGGCCGGGACGACTACGCCACCGACCCGGACGGCTGGACGCTCCGCACCACCGACGGCGCCCGCGCCGCCCACGTCGAGCACACCGTCGCCATCACCGAGGACGGCCCCCGGATCCTCACCCTCCCGTAGGGCGAGATGTCCGCCCGCTGAACGTCCGCCGTCGAACCGCCGGACGCCGTCGAACCCGCCCCCGGCGCCCGGTAGTCTCGGCGGCGTGACCAAAGGCGTGATGTTCGACTTCTCCGGGACGCTCTTCCGCGTCGTCTCAACCGCCCGCTGGCTCGACGCCCACACGGCCACCACCGGCCTGGCCCTGACCGACCGGGACCGGGCCGAACTGGTCGCCCGCCTGGAGGAGTTCGGCGCCCTGCCGGGCGGCGTGGCGCCGAGGCGGATCCCGGCGGACGTCCAGGGTTCCTGGGACGTCCGGGACTTGAGCGCCGAGCTGCACCGGGCCGCGTACACCGCGCTGGCCCGGGCCGCCGAGCCGCCCGCCGGGCTCGACGTCGACGCCCTGTACGACACGCACATGGCCCCGGCCAGCTGGCAGCCCTACCCGGACGCCGAACCGACGCTGCGCGAGCTGCGCCGCCGCGGCGTCCCGGTGGCCGTGGTCAGCAACATCGGCTGGGACCTGCGCCCGGTCTTCCGCGCCCATGGCCTGGACGAGCTGGTCGACGTCTACGTCCTGTCCGTCGAGGTCGGCGCGCAGAAGCCGGACCCGGTCATCTTCGAAGCGGCCTGCGCGCGGCTCGGCCTCGCGCCGGCCGACGTCCTGATGGTCGGCGACGACCGCACCTGCGACGGCGGCGCGACGGCCCTCGGCTGCGCGTTCCACCTCGTCGACCACCTGCCGGTCGACCGCCGCCCGGCCGCCCTCACCCCGCTCCTCGACCTCCTGCCGTGAGGACCGCCCGTGCCGTGAGGACCTCCTGCCCCGAGTCGTCCTGACTGCCTCCTGCTCCGAGGCGTGACGCACGCCATGAGGCAGCCCCGCCGACCCCCGGAGTAGCGTGCCGACCATGACCGATCACGACTTCACGACGCGGGTGACGGTCCGCGGGTACGAGACCGACACCCAGGGCCACCTCAACCAGTCCGTCTACCTCCAGTACGCCGAACACGCCCGCTGGGAGTACCTCCTGGCCGCCGGCATCCGTCAGGCCGAGCTGGTCGCCAAGGGCGTCGGCCCGGTGGTGCTGGAGACGACCGTCAAGTACCTGCGCGAGCTGCGAGCCGGCGACACCGTCGACGTGAGCTGCGCGTTCGTCTGGCGCGACGGCAAGACCTTCCAGGTGGTGCAGCGCATCACCCGCACCGACGGCGTGCTCGCTGCCGAGGTCACCGGCGTCGGAGGCATCCTCAACCTGGCGGAGCGCCGACTGGTCGCCGACCCCCGGGAGGCGCTGCGCGCCGCCGCCTCCGACCCGGCGCTGCTGGGCCTCTAGAGTATCCGCGCGTGCCGGTGCCGACCGCCGCGCGCCACCGCCCCGGGTGGTCGGCCGCGGCGATCAGCGCGGCCAGCGCGGTGGTCACCGGCACGGAGGCCACGAGCCCGATGCTGCCGACGAGGGTCCGCGCGATCTCCTCGGAGACCAGTTCGCTCGTCGCCACGTCGATCACGTTGCGGTGCGCGATCGAGAACAGCAGGAGCAGCGGCAGCGCCGCGCCCGCGTAGGCGAGCACCAGGGTGTTGACGGTGGACGCGATGTGGTCGCGGCCGATCCGCATGCCCGTCCGGTAGAGCTTGCGCACGCCCATGCCGGGGTCGGCCGCGTGCAGCTCCCAGATCGCCGAGGTCTGGGTGACCGTCACGTCGAAGAGCACCCCGAGCGAACCGATGACGAACCCGGCCAGCAGCAGGCCGCGGATCTGGATGCCCGGGTACAGGTCGTGGACCAGCCCGGTCTCCTCGGACGTGTTGCCGGTCAGGTGCGCCCAGGAGGCGAACACCAGGCTCAGCACGCCGATCAGGACGAGCGAGACGAGCGTGCCGAGCACCGCGACCGACGTCCGGGCGGAGAGCCCGTGGCACAGGTAGAGCGCGATCAGCATGATCGCGCTCGCCCCGACGACGGCCACCAGCAGCGGGTCCGAGCCGCGCAGGACGGCCGGCAGGATGAACAGCGACAGCACCGCGAAGCTGATCGCGAGCGCGACCAGCGCGGCCAGCCCGCGCCACCGCCCGACGGCGACCACGGCCACCGCGAAGACGCCCGCGAGCACCCCCATCGGCAGGTTCCGGTCGACGTCGACCACGCTGTAATGGAGGTCCGGCGGCGCGTCCGGCGCGTACGTGAGGACGACCTCCTCGCCCACGTCGTACTGCCGCGGCTCGCCCGGGTGCACGACGACGGTGAAGGTGCGGCCCCTGTCCGGCCCGGTGGTCACCTCGACGGTGTCCTGCCGGCAGGTGCCCTGGTCGGCCGGGTTGACGGCGCTGCACGGCAGTTCCCGCAGCGTGGTGACCCGGCCGTGCCGGACCTGCTGGTCGAACCCGACCCCGGTGCGCGGGTGCGACGGCGTGCCGCCGGGCCACAGCACCACGAGACCGGTCAGGACGGCCAGCGCGAACGGGACGAGTACGGCGGCGATGATCCGGCGCAGGCGGGCGGAGACGGGCGCCGCCGGCCCGTGGGCGTGCCCGTGCCCGTGCGCGGCGGGTCCGGCTCCGCCGTGCCCGTGCGCCTCGCCGTGCCCGTCCTCGTGCTCGTGCGTCCCCTCGTCCACCTCACGCCTCCTCAGCGGTCACGCGGCTGCCAAGGTCCGCCGCTGCCCCCGAAATCATCGGCGCCGGACCGGCCGGACCACCGCAGTGACCAACCCGTGGGCGTGCCGCAGCGGCCGGGCGGGGGGATTACCCTACCGGTGACCGGCCTGTTGGCCGGATGGGGTCAAGTGGCTTTCCGGCGAAGAATCCTGACCATGCCGAACACGAAGACGAACCTCGATCGGGCCGCCACCGCCGTCGCCGCGGCCGCACTCTCCCTGACCGCCCTCACCGCCCTGCCCGCCGCGGCCGCGGACCGTCCGAGCCCGGGCCCGGCCTGGACGTCCTGCCAGGGCGGCGTCGACCCCCGCCAGCAGTGCGCCACCGTCACCGTCCCGCTGGACTACGCCGATCCGCACGGCGAGCAGATCACGATCGCCGTCTCCCGGATCCGCGCGGCGAAGCCGGACGAACGCCACGGCGTGCTGCTCACCATCCCCGGCGGGCCCGGCGGCTCCGGACTGAACCTCCCGACGAGCGCGGCCCGGAAGCTGCCGCAGTCCGTCCTCGACCGCTTCGACCTGGTCGGCTTCGACCCGCGCGGCGTCGGCCGCTCGACGCCCGTCAGCTGCGGCCTGGACACGTCCGACCTCGCGATGGTCAAGCTCAGGCCCTGGCCCGCCGCCGACGGTTCGATCGACGCGAACCTCGCCACCGCCCGCCGCGTCGCCGAGACCTGCGCCCGCAACGGCGGCCCGGTGCTGCGCAGCATCTCCACCCGCAACGAGGCCCGCGACATCGACCGCATCCGCCAGGCCCTCGGCGAGCGCCGGCTCTCGGCGTGGGGCACGTCGTACGGCACGTACGCGGGCGCCGTCTACGCCACGATGTTCCCCGGGCGCACCGACCGGGTCGTCCTCGACAGCAACGACGACCCGGACCCGTCCCGCGTCGAGCGCGGCTGGCTCGCCAACTTCGGCCCCGGCGCGGAGGACCGCTTCCCCGACTTCGCCAAGTGGGCCGCGGCGCCAGCCAATCCGGACCGCGTCGCGGACACCCCCGAGGAGGTCCGCCCGCTCTTCCTCGACCTCGCCGCCCGCCTGGACCGCGCGCCACTGCCCTGGCCCGGCGCCGACCCGGCCGAGCTGAACGGCAACGTGCTGCGCGAGACGATGCTGCAGAGCCTCTACGCGGACGCCAGGTTCCCCGACCTCGCCCGCCTGATGCTGGCCGGTCTCGGCCGCCGCCCGCTGCCGGCCCCGGTCACACCGCCCGAGCAGGCCGTCCAGAACACCGTCGCCGTCTCGGTCGGCACCCTGTGCAACGACGTCGAGTGGCCCACCGACCCGGCCGCGTACGCCCGGGACACCGCCGCCGAGCGCGCCGCCCGCCCGCTCACGGCCGGCATGCCCGTCAACGTCATGCCGTGCGCGTTCTGGCCGTTCGAGCCCGCCGAGCCGCCGACCCGCGTCACCTCCCGCGGCCCTGCGAACGTGCTCCTGGCCCAGAACCTCCGCGACCCCGCCACCCCCTACCGGGGCGCCCTGAAGCTCCGCGAGGCGTTCGGCCCGCGGGCCCGCATGGTGTCGATCGACTCGGGCGGCCACGACGCGTACGTCGCCAACGGCAACGCCTGCGGCGACGGGGCCGTCACCGCGTTCCTGCTCACCGGCCGGCTCCCCGCGGAGGACGTGAGCTGCCCGGCCGGGTGACGCGCACATGATCCACACGTGCCAAACCGGGCGGGGGCCGACAAACCGTGAGCGATCGCCCCGGCCTCCGCCCGGACGTGTGACCGATCGTCTCGAATGAGTCGAACCTGTCGCGGTTTTGTGACAAAGCTTGGCCAACACCCGCTCCTCAGCGGCTTTTCGTGGCCGTAGTGTTCCAGCTATGTCACGGAAGAGCCGCATACCTGCCCCGGACCCTGGCGACACCTGGGTGCCCCGACCCCGGCGCCGGGAGACCCCGCTCGGGCTGGTCGGGCACACGGCCAAGTTCCTCGGCAGCAGTGTGCTCGGTGGCGTCCTGCTCGCGGGGATCGTGCTCCCCGGGGCCGGCGCGATCGGGCTGGGTGCGAAGAACGGTGCGGAAAGCTTCGAGAGCATCCCCGACGACTTCAAGACGCCTCCGCTGACGCAGGCGACCCAGATCTTCGACGCCAAGGGCGGCCTGATCGCCAAGGTCTACGAGCGGGACCGCACGGTCATCCCGGCCGAGCAGATGTCGCCGCTGATCAGACAGGCCCAGGTGGACATCGAGGACGCCCGCTTCTACGAGCACGGCGCGGTCGACCTCAAGGGCGTCCTGCGGGCCATCACCAAGAACGCGGAGAGCGGCGCCACCGTCCAGGGCGCGTCCACGCTCACCCAGCAGTACGTGAAGAACGTCAACGTCGAGAAGGCCGGCGACGACCCGGTCGCGGTCGCCGAGGCGCAGCGCAAGACGCTCGGCCGGAAGATCCAGGAACTCAAGTACGCCATCAAGCTGGAGGAGGACCTGACCAAGGACCAGATCCTCACCAACTACCTGAACATCACCTTCTACGGGCACCAGGCGTACGGCATCGAGGCGGCCTCCCAGCGCTACTTCGCCAAGGACGCCAAGGACCTGACCCTCCCCGAGGCGGCCATGCTCGCCGGGCTGGTGCAGAACCCGTCCCAGTACGACCCGAAGCTCCACCCGGTGGCCGCGCAGAAGCGCCGGGACACCGTCATCGACAAGATGGTGGAGAACAAGCACATCAGCGCCGAGCAGGCCCGGGAGGCCAAGGCCGCGCCGCTCGGCCTCAACTACCGCGACCCGCAGAACGGCTGCATCACCGCCAGGGCGGGCATGGGCTTCTTCTGCGACTACGTGCGCCACGTCGTCAAGCAGGACCCGGTGTTCGGCAAGAGCGCCGCCGACCGCAAGAAGCTGTGGGACCAGGGCGGCCTGAACATCTACACCACCATGGACCCGGAGAAGCAGGCTGCCGCCCAGAAGGCCGTCTCGGACCTGGTGTACGTGACCGACCCGGTCTCGGCGGCGATGACGATGGTCGAGCCCGGCACCGGCGACATCCTCGCGATGGCCCAGACCCGCCCGTACGGCCTCGCGAAGGAGAAGAACGAGACCGTCGTCAACTACAACGTCGACGCGGTGATGGGCGGCGGGATCGGCTTCCAGCCCGGCTCCAACTTCAAGCCCATCGTGGCCGCCGCCGCCCTGGAGGCGGGGCTGCCGCCCACCCAGTCCTACTCCGCGCCGAACCGGATGGACTGGCCGACGATGTCGACCTGCAACGGCACGTGGAAGAACCTGGCCAAGGGCAAGAAGGAAGGCACCATCCCGAACGAGAGCGCGAGCGAGGTCGGCCCCTACGAGCTCAAGGAGGCCATGGCCAAGTCGGTCAACACCTACTTCGTGCAGATGGAGCAGGAGATCGGCCTCTGCGCCGTCAAGCAGATGGCCAACAAGCTGGGCGTGACGGCCAAGGCGAGCGGCGAGGCGCTCCAGGAGGTGCCCGCGATGGGCCTCGGCACGCAGGAGGTCAGCCCGCTGACCATGGCCAACGTGTACGCGACCTTCGCCGCCCGCGGGAAGTACTGCGCGCCTGCCGCGATCACCCGGATCTCGACGGTCGACGGCAAGGACGTCCCCGTGCCCCCCGCCAAGTGCGACCAGGTGATGTCCCAGAACACCGCGGACGTCGTCAACACCGTGCTCCTCGGCGTGACCGAGAAGGGCACCGGCAAGGACCTCGGCCTCGACGACGGGCGCCAGATCGCCGGCAAGACCGGCACCACCGACGAGAAGAAGTCGGCCTGGTTCACCGGCTACACCGGCAACCTGGCCGGCTCGGTGTGGCTGGGCAGCCCGGGCACCAAGGTGCCCATGAAGAACATCCGGATCGGCGGCCACTACCAGGAGGAGGTCTTCGGCGCGACGGGTCCCGGGCCGATCTGGCGGCAGGCGATGAGCGACGCGGTGAAGTCCATGCCGGAGGACGACTTCACGACCGTCTACATCCCGGACCCGCCGCCCAAGCGCGACCCGGCCAACCCGAGCGGCAGCCCGTCCGCCTCCGGCAGCCCCGGCGGCACGACCCAGGGCCCCGGACGCCCGCACGGCACGCCCACACCCGACCACTCCGACGACGGCTGAGCGGGCCGGACGGCAGACGGAGGGCCCCGCGGGAACGTTCCTGCGGGGCCCTCCGTCCGTTCTCCTACCGTGCCTCCACCGGCTCGCCGGTGTCCGGGTCGAGGGTGAACACCCGCTGATGGGCGTCCGTCACGATGGTGATCCGGTCCCGCCCCGTCCAACTCGCCTGCACCAGCCGACCGTCGTCCGGCGTGCCGCCGATGTCGGCGAGCGTCCAGCGGCGGGCGTCCCAGCCGCTGCCGGACTCCAGCAGCACCTGCCAGTGCTCGCCCGGGTCCGGCCCCGTCCCGTACGAGCGGTGCACCACGACGAGCGCCTGCTCGGCCCCCGCCGGGGCGCTCTCGCGGCTGCGCGTCTCCGCCGCCGACACCTTGTGCACGGCGAGCGCGCCGAGCAGGAACACCACCCCGGCGGTGACCGTGACCGCCCGGGTGGCCGACCGCACGGCACTGTGCCGGTCGGCCAGCCACGCGGCGCCGATCATCGCGGCCAGCGCCGCACCGAGCAGCGCCTCGGGCCGGTTCAGCAGGTCGGCGACCTGCATCCGGCCGCCTGAGCGGCTCTCCCACTGCCCCACGGTGTAGAGCAGGACGGCCGCCAGCCCGGCGCCCGCGAGCGCCCGCACCAGCGTGCGCCGCATCCGCGGCGTGACTCCTGCGCGCATCCCCCGTCGTCCCCCCCCGGTCGTCGGTGCGAGAGCTCCCCGGCGGGGGAGCCTCGGTGTCGGTGTCGTTTCCTTCAGCCGCCCGTCGTCGTCAGAGCTCGGCGAGCAGCTCCCGGCCCGCCGGCCAGTCTCCCAGGCCGGACGCCGAGTTGAGGTGCCCGTGGGCCCCGGCCTCGACGAACCGGGCACCCCAGGCCCCGGCGAACTCCCGCGCCCGATCGGTCGTCACCCACGGGTCGTCGGTGCTGGCGACCACCACCGCCGGGAACGGGAACGGCGCCAGCGCGACTGGGCGGAAGCCCGCCAGCACCGGGACGTCGGCGTTGTCGATGTCGGCGGGCGCGACCAGCAGCGCACCCCGCACGGCGGCCGTCCGCTCCGCGGAGGCACCGGCCACCCAGCGGGCCGCCGTGATGCAGCCGAGGCTGTGCGCGACGAGCACCACGGGCCCCTGCGCCGCGGCCTCCGCGACCGCGGCGTCCACCCGGGCCACCCAGTCCCCGGCCTCCGGCCGGTCCCAGTCGGCCTGCTGGACCCGCCGGAACGCCTCCGGCTCGGCCTCCTCCCACCGGGTCTGCCAGTGCTCGGGCCCCGAGTTCTCGTAGCCCGCCAGGACGAGGTAGGTGGTGCGGTCCGACATGTGACTCCTTGGAACGTGGTTCGTGCGGTGAGGAGTCTAGGACGGCCAGGGCCCGGCGCGCACGGCCCTTTCAGGGCGCGCGAGGACCATCACGCGCCGCAGTTCACCCGGTGCGCCCTGTTGCGAATGGCGCGGCGGGTGCGGGAGGTTGTACCGGGCCCGCGGCCCGTGTCGTGTCTGACGATCGATCACGTGGAGGGATGTCGGCGATGACATCGAAGATCCTGCTCGTCACCGGGGACGCCGCCGAGTCGCTGGAGGTGTTCTACCCCTACCAGCGGCTGCGTGAGGAGGGCTACCAGGTCGACATCGCGGCGCCGACGAAGAAGCGCCTCCAGTTCGTCGTGCACGACTTCGTCGACGGCTTCGACACCTACACGGAGAAGCCCGGCTACACCTGGCCGGCTGACGTCGCCTTCGCCGACGTCGACCCGGCCGACTACGTGGCCCTCGTGATCCCCGGCGGCCGCGCCCCCGAGTACCTGCGCAACGACCCCGAGGTGCAGCGCATCGTCCGCCACTTCTTCGCGGGCGACAAGCCGGTCGCGCAGATCTGCCACGGGCCCCTGATCAGCGCCGCCACCGGCGACCTCGCCGGCCGCCGCAGCTCCGCCTACCCCGCGCTCGCCCCGGACGTGAGGGCCGCCGGCGCCGAGTTCGTCGACGCCGAGGCCGTCGTGGACGGCGTGGTCGTCTCCGCCCGCGCCTGGCCCGACCACCCCGCCTGGCTCCGGGCCTTCATCGAGGTCCTCCGGACGAAGGCCCCCGCTTCCTGACCCGCGGCCCCCGCCGCGCCCCCGACCCACCTCGGGGGCGCGGCTCCGGCATCCCCGGCTCCACCACGATGATGCTCGGATCGGCCGAGGGCGGGCGCCAGTTCGCCATCTCGCCGACGCCGTACGAGCGGACGGGCCAGGCGGGCGCCACCGCGTCGCTGATCGCGCTGATCGCCACCGGAACGTGTGGCGGCTGACGTGCGGCGGCTAAGGTCCCTCCTCGAAAACCCTTACGAGGAGGACGAGACATGGCAGAGCCGCTGATCGCCGCCGTCGGGGGCAGGGTGCCCGCCGTCGATCCCGGGGCGTTCGTCGCGCCCAACGCCGTCGTGGTCGGGGACGTGACCGTCGCCGCCGGGGCGAGCGTCTGGTACGGCGCGGTGCTGCGCGGCGATGCCGAGGCCATCGCGGTCGGCGCGGGCAGCAACATCCAGGACAACTGCACCCTGCACGCCGACCCGGGCTTCCCGCTGGCGGTCGGTGAGCGGATCTCCGTCGGGCACAACGCGGTGCTGCACGGCTGCACCGTCGAGGACGACGTCCTGGTCGGGATGAACGCCACCGTCCTCAACGGCGCCCGGATCGGCGCCGGTTCGCTGGTCGCGGCCGGTGCCGTGGTGCCGCAGGGCATGCAGGTGCCGCCGGGTTCGCTGGTCGCGGGGGTGCCCGCGAAGGTCCGGCGCGAGCTGACCGAGGACGAGCGGGCCGGGATCAAGGCCAACGGCGCCGGCTACCAGCTCCTGGCCGACGCCCACCGGGACATCGAGCCCGTCGGCTAGACGGCCGCGGCCTCCCGGGCCTCGCCGGCCGGCACCGGCACCGCGGGCGAACCGTCCGCGGGCCGGCGCCGGTCGGCGGCCCACGCGAGCAGCGCGACCACCGCGCCCGACGCCGCGAGCCCCGCGCCGACGAGGGTCGGCGAGGTCCAGCCGAGGCCGGCGTCCAGCGCGAGGCCGCCGAAGTACGCGCCCTGGGCGTTGGCCAGGTTGAACGCGCCCTGCACGGTCGCCGAGGCCAGCGTCGGCGCACTGCGCGCCTTCTGCATGACGAGGGTCTGCACGGCCGGCACGATCGCGAAGCCGAACAGTCCGATCAGCACGACCGTCACGGCCGCCGACCACTGCGCGTGCGCGGTCACGGCGAAGAGGGCGAGCGCGGCGGCCAGCAGCAGGAACGCCGCGCAGACGGTCGGCCGCAGCGCCCGGTCGGCGGCGAAGCCGCCCAGCACGTTGCCGATCGTCATCCCGACGCCGAACAGCGCGAGCACCAGCGTCACGGACCCGGTGGCGTAGCCGGAGACCTCGGTGAGCAGCGGCGCGATGTAGCTGTAGCACGCGAAGAACCCGCCGCAGCCGATGACGACGGTGGCCAGCGCCAGCCACAGCTGCGCGCTGCGGAAGGCGCGCAGCTCGTGCCGGAGTCCGGACTGGGCCGGGGAGGGCAGGTGCGGTACGAGGCGGGCGATGGCGAGCGTGCCTGCGGCGGCGATGAGGACCACCACGAGCATCGTCGCCCGCCAGCCGAGGTGCTGCCCGAGCAGGGTCGCGGCGGGCACGCCGACGATGTTGGCGACGGTCAGGCCGGAGAACATGACGGCGACCGCGCGGGCCTTCCTGTCCGGGGCGACCAGTTCGGCGGCGGCCACCGCCCCGGCTCCGAAGAAGGCGCCGTGCGGCAGCCCGGTGACGAGCCGGGCGGCGGCGAGCGTCCAGAAGTCGGGGGCGAGCGCGCACAGCAGGTTGCCGGTGGCGAAGACCCCGGCGAGAGCGACCAGCACCGCCTTGCGCGGGCGTCCGGCGGCGAGCGCGGTGAGCAGCGGCGCGCCGATCACGACGCCGAGGGCGTACGCGGAGATCAGCCAGCCGGCCCGGGGGATCGAGACGTGCAGGCTGTCCGCCACCTGGGGGAGGAGCCCCATGGCGGCGAACTCGGTGGTGCCGATGGCGAACGCGGTGACGGCCAGGGCGACCAGCGCGAGAGGCAAGGGGGTGGCTCCGGGGGGAGAGAAGTGCGGACGGAACGGGAGGTATTCGTTCGCCCGGCATCCTAATCCGCCCGCGTGACGGTCCCGTAAGCCGATCATGACGGGCCGGTGACGTGGGGTCGGTGACGCGGGGCGGTGACGGGGCGGTCCGGCGGCCGGTGGGCACGGCGGCCACGCCGGGTGACGTCGAGGGCGGGCTCGTCGGAACGGCTCGCCAGCGCGCCGCCCGCGCGGGAGACTGGGGGCATGTGCCGCAACATCAAGACGCTGCGACCCCCGGTGACGCCCGACGCCGACGAGGACGACTTCCGTGCTGCCGCGCTGCAGTACGTCCGGAAGGTGTCCGGGTTCCGCGCCCCGGCCGCGCACAACCGCGAGGCCTTCGACCGTGCGGTCGAGGCGGTCACCGAGGCGACCGCCCGGCTGCTCGCCGAACTGGAGGTCCGCGGCGGGCCCGCCCGGGCCACGGCCGAGGCCACCGCGTAGACCGCCGCGTAGACCGCCGCCCACCGGGCCGGGAGGCGGCCCCGGGACGCGGGCAGGGCGTACAGGTACCAGGAGGAGGTCGGTGATGAACCCGCCCACACGTTACGTACTCACCTTCCCCGGCACCCCCGGCACCCAGGCACCGCAGGACGTGGTCGTGGTCGCGCGCACGAGCGCGACGGGGCCGGGCGGCCATCCGGTGTACGAGGACGCGAGCGGCATCGTCCGGGCCGAGATCAGCGACGCCGGCGAGGTCCGCATGCTCGCCAGCGGCGGCCACCAGTCCCCGCACCTCCCGGTGCACGCGCAGCCGCTGCCATAAGGGCCTGAGAGCGCCACGAACCGACTAGCCTCCGCCCGGACCGGGTAGCCGATGTGCATGGCAATCTTCCGCAAACCCGGGCGTTCGGACCGCTCCGAGCCCGATGCCGCCGTTCCCGAGCAGCTCGCGGACGCGCTGGCCGACTTGGTCGAGGAGGCCGAGCGGCCCGTCGGAGAGTGGCAGGTCGCCGAGTACCGGGCCGAGGGCGGCCGTGGCCGGGCCCTGGTGCGCGGCGTCGCCCGGCGGCTCGGCACGGGGGGCCGCGCCGCCGCCAGGGGCGCCGCGATCGGCGGCCGGGTGCTCACCGAGCAGCTCGTGCGGGCCGCGCCGCGCATCCCGGTCCGCAGCCTGGCCACGCTCCGGGCCCAGCACCCCGGTGCCACCGACCCCGAGCAGCTCGCCGACCTGCTGGTGCTCGGCGCGACCAGGGCGTCGGGCGCGCTCGGAGCGAGTGTCGGCGCGGCTGCGATGCTGCCGGTGCCGCCCGCGATGCCGGTGGAGATCGCGGCCGAGACGTTCGCCGTGGCGGCCGTGGAGGTCAAGCTGATCGCCGAACTGCACGAGGTCTACGGCGTCCCGGCGACCGGGAGCGTGACCCAGCGGGCCACCGCCTACCTCTCCGCGTGGGCCAACCGCCGCGGCGTCGACGCCACCCTGCTGGCCCGCCCGGCGGGCTTCGCCGCGCTGGCACTCGGCGCGGAGGTGCGCCCGCAGGTCCGGCGCCGGCTGACCCGCAGCTCGCTGCGCCGGCTGCCCTCGGTGACGCCGCTGCTGGCCGGTGCGGGCATCGGTGCCACCGTGAACCGGCGCGACACCCGACGGCTGGCCGGCGAGGTCCGCGAGGACCTGCGCCGGCGCCGTCCGGTGGATGTCTCCTACTGGGACACCGCCGCGGGGTAGCCGACTGCCCGGCTACCCCGCGACGGGCGGCGCCGCGGCGCCGCGGCCGGCCTTGACGCCGTTGACCATCGCCTGGTGGATCGCCCGCGCGGTCGCCTCGTCCGCCGCCGGGACGGGGCTGCCGGACACCGTGTACCAGTCCAGCGCGCCGGTGTACTGGACGGTCAACCGGGCCTCGCCGTCCACCCACGTGGTGTGCACGGTGAGGTCGCCGGAGATCGGCCCGACCTCGGCGGTGGTGACCCCGCCGGGCCCGCTGATGATCGACTGCGTGGTCCAGGTCGCCCACGAGGCGCGCGGGTCCGCGGGCGGCTGGACCTGCCCGCCGCCCTGAGTGTGCTCGGTCATGCGCCTATCCTCCCCCGCCGGTCGGCCGCTCGTCCGGGAGCGACACCAGCGGTAGCCGGAGGCCGCCCGGGACGTCCGGGCGGCCTCGCTCGTCCGGTGGTCAGCTGCTGCTCGTGCCGTTCTCGTCCAGCATGGGGTCGCCTTCCGCCCGGGACTCGTCCTGCGCGTGAAGGTTCTGCATCGAGGTGACGCCCTCCTCGGGGTCCGCGGCGCGGACGTTCTCGTCGGTCTCGGTGCTCACCTGGGCCCGGTCGCTCATGTCGGTCATCTGCGGGCTCCGTCTCCTCGGCCGGTCCGGGCACGCCTTGCGGGGGCGCGGCAGGCCGGGTCTGTCGTTCGCCCTTCCAGCCTGCCCCCGCCCCGGCCCGGGGGCCAGCCGGGTCGGCGGCGCAACCGCCGTCCGTCACCAGGTGACGGGCAGCGCCTTCAGCCCGTAGATCACGTTGTCGGACCGGAACCGCAGCTCGCTCTCGGGCACCGCGAGCCGCAGGCCGGGCAGTCGGCGGAACAGGGTGGCGAGCGCGATCTGCAGTTCGGCCCGGGCCAGCGGCTGGCCGAGGCACTGGTGCACGCCGAAGCCGAAGGCCAGGTGGCGCCGGGCGTCGCGGTCGAGGTCGACCTCGTCGGGGGAGGTGCGGTCGGGGCCGCCGAACATGCCCTCGTCCCGGTTGGCGGTGGACAGCATCGCGAAGACGCCGTCCCCGGCCCGGATGAGTGTGCCGTCCAGCTCGATGTCCTCGACCGCCACGCGCGGCAGGCCGGTGTGGACGATCGTGGTGTGGCGCAGCAGCTCCTCGACCGCGCCGGGCACGGCGGCCGGGTCGGCGAGCTTCGCGATCTGCTCGGGCTGCCGGAGCAGCAGCACGGTGGACAGCCCGATCATGTTGGCGGTGGTCTCGTGGCCGGCGATCAGGAGCAGCACGCCGGTGGAGGCGATCTCGCGCAGGGTGAGGTCGTCCCGGGCCGCGAGTCGGCTGAGGATGTCCTCGGCGGGGTGCTCCTTCTTGTGGGCCGCGAGTCCGCCGAGGTAGTCGAGGATCTCGTCGTTGGCCCGGGCGACCTCCTCCTTGGGGGCGAAGGTGTTGAGCAGCGTCGCGCTGAGGGCCTGGAACATCTCCCGGTCCTCGTAGGGGACCCCGAGCAGGAGGCAGATCACCAGCGACGGCACGGGCAGGGCGAACGCGCTGACCAGGTCGGCCCCGGTCGCGCCGTCGGTCATCCGGTCGAGGGCGTCGTCGACGATCTGCTGGATCTCGGGCCGCATCGCCTCGACCCGCTTGACCAGGAAGTCCCCGGTGACCATGCGGCGCAGCCGGGCGTGTTCGGGGTCGTCGAGCCGGATGAACGCCGGATTCTCGGCGATGAGTTCGCGCCGGTCGGGGGTGAACAGCGGGAAGGCGGGGTGGCGGGCGTCGGCGCTGAAGCGCTGGTCGGACAGGACGGTGCGCACCTCGGCGTAGCCGGTCACGAGCCAGATGGGGGTGCCGTCGGGCAGGGCGGCGCGGCTGACGGAGCCGGTGCGGGCGGCGTCGGTGTAGGCGGGCGGCGGGCTGAACGGGCAGCGCATGTCGTGCGGGGCGGGCAGGACCGGGGTGGTGGGCGCGGGCGTGGTCGTCAAGGTGGTACTCCTCGGCGTCGCGGTGAGGATCTCCTGGGTGGGGTCGGGTGGGGCGCAGGCGCTGGGCTAACTGCCGGTCGCGGCGGGTCCGTCGGCCGGTGCGGTGTCCTCGGTGACGGTGATCGCGCCGCACGGGCAGAGTTCGGCGGCGAGTCTGAGGTCGGGGTACTCGCTCGGCTGGAAGGTCGTCCGGCGCAGTCTCACCAGACCGTCGTGGTCGTCCTGGTCGAAGATCTCCGGGGCGTTCGAGACACACAGGCCGGAGCTGCAGCAGCGGTCCCGGTCGAGGCTCACCTTCATGGGCGTTCCCTCCTGCACTCGTTGCTCGTTGTCATTGCCAACCTAACCCGGTGGTGCGGCGCGCACGGAGGGTGTCGTGGCGGGTTTGCGCAGATTGGCCGATTCGGTCCGGGACGGAACGACCTTTGGCAGCACGAGGTTTGATTTGACGTCAGTTTGTCAAGGACGGTTCGGCGCGATCCCGCTCACAGCCCTTCGGCGGCCGCGATCTCCCGGACGGCGGCGACCGTGTCGGCCTCGGCCGGGTCCTTGTCAGGCCGGTAGCGCACCACTCTGGCGAAGCGCAGGGCCAGCCCGGCGGGGTAGCGGGGGCTGCGCTGGACGCCGTCGAAGGCGATCTCCACGACGAGTTCCGGCCGGACCCGCACCGTCCAGTCGTCCCGGCCGGTCTCCCGGGCGAGGAGTGCGGTGGTCTGCCAGGCCAGCGTCTCGTCGGTCAGGCCCTTGAACGTCTTGCCGAGCATCACCCACGGGCCGAGCCCGGGCTCGCCCGCGGCCCGGGCGCCCAGGTGCAGGTTGCTGAGCCGGCCGCGGCGCCGGCCGCTGCCCCACTCGGCGGCCAGCACCACGAGGTCCAGGGTGTGCCGGGGCTTCACCTTGATCCAGCCCGCGCCGCGCCGGCCGGCCGCGTACCCGGCCGCGGGGTCCTTGACCAGCACGCCCTCGTGGCCGAGGGCCAGCGTGTCGCGGAAGAACGCCAGCGCCTCGGCGCGGTCCCCGGTCTCCGTGCGTGCCACCCGCAGGCCGGGTGGCACCGCTTCGGCCAGCGCCGCCCAGCGCTCGCCGCCGGGGCGGTCGACGAGGTCCTCGCCGTCGTGGTGCAGGAGGTCGAAGAAGTAGGCGCTGAGCGGCACTTCGGCCCGCAGCCGGTCCGGGGCCCGGCGGGTGGCGGTCCGCGCCGCGGTCTCCTGGAACGGGCGCGGGCGGCCGTCCGGTCCGAGTGCGATCGCCTCGCCGTCCAGCACGGCCGAGCGCAGCGGCAGCGCGAGCGCCGCCTCGGCCACCTCGGGCACGCGCGCGGTGATGTCGTCCAGGCTGCGGGTGAACACGGCGACGTCCCCGCCGTCCCGGTGCACCTGGACCCGGATGCCGTCCAGCTTCCACTCCAGCGCCGCCCGACCGGTGCGCTCCAGCGCCGAGGCCACGTCGGGCGCGGACGCGGCCAGCATCGGCCGCACGGCCCGGCCCACCTCCAGCCGGAACGCGGCCAGCGCGGGCACCCCGCCGGTCAGCGCCGCAGCGGCCACCGCCCGGGCCGAGCCGCGGAACATCAGCGCCCGCCGCACCGCCGCCACCGGCACCCCGGCCGCCTGCGCGACGGCGTCCCCGACCACCGCGTCCAGCGCGCCCTGGCGCAACTCGCCCACCAGCACCGCCCGCAGGAACCCCTGCTCGACCTCGGTCGCCCGGCCGAACAGCTCCGCCAGCAGCCGCCGCCGCTCGCCCTGCGCCCCGGCTCCGTGCACTCCGGCGATCCGCTCCAGCTCCCGCTCGACCTCCCGCACCCCGAGCTCGCCGGCCCCGTCGGCGGGCGGCGGGAGGTCGCGCAGGCCCGCGTACCCGACGCCGGTGCGCAGGCGCTGCGACTCGCCCGACAGCAGCGCCACGGCCGCAGGTGCCTCCTCCGGCCCCAACTCCCGCAGGCACGCGGCGAGCAGCGCGGTCTTCGCCTTGCGGCCGGACTCGGCGGCGACGGCGCGGGAGGTGAGGGCGAGCTCGCGCAGGGCCATGGCACCACCTCCGGCGGACGGCTTCGGACACCTCCAGAATCCCCGCCCGGCCTCCGCCCCGCCCGCCGGGAGACGCGGTACGGGGGCGCCGTCCGGACGGTGCCCGGTTCCCGCGGCGGGGTCCGTGACCGGTCCGCCGGACATCCGTTCGGAATTTTTCGTTATCGGCGGTGCGCCGGAGGGTCTCCCAGGTGTCGGCACCCGACCGCCGACCCGGACAGAAAGCGTGGCCAGGTGAACAGCGAAGACAGGACGACCATCCTCCCGGCGACCGGATCGGCCGACGGCGCGGGCGGCCGTTCCGGGGGGCGTGCCGCGCGCCGGGCAGCCGAGCGGCACGCCGACCAGCACGGAGGGCGCGGCAGGCGGGGCCGCAGGCGCGGCGCGTTCGTCCCGGTGTCGACGGTCGTCGTCGCCGTGGCCGGGACGGGCCTGCTCGCGGCGCTGGCCGGCGCCGGGTACGCGGCGTACGCGGGCAAGCAGTCGGACCGAGACCCGGGGCAGGCGGTGGCCCTGGACGCGCTGATGGCCGCCGAGGCCGGCACCCACGAAGGCATCCAGGTGCCCGGTGCCGGCGGGGGTCCGGCCCTCGTGCCCGGCGCGCCGCAGTCGCCCGTCAACCTGTCCGCGACCGACCCGGGCACCCCGTCGCCCACCGCTTCCACCACCGCTTCCGCCACCGCCACCGCGACCGCCACGGCTTCCGCTTCCGCGACACCCACGCCGACCGCCACCGCCAAGCCGACCCCGACCGCCAAGCCCACCACCGCTCAGCGCTCCGCCACGGGGAGCGCCCCCGCGGCGACGTCCGCGCCCCCCCCGGTCGGCGGCGGCGCGTCCCCCTCGTACGCCCAGCAGGTCGTCGACCTCGTCAACGCCGAGCGGGCCAAGGCCGGCTGCGACCCGGTCGCGGCCGAGCCCCGCCTGGCCACCGCCGCCCAGTCGCACAGCGACGACATGGCCGACCGCAACTACTTCGACCACGCCAGCCCCGAGGGCTACCACGCCGACCACCGCATCGAGGCGACCGGTTACCGCTGGAGCACCTGGGGCGAGAACATCGCCCGCGGCCAGAAGGACCCGGCCGCCGTCATGGACGCCTGGATGAACAGCCCCGGCCACCGCGCCAACATCCTCAACTGCGCCTTCAAGCAGCTCGGCGTGGGCGTCCGGACCGGCTCCGGCGGCCCGTGGTGGACCCAGGTGTTCGCCGCCCCGGCGTGACCCCGCTGCGGGCCCGTCACCGGCCCGTTTTCCGATTCCGCGCAAATTGTTGTTATCTGATCACTCCCCAGAGGTCTCCGAGGAGGCATCGGCGGGCGGAAGACGGCAAGACGGAGTGCGGACGATGAACGCTGACGTGCAGAACGCTGACGTGCGCAACACTGACGTGCGCGGCACCGGGACGACCCTGGTGCGCGCCGCCCAGGCGGGCGACCGGCAGGCCCAGGAGGCGCTGGTCGCCGCCTGGCTGCCGCTCGTCTACAACGTGGCCGGGCGCGCGCTCGGCGGGCACGCCGACGTCGACGACGTCGCGCAGGAGACGATGATCCGCGCCCTGGACGGCCTGGAGGGGCTGCGCGACCCGTCGTCGTTCCGCTCCTGGCTGGTCGCGATCACGATGAACCAGATCCGCCGCCGCCACACCGCCGGCCAGCAGCAGCCGACCGTCGGTGGCCTCGACGAGACCTGGGAGGTCGCCGACCCCCGCGCCGACTTCACCGACCTCACGATCCTGCGGCTCGGCCTCTCCGGCCAGCGCCGCGAGGTCGCCGAGGCCACCCGCTGGCTCGACCCGGACGACCGCGAACTGCTCTCCCTGTGGTGGCTGGAGGCGAGCGGCGAGCTGACCCGCGCCGAACTCGCCGAGTCGCTCGACCTCAGCCCGCAGCACACCGCCGTCCGGGTGCAGCGGATGAAGAAGCAGCTGGAGTCCGGCCGCGTGGTCGTCCGAGCGCTCGGCGCCTACCCGCGTTGTCCGGAGCTCGCCGAGGTCACCGCCGGCTTCGACGGGACGCCGAACTCGGTGTGGCGCAAGCGCATAGCCCGGCACATCCGCGGCTGCGCCACCTGCGACCGGCTGGGCCGCGACCTCTTCCCGGCGGAGGGGCTGCTCGCGGGGCTGGCGCTGGTGCCGATCCCGATGGGTTCGCCGGTGCTGCTGCACTTCAAGGTCACCGCGGCCGCGATCGCCTCCGCGGCGGGTGCGGGAGCCACCGGCGCGGGCGGTGCCGGCGGCGCGGCCGGCACCGCGGGCGCCGCCGGGGCGGGCTCGCACGGCGGTTGGGCCGCGTTCGCCGCGAAGAAGGCCGTCCTGGTGAGCGGTGCGGCTGCCGCCGTGGCGGTCACGACGCTCGCCCTGGTCTGGCCGGCCCCCGTCGAGAAGCCGCTGGAGGCGGCGCCCGAGCCGACCACGCCGGCCGCCGCGCCCGACACCCCGACGGGGACGCCGCTCGCCCTGCCGGTACCGGCCCCGGCGGCCGTGACCGACACCCCCACGCCGACCCCGACCCCGAGTCCGACCGACACTCCCACGGCCACGCCGACGCCGACCCCGTCGCCCACCGCGTCCAGGCCGACCGCCCCGCCCAGCCTGGAGCGCCAGCTCGTCGACCTCGTGAACGCCGAACGGGCGAAGGCCGGTTGCGCCCCACTGCGGATCGACCCCCGGCTGCACGGCGCCGCCCAGAAGCACGCCGACGACATGGTCGCGCGCAACTTCTTCGACCACGTCAACCCCGACGGCGTCCACCCCGACGCCCGGATCACCGCGGCCGGTTACCGCTGGTCCCAGTGGGGCGAGAACCTCGACCGCGGCACGACCAACCCCTCCGCCGTGGTCTCGCACTGGATGGACGGCGGGATCCACCAGTCCAACCTGCTGGACTGCGGCTTCAAGGACGTCGGCGTCGGCGTCGCGACCGGGCCGACCGGTACCTACTGGGCGCAGGACCTCGGCGCCCCGCTCTCCTGAACCGGGCCGCCGCCCCGGCTACGCGGGAGTGACCGGGACGAGCCCGTCCGCCTGCCCGGTCACGTAGCCGGTGGCGTGCCCGACCACGCCGCCCGCGTCGCCGACCTGGCCCGGCGCCAGGTCGGCCGTCGAGCCGAGCGGTCCGGGCAGCCCCTCCTGCCCGCCCACGGCGCTGGCGTGTGCGCTCGGCGCGGTCAGGGAGGCGACGACACCCACGGCGAGCGAGGCCACGGCAAGCATGCTGCGCTTCTTCATGCCCGTGCTAACGAGCCCGCACCGCACGGGTCACGGGGCAGGGGCGCGGTCCGGGCGCGCGGGTCGGGGGCCCGGCGCGCGGGCTGCGGGCCCGGCGTGCGGGCGTTCCGGTGGCGGGGGGCTTAGGAGCGGGGTGGGATGGGGAGGGGTTCCGGAACGAATCCGGCAAATCGATCTTCCCGCCCCTCCCTTCCGGCCGGGTTCGCCGACCGTCACAGGCCCCCGCCACCCCCGCGACACGAAGGGCACCCGATGCACGCAGCCGAGCTCACCTCCGCCGTCCTCGCCGAGCTGCGCCGCCCCCGGCGCTACCCGGCCGTCTCCGTCCTGCTGCCGACCCACCGCAGCGAGCCCGACAACACCCAGGACCCGGTGCGCCTGCGCAACCTCGTCGCCGAGGCGAAGGCCAGGCTGCAGGCCGACGAGGCGGTGAGCCGGGCGGACCGGCTGGACGTCGTCGAGCAGCTGGACCGCGCGCTCGCGGAGGTCGACCTCGTGCACGCCGAGGACGGCCTGGTGATCTTCGCGGCGCCCGGCGAGCACCAGGTGTGGTCGCTCCCGCGCTCGGTGCCGGCCCGGGTCGTCGTCTCGGACACCTTCCTGACCCGCAACCTGGTCGCCGCGTACGTCTCGGCCGCGCCCTACTGGGTGCTCACCGTCTCCGCCGACCGGGCCGCCCTGTTCAGCGGCTCCGGGTCGAAACTGGTGGCGCACGACGGCGGTTTCCCGGTCGACCAGGTCGGACCGGACTGGGACGTCGAGCGCACGGAGCGGATCGGCAACGTGCCGAGCACCTTCACCGACGAGGAGACCCGCCGGTTCCTGCGCTCGGCCGACACCGCCCTGGCCGCCGTCCTGGAGGCCGACGCCCGCCCGCTCTACGTCCTCGGCGAGGCGGCGGCGATCTCCCTGCTCGACGACGTCGGCACGGCGGCCAAGCGCGCCGCCGCCCAGGTCGCGCGCGGCGGCCTCGGCCACGCCTCCCCGGCCGTGGTGGCCGAGGCGGTCCGGGCGACGGTGGCCGACCAGGGCCGCAAGGCCGTCGCCGAGATCCAGGAGCGCCTCAGCCAGGCCCAGGGCGTCAAGGGCCTGGCCGCCGGCATCGACGAGGTCTGGCAGAACGTCGCGCAGGGCCGGGCCGCCGTGCTCGCGGTGGAGGAGGACTACTGGCAGCCCGTCCGGGTGACGGACAACCACCTGGTGCCCACCGAGGACGGCGGGCCGGACGTGCGCGTGGACATGGTCGACGAGATCGTCGAGCGCGCCCTCGACACCGGCGCCCGCGTGCAGTTCGTCCCGTCCGGCGAGCTCGCCTCGCGCGACCACATCGCGGCCGTCCTGCGGTACTGACGCCCGCTACGCCCCGGGGGCCAGACCGAAGCGGGTGGCCACCCGGCCGGCGAGGTCGGCGGGCGGCGCGGCGCCGTCGACGGTCAGGACGTCGAGCCGGTGGCCGACGGCCTGGACGCGGACCTCCGCGTCCCAGAGCGCGTCGCGTGCAAGCCGCTTGGCGAGTACCGCCGAGGGATCGCGGCCGCCCCACGTGGCCCGCGCGCGCTGCGGATCCGCGTAGCGCGCGCGGAGCACGTCCCGCCGGAACTCCGCGGTCGGCAGGAGGAAGACCGCCTGGCCGGGCCGGCTCAACAGCGGTGCGAGGTCGGCGGGAAGGATCCCGATCCTTCCCCGGCCGATCGCCGAATCTGGAAGGGAGGGGGACGGACAGCTCACCGCGCCGGCGACGCCGCGTCGCCCATGACGACCACCGGGTTCAGCGCCGGGTCGAGTGCGCGGAGCAGCTCCCGCATGGCGTCGACGCGCAGGCAGCCCGCGAGCGGTTCGCCCTCGAAGCCCGTGCCCGCGACGGTGAATCCCCCGTCGTGGTCGTACGGCAGGCGGGATCCCGGATCGGGCAGCCTGCCGCCGGCGGCGGTGAGGGTGAACACGCCTACGGGGGAGCGCAGATCGCCCAGGTGGTGGTCGGCGCTCCAGCCGCGGTTGCCGTTGCGGGCGGGCCAGGTCGGTCCGGCGAGCCAGCCGGAGCCGTCGTCGCGGTAGAGCGTGGCGCGCCCGGTCGAGAGGTCGGCGCCGTCGCCGGTGACGACCAGGGCCTGCCTGGTTCCGGTTGGGACATCGGCGAGCAACTGCGCTCCCACTCCAGGCAGTTGGCCGGGAAGTTCGGGTGGCGCGGGGCGGCCCGCGGCGACCGGAGCCGCAGCCGGCGTGGCGGCCGGAGAGGTGACCGGCGCAGGCGGCGAGATGGTGACGGACGCGGCGGACGGGGTGGCGCGGCCGGGCGCGCGGCTCGCCAGGAGCAGCGCGCCCGGCCCGACGAGGGCACGATGGGGTAGGGACATCGTGGTTCGGCTTTCGGACGTGCGGGGATGGGAGGAGGGGCGGCCTGGTTCAGCCGGTCGGGCCCTCGGGAGTGGGGCTCTGCCGCTCGAACGAGCGGATCGACTCCAGCACCTGTTGCACCTGCTGGGTGACGACCGTCGTCGGCTCCCGCAGGCACGCGTCCAGCTCGATCACCGACAGGGACGTGGTGCTCGTGACGGTCCGGTGGCCGATCAGCTCCGCATCGCCGCCGACGGCGGCGCACTCCTTCGTGAGCGTGGTGACCTCGGCCGGGGTGGACGTCTCCACGTACTCGGCCACCCGCGTCGGATCCTTCACGAGCCGGAACGTCAGGACGGCGCCGCCGCTGCGCAGGCGCCCGACCGGCAGGCAGAACGTCTCCTTGTCGGCGCAGGCGGTCGGGTCGGCGATCGGCTGGTTGGCCAGTGTGCCGATGCTCACCTCGGGGTTGGCCCAGTCGTTCTCCTGCGTGAGCCAGCCCTTGGGCACGTTGACGACCATCTCGGACACCGTCCTGAACGAGATGGCCACCCCCAGCGGCCCCACGGCGTCCGGGCCTTCGGGCGCGGAGGAGGGCGAGGGCGCGGCCGTGCTCGGTGCGGGCGCCGGAGCCGCTGCGACCCCCAGCGGGCCCGCGTGGGGGGACGAAGGCGCGATCGCCGGGGCGGCGGCCAGTACGGCGGCGAGCAGGCCGCCGGTGAGCCCTGCGCCCAGCCCGGCGGCCCGCCGGCGGCGGCGCGTGCGGGCGGCGCGGGCGAGGATCCGCTGGATGCGGTCCTCGGGCGCCGGGAGGTGCGGGGCGGCTTGCTGGAGGAGGATCCGCAGCTCCTGCTCCTCCCCGGTGTCGGCGCCGCCGGGTCCGTCCGGCCGGTCCGGTTCGAGGAAGTCAGTTCCCGTCACGGCGTCCCCCGTCCAGCATCAGTTCCCTGACCGGCAGTTTGCCGCGCAGCGCGGCGAGCGCCCGGTGCGTCTGGCTCTTGACGGTGCCGGTCGTGCACCGCAGCACCTCGGCCGTCTCCTCGACGCTCAGGTCCTCGAAGAAGCGCAGCACCACCACGGCCCGTTGTCGCGGCGGCAATGCCCGGACGGCCGTGGCCACCACCTGGCTCAGTACGACGTCCTCGAAGGGGTCGGCCCGCTGCACCGGTGGCTCGGGCAGTTCCCCGTGCGGGAGCTCGCCGGTCCAGCGGCGGCGCCACCAGGAGACGTGCGAGTTCACCAGGACCTTCCGCACGTACGCCTCGGGGCGCTCGATCGAGATCCAGTCCCACTTGGGCCAGACCTTGGCGAGCGCGGTCTGCAGCAGGTCCTCGGCCTGGTGCGGGTCGCCGGTCAGGAGCCAGGCCGTGCGCAGCAGCTTCGGGCCGCAGGCGGCGACGAACTCCTCGAAGTCCGGTGTCGCGTCCCTCATCCCGCTGCCCCCGCCATGGTGTTCCCGTCGTTCCCGTCTGCCGTGGCGGCCTGGTCGGCCGCGTGCGTGGTGTGGTCCTCACGGCAGGTGGAACGCGGTGGCCCGCGGTTCGGGTTGTCTCCGTTCCGGGGGTATTTTCCCAGGCCCCGGCGGACGGCCGCGGCCCGGTCCGGGCGGAACGCTGGACGGCCCGCGAGCCGGCCGGGACTGAGCCGGGCGGCGGGCGGGCCGTGGCACCACGATGCGCGGCCAGCCACGTGCGGCACAGGGGCGCGCACAGGGCGCCCGGACGCACGGGCCGGGCGCGATCGGGGCGTACGGGATCGACCCCGCCGTCAGAGCGTCCCGGAGCCGTGCTCCACCGGCCCGGCCGCCCCGTGGGCCGCCACCGGTTGCGCGCCGACCCTCCAGTCGGGGTGGCCCGGCATGGGCGGGGTGCGGTGGCCGTAGAGCCAGTCGGTGAGGAAGTCGCCGAGGTCCTGCCCGGAGACCTCGGAGGCGGTGCGGATGTAGTCGGCGGTGGTCGCGTTGCCGTACCGGTGTCGGGCGAGGAAGGTGCGCTCGATCGCGTCGAACGTCTCCTCGCCGACGCGCTCGCGCAGCGCGAAGAGCACGAGTGCGCCACCGGTGTAGCGCTGGCTGTCGAACAGGTCGGCCGCGGTGGGCGAGGCGACCGGCCCGGCGTCCCGGCGCCACTGGTCGCCGAGGCCGTACAGGTAGCGCATGCGGTCGACGAGGGTGGTGTAGCCCCACGCGTCCGGCCAGCCGCGCTCGTAGCGGTACAGCAGGCCGTAGTAGTCGGCGTGGCCCTCGTTGAGCCAGAGGTCCGCCCAGGTGGCGGGCGAGACGCTGTCGCCGAACCAGGAGTGCACCAGCTCGTGCATCATGTGCGAGCCGATCGCCGCTTCGGGCTGGCGCAGGAAGTTCGGCTTGTACAGCGTCAGGGTCTGGGTCTCCAGGCCGGTGAAGCCGAACGCGTCCGGGGCGTCGGTGTCGGCCGGCAGGATCCCGTACGCCTCGAAGGGGAAGGGCCCCAGGTGCCGTTCGGCCCAGGCGAACTGGTCGGCGGTGAGCGCGAGGGCCGGTTCGAGGTCGGCGGCGCGCGCGGTGGGCACGACGTCGCGCAGCGGCAGGCCGTGCGGGCCGGTGCGCTCGCGGACGGTGTAGTCGCCGACCGAGACCTGCACGAGCTCGGTGGCCATCGGCTCGCGGGAGACGTAGCGCCGGGTGGTGCGGCCGTCGCCGAGCGGCGTGGTCCGGGTGAGCTCGCCGCTCGCGACGCCGAGCAGGCCGTCCGGGGCGGTGACGTCGATCGTGAAGCGGGCCTTGTCGCTGGGGTGGTCGTTGGACGGGAAGACGGTGTGCGCGCTGGCGGGCTGCCCGGCGACGGCGAAGCCGTTCGCGGTCGGCACCCAGCCGGTGTGGGGGAGCCCGGCGTGCGGGTCCGCCGTGTACGTGACCCGCACCCGCGCGGTGGCGCCGCGGTGCACGGCCCGGACCGGGGTGACGGTGAGCTTCTCGTCGTGCGTGCGGAACGCGGCGGGCCGGCCGTCCACGCGGACGTCGTGCACGTCGAGGCCGAGCGCGTCGAGGTCCAGGCTCGCCAGGTCGCGGGAGGGCCGGGCGGTGATCACCGCGGTGGCGTCGACGGTGCGGGTGTCCGGCCGGTAGGCGAAGGAGAGGTGGTAGGCGAGCGCGTCGTAGCCGCGGTTGCCGAGCGACGGGAAGACCGGGTCGCCGAGCCCGTCCGCCGCGGTGGCCGCGGGCCCGCCGGTGGTCAGCAGCGCCGCGCTGAGCGCGAGCACCAGGGCGAGTCCGGCACGGCCGCGGGCTCGGGTCCGACGCAGGGGGATCAGGGCGACCACCGCTCTCCGGGGTGACGGCACGGGAGATGTTCCGGGCACGGATCGTAGTGGACGGACCCGGCCTCCGGGGCGGGATCGCCGCGACACGGGCGCGTCCCCCGGACGGAGCACTGCGGTAGCGGCGCGGTCGCCCTCCGTCATACGGTCGAAGAGTTCCGCCCCCTGACGGGCGGGGCCACGGCCGTCGGAGAACCTGGCCAGGTCCGGCGGCCGTACTTTCATGCCCGGGTGCAGCCCGTAGGCTGGCGGTCCGCCCTTCCGCGCCGGACCGCCAGGAGCCGCTGTGACCACGTCCCCGAACTTCCTGGTGATCGGCGAGAGCGTCGCCGACGTCGTACGCGCCGACGGCGCACCGGACCGGGTGCACCCCGGCGGGAGCCCGGCGAACGTCGCGTACGGCCTGGCGCGTCTCGGGAGGTCGGTGACGCTCCTCACCCAGCTCGCGGACGACGCCCACGGGCGGCTGATCCGGGCGCACCTGGAGGGGGCCGGGGTGGCGGTGCTCGCGGAGGCGGTGGCACGGACGCCTTCGGCCGTCGTCGAGCTGGACGGTGACGGGCGCGCGCAGTACGCACTCGACATCGGCTGGACGCTCGGCACTCCCCAACTCCCGGACGCACCGGGGTACCTGCACATCGGCTCGATCGCGGCCGTGACCGAGCCGGGCGCGGCGGCCGTGCTGGGGATCGTCGAGCGCTTGCGCGGCCGGGCGAGCGTCAGCTACGACCCGAACGTGCGGCCCGCGCTGATGGGCGAGCGGGCCGGGGCCGTCCGCCGGGTCGAGCGCTGCGTGGCGCTCAGCCACGTGGTCAAGGCCAGCGACGAGGACCTGGCCTGGCTCTACCCGGGCGAGGATCCGGAGTCCGTCGCCCGGCACTGGCTCGGGCTCGGTCCGGCCGTCGTCGCCGTGACGCTGGGCGCGGCCGGCGCCGTCGCGCTCACCGCGGACGGCGCCCGGGAGGAGGCCGCCGCCCGGCCGGTGAGGGTCGCGGACACCGTCGGCGCCGGGGACTCCTTCATGGCCGCCTTCCTGCACGCCCGCGCGGCCGGCACCCCGCTGGCGGCCTGCCTGGGGCGCGCGGTGACGGCCGCGGCCGTCACCGTCTCGCGCCCCGGCGCGAACCCGCCCTCGTCCGCCGAGCTGGCCGAGGCGCTGGCCCGGTAGGCCGCAAGTGCCTTACCGCGCGGTCTCGGTGAGGTCCTTGCCGTACCAGACCTCGGCGTACGGGCCCGTGCTGTAGGCGGGGATCTCGCGGTAGCCGTGGCGGGTGTAGAGGGCACGGGCCTCGACCAGGTCGAGGCGGGTGTCGAGGACGACGCGCTCGGCGCCGAGGGCGCGGGCGGCGGAGTCGACGGCCGCGAGCAGGCGGGCGCCGCCGCCGGTGCCGCGCAGGCCGGGGCGGACGTAGACGCGGGTGAGCTCGACGGTGGTGGCGTCGAGGCGGCGCAGCCCGGCGCAGGACTGGGCGCGGCCGTCGTAGCGGCCGATCAGGAACAGGCCGGTGGGCTCGGCGAGGTCGTCGCTGGGGGTGTCGGCCAGGCCGGCCTCCAGGACCTCGGTGTCGAAGTCCTCGCCGTGGTGCAGCCGGCCGTAGCGGTTGGCGACGTCGTAGTAGTACTCGCGCAGGAGGGCCAGTGCCTCGGCGGTGGTCACGTCGGCGGGGGCGACGGTCCAGGCCGGGCCGGGTGCGGTGGTGCCGGTGGTCATACCGCGCATGGTCGCCGTGCCGGCGGCCCGGCGGCAACGGGTTTTCGCGGTGCGTGCGGGGCCGTCCGGCCGTCCTGCGCAGGGCAAAGCTTGGGCAAGGTCCCGGGCGGGTCGCTCTGCCGTGCGGGTGATGGGGGGATTGACGGGGGTGCACTCCGGGGGAGCAGTGGCGTTATGAACGCACCATCAGATCGTCACATTAATGGGGGTTTGAGGGGGAGTCACCCGGCTCGGAGGGGTCTGCGGACCGGTCTGCTGGCCACCGTCTGCCTCTCCGCCGTCGTCACCGGCTGCGCCGGGCCGTCCGGACCCGCCGGGCCGAAGGCCGCACCCGCCGACGCCGCGAGCGCCGCACCGGCCGCCCGGGCGGAGGCTGCGGCCACCGGGGAGCCCGCCGTCGACGGGGCCCGCCCGCCCGCCGCGCCGCCCATGCTGCCGGGCCTCGCCCGCAAGGAGGAGGAGAGCAGCAGCGAGGCCGTCGCCCGCCAGGAGACCGCCGTCCGCACGGCGCTCGAGACCGCCCAGCGCTGGGGCCTGGCCGAGCCGCCGTTGAAGGCGCCGCCGCCCCCGGCCGCCAAACCCCGGCTGCGCGCGATGCAGGGCGTGAAGATCAAGGACGGCCTCCCGCCGGTGGTCTTCCGTGTCCCCACCGACGACAAGGTCGTGTTCCTGACCGTCGACGACGGCGCCGAGAAGGACCCGCAGTTCAACAAGATGGCCGCCGAGCTCGGGATCCCGCTCAGCGCCTTCGTCTCCGACTACCTCGCCCGCGACAACTACGGCTACTTCCGCGACCTCCACTCCCAGGGCGTGGAGATCAACAACCACACCATCAACCACCGCAACCTGAAGATCCACGACTACGAGACCCAGCGCTACGAGATCTGCACCCAGCAGGACCAGCTGGAGCAGCAGATCGGCGTCCGCCCCCGGCTGTTCCGCCCGCCGTACGGCGAGTACAACGACGACACGCTGCGCGCGGCCGGGTCCTGCGGGGTCCAGGCGGTGCCGCTGTGGAACGAGGAGGCCTTTCCGGACCACATGGAGTGGCGCTACGACGACCAGAGGCTCCACCCGGGCGACATCATCCTCACCCACTTCCGGGGCACCGAGGACTGGAAGGCCACGATGCCGGACCTGCTCCGCAGGGTCCTGAACGAGGTCACGGCACAGGGCTACGCCCTCGGGCGCCTGGACGACTACCTGTAGCCGTGCGCTCGGAAGCGGGCAGCCGGTTCAGCCGAGCGAGAGGGCGTCGAGGTACACCCAGGCGCCCTCGTGCCGGACGAACCGGCTGTTCTCACTGAGCACCCCCTCCTCGTGGCCCTCCGTCCAGTACGCGCGGAACGCGACGGTGCCCTCGGAGTGGAACGCGCCGCCATCGGTGGTGGCGCCGACCTCCAGCCGGGTCCAGCGCAGCGCCGGATCGAAGTCCACCGAGTCCGGCCGGGTGTCCGGGTGCCAGCTGCGCAGCAGGTACGCCTCGTCCTGCACGACGAAGGCGCTGAAGCGGGAGCGCATCAGCGCCTCGGCCGTACGGGCCTCCGCCACGCCGCGGTGCATCCGGCCGCAGCAGTCGCCGTAGGAGGCGGACAGGCCGCACGGGCAGGGGGAGGAGGGCAGCAGCCGGGGCGCGGGGGCGGCGGCTCGGGGAGCGGGGCGGCGTCGGGACATGCGGTCCATTGTCCCCCGTCCGTGCCGCTCCCCGCGCGCCGCCCCCGCGCCCCGCGGGCGGCCGTTACGCGTTGCGCTTGAACGAGTAGTTGAACTCGCCGGTGCCGAAGTGGCGGTAGAGCCGCAGCCAGAACGGCATCATCATCTCGGTCGCGCGGGCACCGGTGATGTCCCCGAGATCGATGATCCACTCCGCCGGCCAGCCGAACTCGCCGAGCAGCGCGACCGCCTCGGCCTTGGCCGCGTCGTCGTTCCCGGCGACGAACAGGTTGTGCTCGCCCGGCAGCACGGCCGGGTCGACCATCACGGCGACGTTCATCGTGTTGAGCGCCTTGACCACCCGGGCCGTCGGGAACTCCCGCTGGATCCGCTCGCCGACGCTGTCCGTGTTCACCGGGTCGAGGGTGAGCTCGCCCTCGGGGGAGAACACCAGCGGGTTCGACACGTCGATCAGCAGCTTGCCCGCCAGCCGCTCGGCCCCCGCCGCCCGCAGGGCCGCCAGCGCGACCGTGCCGCCGGTGGCGTTGATCACCACCTCGCCGAAGTCCGCCGCGTCGGCGAAGGTGCCGCAGTGGCCGTGCGGGCCCGCCGCAGCGGCCCAGGCCGACCCCTTCTCGTTGTCCTTGGTCCGCGAACCCAGCGTGACCTCGTGACCGAGGGACACCAGCTTGCTCGCCAGCGTCTGCCCGACCGTGCCCGTGCCGATGATTCCGATGCGCACAGCTACTCCGCATCTCCCGTGAAACGCGCCCTCGTGGAGCGTTGCCGGCGACGACGATAGTTGACCCGGGCTCAGTCCAGAAGGACCGTCAGGACGTGCGGGTCACGGTCGCAGCGTGTCACCGAGCGCGGTGAGCAGCCGGGCTGTCGCGACCTCGTCGCGCCGGTAGCAGGTCCACGTGCCGATGCGCGTGGCGCGGACGGGGCCCGGCCCGCCGGAGGTCGGCCGGGTAGGCGGGACGGTGGACCGGGCGGGGCCGGCCTTCGTCTGGATGCGGCTGACGCACACGCCGACCTCGCGCGGGCCGGCCCCCGTTCGACCGGTTCGGCGCCGCCCGCGAGCTGGGGTGGCGTCACCCCCCGGGCCGCTCCTCGGGCACCCCGGTGGCGGTCCGCTGCGGTCCGGAGGCGGTGCCCAGGCCCTGGTCGGCGAGGGCCGGCGCGAGGCGACTGAGGTTGAGCAGCAGGTCGACGATGTCGTGGGCGCTTTCGGCGATCTTGCGCGTGTGCTCGGCGGCGTCGCCGGCCGTGGTGCCCAGAACCCGGGCACTGACGGCGTCGATCAGTTCGTGGGTGTTGTCCGACACCCGGCGCACCAGCCGCCCGAACTCCTCCTGGTCGACGCGGTGCCCGTCGACGAGCCGCTCGCCCGCCGCCTCGGCGTGCGCCGGAGCGGCCGCCGAGTCGCGCTCCGGGACGGCGGCGGCCTCCGAGACCGCCCGCTCGCGCTGCTCGCCCGCCCCGCTGAACCGACCGGCATCGGGCATGGCCGACCTCCTGGCTCGTCCCCCGGCCAGCCGGGGTGCACCGTCGCAATGCTTGCCGATGGTACACGCCCGTACGCGGAGCGTGTCCGGCGTTCGCGGGCCCCATTCGGCGCCCGGGGCTCGGCGAGTCGCCCCGTGCCCCCTGCTCGTCACTGATAGTAGTTGCGTGGTTTCGCTGCGAAGGAGCTGGCGACGGCACGAAGGAGCGGTCAATGGGTGGCAGACAGCGTTCGCCGAGGGCACGGACCCCGCGGCAGAAGGTGGACACCCGCGTGGAGATCGCCCGGCTGGAGGGCTTCCTGGCCTGGGAGGCGGAGGTCGCCGCGGCCGAACGGGACGCCCGGGCCTTCGCCGGCCAGTTCGCCTGGCTGCCGGCCGCCGAGCGCGAGAGCCTGGAGCGGGCCTACGCCGCCGACCGGCTGCGCTACGCCGAGGAAGTCGTGGACCGCGCCGTCGACCGCTGCCGCCGCCTCGCCGCCCGCTACCGCAGCGAGTGCCGGCGGATCTGCGCCCGCTGGGCCGCCCTCTGCCTGTCCGTGACGCTGGCGGCCGCGCTGTTCGCCGCCGTGCCCGCGATCCTTCGGGGCTGACGCCGCGACAGGGCGCCGCAACGCCGAGGGCCCGCCGCGCAGACACTGCGGCGGGCCCTCGGCGCGTGCCCGGGGACTCAGTGGTGGCCGTGGCCGCTGCTGATCTCCTGGTGCTCCTCGACGGTCGGCTTGGCGATCTGGCTGCCCTCGCCGTAGAAGCCGCGCGACAGCTTCGCCCGCGCGCGGGTGAACAGCCCGGCCCTGCGGGCCACGCCGTTCTCGTCCACCTCGGGCTCCAGCTCGACCGGCTCCGGCTGGTCGTGCGCGGTGAGGGTGTACATCCGGCCCTGCGGCAGCGGCGCGTGCACCTCGATGAACTCGCCGTGCTGGAGCCGCTGGATGACGCCGGTCTCGCGGCCGTGCAGCACCTTCTCCTTGTCGCGGCGCTGGAGGCCCATGCACCACCGCTTGGTGATCACGAAGACGGCCACCGGCAGCGCGAAGAAGCAGATCCGCACCAGGTACGTGATCGCGTTGATCGACAGGTGGAAGTGCGTCGCGAGCAGGTCGTTGCCGCCACCGGCCAGCAGGATCAGGTAGAGGCTGATCCACGCCGCACCGAAGGCCGTGCGCACCGGCGCGTTGCGCGGCCGGTCGGCGATGTGGTGCTCGCCGCGGTCCCCGGTGACCCAGGCCTCCACGAAGGGGTAGAACCAGATGGACGCGAGCACGAGGGGGAAGACCATCAGCGGGATGAACACCCCGAGGTTCAGGGTGTGGCCGCCCCAGACGCTGATCTCCCAGCCCGGCATGACGCGGATCAGGCCCTCGGAGAAGCCCATGTACCAGTCCGGCTGGGCGTCCGTGGACACCTGGTCGGGCCGGTACGGGCCGTACGCCCAGATCGGGTTGACCGTCGCGATCGCCGACATGAACGCGACCACGCCGAACACGAGGAAGAAGAAGCCGCCGGCCTTGGCGGTGTAGACCGGCAGCAGCGGCATGCCGACCACGTTGTTGTTGGTCCGGCCGGGCCCGGCGAACTGGGTGTGCTTGTGGTAGAAGACGAGGATCAGGTGCGCCGCGAGCAGGCCGACCATGATCCCCGGGATCAGCAGGATGTGCACGGTGAACAGGCGCGGGACGATGAGCACGCCGGGGAACTGTCCGCCGAAGGTGAAGAACTGGATGTACGTGCCGATGATCGGCACGGCCAGGATCGCGCCCTCCATGAAGCGGATGCCGGTGCCCGAGAGCAGGTCGTCCGGCAGCGAGTAGCCCATGAAGCCGTCGAACATGCCGAGGAAGAGAAGCAGGGCGCCGAAGAGCCAGTTGATCTCGCGCGGCTTGCGGAACGCCCCGGTGAAGAAGACGCGCATCATGTGCGTCAGCATCGCGGCGATGAACACGATCGCCGACCAGTGGTGGATCTGGCGGATCAGCAGTCCGCCCCGGATGTCGAAGCTGATGTTGAGCGTGGAGCGGTAGGCCTCCGACATCTCGATGCCCCTGAGCGGGACGTACGAGCCCTCGTAGATGACCTCGCCCATGCTCGGGTTGAAGAAGAGGGTCAGCCAGACGCCGGTCAGGATGATGATGACGAAGGTGTAGAGCGCGATCTCGCCCAGCATGAAGGACCAGTGGTCCGGGAAGATCTTGCGCAGGTTGGACTTGGCCAGGGCGTAGATGCCGAGGCGGCCGTCGGCCCAGTCGGCGAGGGCCTCGGCCTTGTTCGCGGGCTGGGCTCGCGTGCTGGTGCTCACCGGTCCCGGCTGCGACTGCTGGTCGGTTCTCACGACGGGCTCCCCGGCGTCCTCGGCGTGCCGTGCTGGAGGCCCGTCGGCGAGAACGCCGGCCGGCGGAGTGATGTGATCATGGGACCTCTCGATACGGGACCGCCGGGGAGATCCGGCCCGCGGTGCGGGTGACCGCTGGTCCCGTTGCTCAGGGTGATGGATCGCTTACTCTGTCATGCTGTCGGCAGGGGGCCGACTGTGCACGTCCATCGGCCCGTCCGGCCGCTCGTGTCGGGCCGGACGGGGGTCCCGGGGCCTCCGATCGGCCGTCCGGGAGGGCGCCCGGTGCTGCGCTCGGGTGCCGCCGAACCGTTTCGGCGCGCGCCGCGGCCCGGGGTCGCGTGACCCCCGGCCTACGCTGCGCCAATGGTGGATCACCGTGAACTCCTCGCTGACGTGACCGCGACCCTCTCCCGCGCCGGACTCGACGCCGCCGGCCCGTCCCCGCTGCGGATCGGCCCCGGCCCGGAGGGGGTGGTGGTCGGCTGGCCGCCGGGCGGCGATTCGTCCGAAGGGGTGCGTGCCGCCGTCCTCGGGGCGGCGGCTGTCGTCCTGCGGGAGGCCGGCCACGAGGTCGCGGAAGCGGACGGCGGCGACCTGCACGTGGCGCCCGTCCCGGATCCCGTCGGCGTCCCCGCCGAGCCGGAGGCCGTTCCCGAGCAGTGGTGGGGCTAGGGCGCGCCCACTGGCCCGGCTCCCGGTCGGCCGGAAGGCGGCGCGCCGAGGGCCGGGTCGAATGCTGAGACGGAAGGACGGTTTCATACCGAACCCTTACCTTGCCGGCGGGTTCAGTGGCTCCCTGCACCTCTAAGGTTTGCCTAAGCTAAGCCGAGGCGCCCTGGACCAGACCAGTCCGGGGCGTTCGGCTGTGCCGTCCCCCGTCACCGCGGTGGGACTCCGAGGACAGGTATGACCCGGGGCGACCGGGGGAGGAGCCCGCCGCATGTGGGATGAAGCGTTTCCCAGCTTTCTGATCGGGCTGCGGGAGGGCCTGGAGGCCGGCCTGATCGTGTCGATCCTGGTCGCCACCCTCGTCCGGTTCGACCGCAGGGGGCGCCTGCCCCAGGTGTGGACCGGCGTCGCGGCGGCCGTCGTCGTCAGCCTCAGCTTCGGCGCGGTGCTCACCTTCACCGCCGCGAACCTGTCCGGCCACGCGCAGGAGGCGTTCGGCGGGGTCCTGAGCCTGATCGCCGTCGGTTTCGTCACCGCCATGGTCTTCTGGATGCGCCGCTCCGCGCGCAGCCTGTCGGCCGAGATCCGCTCGAAGGTCGAGGCCTCGCTGGCGATGGGCGCCGGCGCGCTCGTGCTCACCAGCTTCCTCGCCGTCGCCCGCGAGGGCCTGGAGACCTCCCTCTTCCTGTGGACCAACGTCCGTACCGCCGGTGAGTCCACCGGCCCGCTGATCGGCGCCGCCGTCGGCCTGGTGCTCGCCGCGGGCCTGTGCTGGGGCCTGTACCGTCGCGCGCTCAGGATGAACCTCACCCGGTTCTTCACCATCACCGGCGCCGGCCTGATCGTCATCGCGGCGGGCGTGCTCGGCTACGGCCTGCGCGACCTCCAGGAGTCCGGGCTGGTCGGCGGCTCCACCTCGTACGCGTTCGACCTCAGCGGGCACCTGGACGCGCAGTCCTGGTACGCCACGCTCGTGCAGGGCACGCTCAACCTCACCGTCACCATGACGGTCCTCCAGGTCGTCGCCTACGTCGCCTACCTGTGCATCGTCATGACGCTGTTCCTGCAGGGCGTGCGCGCCGGCCAGGCCGCGCCCACCACCGAGAGGACGGCGGAGAAGACGGAGGCGACGGCCACCGAGAAGGCTGCCGAGACCCCCGCGCCCGCCGCCTCCGGCCGGCCGCGGTGGGTGCTCCCGGCGGCGCTGGTCGCCGTGCCGGCCGTCGTCGCCGGAGCCGTCATCGCCGTCAGCGACGGGAAGAAGGACAGCGCCGCCACCGTCGCGGTCTCCGAGCAGGAGTGCGGCAAGGGCTTCACCGCCCCGCTGCCCGGCCAGCAGGTCTTCCAGATGCACAACACCGGGGACAAGGTCTCCGAGGTGTACCTGGTCAACCCGGCCAGCGGCGCCGTCTACGGCGAGGTCGAGGGACTCGCGCCCGGCACCACCCGCGCCCTGACCGCCACCATCGGCACCGGCGACTACGCCTGGCGCTGCGTGCCCACCGGCGGCAGGTCCGTCACCTCCGCCTCCGTGCACGTCACCGGCGGCACCGAGGTCAAGGCCGTCAAGCCGGTCGGCGACGACGACCTCGGCGGCCCGCTCGACGCCTACAAGGACTACGTCACCAAGGGCCTCGCGACCCTCATGACGCAGTCCCAGAAGCTCCAGGCCGACATCCACGGCGGCGACCTCGCGACCGCCCGGGCGGACTGGCTCACCGCGCACCTCCAGTACGCCTCGCTCGGCGCCGCCTACGGCACCTTCGCCGACCTCGACGGCAAGATCGACGGCCGCGCCGACGGGCTCCCCGACAAGACCGCGGACCCGGGCTTCACCGGCTTCCTGCGCCTGGAGTACGGCCTGTGGCACGGCCAGTCCGCCGCGGAGCTCACGCCCGTCGCCGACGGCCTCGCCCGCGACGTCGCCACCCTCGTGCACGACTTCCCCACCCAGGACTTCGACCCGGCCGACCTGCCGCTGCGCGCCCACGAGATCCTGGAGAACACCCTCCAGTTCGAGCTCACCGGCGACACCGACATGGGCAGCGGCACCAGCCTCGCCACCACCCAGGCCAACCTGGCCGGCACCCAGGAACTGCTGACGCTCCTCCAGCCGCTGCTCGACGACCGCGACCCGCAGGTCCTCGTCCGGGTCAACGCCGGGATGAAGCGCGTCGGCGACCTCGTCGCGGCCGCCCGCACCGCCGACGGCTGGACCCCGGTGGACAAGCTGTCCGCCGACGCCCGCCGGCAGCTCAACGGCGCCACCGGCCAACTGCTCGAAGACCTGTCCCCCATCCCCGCC
Organism: Kitasatospora sp. NPDC048722; assembly: GCF_040650235.1. Lineage (NCBI taxonomy): Bacteria > Bacillati > Actinomycetota > Actinomycetes > Kitasatosporales > Streptomycetaceae > Kitasatospora > Kitasatospora sp. NPDC048722. The sequence continues at coordinate 63,640 of NZ_JBEZGX010000045.1, forward strand.
CTGCTCGAGATCCGGAAGGCCGCCTGATGACCGACCACACCGCAGCCACCGGCTCGTGCCCGCTGGACGTCGCATCCATGGCGCACGCCGCTGCCGCCGCGCAGCAGGCCGCCGCCGAAGCCGCCGGCCAGGGCGGCTGCCCGGCCGGCCCGGCCCGCCGCAGTTTCGTGCGGGCGGCCCTCGGCACGGGGGCGGGGGCGGCCGTCCTGGCCGGCGCCGGTGCGGCGTTCACGCTCTCCGCCGAGCCGGCCGCCGCGGGCGACGGCCACCAGGCCTCCAACGGCGTCGTGCCCTTCCACGGCGCGCACCAGGCCGGCGTCACCACCCCGGCGCCCGGCTACGCGGCCTTCGTCTCCTGCCAGGTGATCGCCCAGGACCGCAAGGCCCTGGAGGACCTGTTCAGGACCCTGACCGACCGGATCCGCTTCCTCACCGCCGGCGGCACCCCGCCGGACCTCGGCGTCGGCGCGCCGCCCTCCGACAGCGGCATCCTCGGGCCGGTCGTGACCACCGACAACCTCACCGTGACGGTCGGCGTCGGCGCCTCGCTCTTCGACGACCGCTACGGCCTCGCCAAGGCCAAGCCCGTCAAGCTCGCGCCGATGAAGACCTTCCCCAACGACAACCTGCAGGCCGCCGAGCTCCACGGCGACCTCTCGCTGCAGATCTGCGCCGACCGTCAGGACACCGTCCTGCACGCCCTGCGCGACATCACCCGGCACACCCGCGGCGCGATGCAGATCCTCTGGCGGATCGACGGCTTCCAGAACCAGTCCCGCCCCGACGGCGCCCAGCGCAACCTGCTCGGCTTCAAGGACGGCATCGTCAACCCGGACACCGCGTCCGCCCGCGAGATGGACCGGCTGGTGTGGGTCACCGACGGCACGGGCGAGCCCGCGTGGGCGACCGGCGGCAGCTACCAGGTCATACGGATCATCCGGATGCTGATCGAGTTCTGGGACCGCGTCACCCTCACCGAGCAGGAGAAGATGTTCGGCCGCCGCCGCGACACCGGCGCCCCGCTCGACGGCCACCAGGAGAACGACGCCCCGGACTACGCCAAGGACCCGGACGGCAAGGCGATCCCGCTCAACGCGCACATCCGCCTCGCCAATCCGCGCACCCCGGACACCGACACCTCCCGCATCCTGCGCCGCGGCTTCAACTACGACCGCGGCATCGACAAGGCCGGCAACCTCGACATGGGCCTCGTCTTCTGCTGCTATCAGCAGGACGTGGTGCGGCAGTTCGAGGCCACCCAGACCCGCCTCGTCGGCGAGCCGCTGGTGGACTACATCTCGCCGACCGGCGGCGGGTACTTCTTCGTCCTGCCGGGCGTGCAGGACAACGCCGACTGGCTCGGCCGGGGGCTGTTCGCCGCCGCCTGACGCCCTGCGTGCCACGGCCCCCGCAGCGAGGGGCGGATTCCACGGGCCGTGGCACGCTCGCGGCTCGTCAGCCGCCGAGGGTGAAGCCGATGACGGCGCCACCGCCGTCGCGGTTGACGGCGAACGCGCTGCCGCCGTGCGAGGTGGCCACCTCGTGGACGATGGCCAGGCCGAGTCCCGAACCGGGCAGGCTGCGCGCGGCGGTGGCCCGGTAGAAGCGGTCGAAGACGCGCTCCAGGTCGGCCGGGTCGATGCCGGTACCGCGGTCGCGCACCTCGACCCGGGGGCCGCGCACGACGACGTCGATCGGGGCGGCCCCGGCCGGGTCGAACTTGGCCGCGTTGTCGAGCAGGTTGCCCACCGCGCGGGCCAGCGCGTCCGGGCGGGCGGTGACCACGGTGGCGTCGGCGTCCACCGCGATCTCGCGGCCGGTGCGCCGACGGGCCTGGGCGGCGGCCTCGCGGACCACGTCGGCCAGCACGACGTCGACCGGGTCCTCGTCCGCCTTCTGCTCGGCGGCCAGCGCCACCAGCTCGTTCACCAGCAGGGTCAGCTCCTTGGCCTCCTCGGCCAGGTCGTCCAGCAGCGCGGTGCGTTCGGCGGGCGGCAGGCGGTCCAGGCTGGGGAGCACCGAGAGGTTGGTGCGCAGGCTGGTGAGCGGCGTGCGCAGCTCGTGCCCCGCGTCCTGGACCAGCCGGCGCTGGTTCTCCTTGGCGGTGGCGAGCCGGCCGAGCATCCGGTCGAAGGCCCGGCCGAGCCGGCCGACCTCGTCGCTCCCGGCGGCCGGCACCGGGACGTCCAGCCGGCCGCTGTCGGCGACCAGTTCGGCGACGTCGGTCAGCCGCACCAGGCGCCCGGTGATCCGGCGGGCGAGCAGCCACCCGGCCGCGCCCGCGAGCAGGGCGACGGCGGCCACCACGGCTGCCATCTGACCCCGCAGGGCGTACAGCAGGTCCTCGACGTCGCCGGTCTCCTGCACGACCTGGACGGCACCCCGGCCGCCGCCGAGCGAGACGACGCCGACCCGGTAGGTCGCGTAGCCGACGTGCCGCACGCCGGTCACCGTCCGGGCGGGGGCGGCGGTGCGGGCGAGTTCGCCGTCGTCCGGCACGGACGGGAGGACGACGTGGGAGGTGCCCGGGAGGGCGGCGCCCTTGGCGTCGAGTGCCTGCGCGGTGACCCGGATCGGGCGCAGCAGCTGCTCGCCCAGACCGGTCGGCCCGTTGAAGTCGCCGGGGTACAGCGTCTGCCGCGTGACCTGGTTCCCCACCGACTGGAGCGCGGTGGTGAAGTCGGCCCTCTCGTCGTCGCGGATCAGCGCGGCGGCGGCGTGGTAGCCGAGGGCGCCGATCAGCACCGCCACCAGGACGGCCAGCGCGGCGAACGCCAGCGACATGGTGGTGCGCAGCCCCGGGCGCGGCCGGAGCCGGCGCGGGTGGAAGCCGCGCGGGCGGGTCACGAGGCGCGCAGCGTGTAGCCGACGCCGCGGACGGTGTGGATCAGCGGTGCCAGGCCGGGGCGGTCGAGCTTGCGGCGCAGGTAGCCGATGAACACCGCGAGGTTCTTGGAGCCGGGGCCGAAGTCGTAGCCCCAGATCCGCTCGTAGACGGTGGCCTGGTCGAGCACCGATCCGGCGTGCCGGGTCAGCAGCTCCAGCAGGTCGAACTCGGTCCTGGACAGCTCCAGCTCCTCGCCCGCGCGCCAGGCCCGCCGGGCGCCCGGCTCGACCCGCAGGTCGGCGACGGCCAGGACGTCCTCGACGGGCTGCTCCGGGGGGTTGCGGCGCAGCAGGGCGCGCAGGCGGGCGAACAGCTCGCCGACGTCGAAGGGCTTGACCAGGTAGTCGTCCGCGCCGGCGTCGAGCCCGGCGATCCGGTCCTGGACCTCGACCCGGGCGGTGAGCATCAGGACGGGCGTGCGGTCGCCCGCGGCGCGCAGCCGGCGGCAGACCTCCAGGCCGTCCGGGGCGGGCATCATCACGTCGAGGACCAGGACGTCCGGGCGCTGCTCGTCGAGGGCGGCCAGCGTCCGGGCGCCGTCCGCGGCGGTGCGCACGCGGTAGCCCTCCAGCTGCAGGGCGCGGGTGAGGGAATCGCGGATGGCGCGGTCGTCCTCGGCGATCAGCACGGTGTGGGTCATGCGTGGGATTCTCCCTGGCGTGTGCACGGCGGTTCCAGGCGGGGGGCGGGGCCGGTCGACGGGCTCACCCGTCGGCGTAGCGGTCGGCGAGGGCGCGGGCGGTGGCGGCGAGGCGCGCGCGGAGTGCGGGCGGGGCGAGGACCTCGACGTCGGTGCCGAGCGCGAGGAAGGCCGCGTGGGCGTGGTCGAGCGACTCGATCGGCAGCACGGCCCGCGTCCGGCCGTCCGGCTCGGGGGTGCCGGTGGCCTCGGCGGCGCGCGCCGCGGCGGAGCCCAGGCGGGCGGCGGCGCCGCGGGCGAGTAGGACGAGGGCCTCGCCGCGGTGCAGGCGGGCGTGGAAGTCGGCCTCGTGGCCGCGCCAGTGGGATGCCAGGGAGAAGTCGTCGGGGATGGTGAACTCCTCGTCCGTCTCGGTGAGTTCGAGGATCTGGTCGACCCGGTAGGTGCGCGGTCCGGGTCCGGCGACGACGTACCAGCGGCCGGCCTTGAGGACGAGGCCGTACGGCTCCAGCCGGCGGTCGACGTCCGTCGGCGCCTTCCAGCGGCGGTAGCGCACCCGCAGCGCCCGGCCGCGCCACACGGCGTCGGCCACCTGCGGCAGGAACGGCACCTCGTCGTCCTCCGCGTACCAGCCGGGCGCCTCCAGGTGGAAGCGCGTGCGCAGCCGGTCGGCGTCCGCGCGCAGCCCGGGCGGCAGCGCGGCGCGCAGCTTGAGCTGGGCGGCGGCGAGGGCGGGGCCCAGTCCAAGGGCGGCGGCCGGGCCGGGCAGCCCGGCGAGGAACAGCGCCTCGGCCTCGCCCGCGTTGAGCCCGGTGAGGCGGGTGCGGTAGCCGGCCAGCACCTCGTACCCGCCGCCGTGCCCGGCGTCCGCGTACAGCGGTACGCCGGCGGCCTGGAGCGCCTCGACGTCCCGGTAGACGGTGCGCACCGAGACCTCCAGCTCCTCGGCGAGCCGCTGGGCGGTCATCCGGCCGTTGGTCTGGAGCAGGAGCAGGATCGACAGCAGGCGGGCGGACTTCACGGGGACCCCTCGGACTTCACTGACACACGATGTCAGGGAACCGGCCTTAGCGTCCAGGCATGGGACTTGAGAACACCACCGGACGAGCCGACTTCGACTTCCTCGTGGGCGAATGGGACGTGGCCAACCGCTGCCGCGCCGACTTCCTCGACCCGCGCAGCCCGTGGGAGGACTTCCCGGGCGTGACGCGGGGCTCGCGGCACTTCGGGGGCAACGCGAACTTCGACGAGATCGACTTCCCGACCAAGGGCTTCTCCGGGCTCACCCTGCGGCTGTACGACCCGGCGCGCGAGGAGTGGTCGCTGTACTGGTCCAGCACCCGCACGGGCACGCTGTTCCCGCCGGTCGTGGGGCGGTGGGCGGACGGGCGCGGCGAGTTCTTCGGGGACGACGAGTACGACGGCACGCCGGTGCGGGCGCGGTTCGTGTGGTCGGGCGTGACGGCGGACTCGGCGCGCTGGGAGCAGGCCTTCTCGGCGGACGGCGGCGCGACCTGGGTGACGAACTGGACCATGGAGTTCACCCGGCGCGCATAGGCCCTCGCGCCGCCACCCTTCGTGGGCGTACCGTGGCCACACGGTGGCGCGTCGGGCGCGCCCCGGACGTTCCCTGCACGGCACGTCCTGCCGGAGGCCGCTATGGCAGACCGGATGGCCTTCTTCACCACCCCGCGCGCGGAGCGGGCGCGGCGGGACGCGCACGAGCGGGTGGGGGACTGGCGCGAGGTGTACCGTCCGGGGGCGCTGCTCCCGGTGGTCGGCGGCCAGGCGGGCCGGTGCATGGACTGCGGCCTCCCGTTCTGCCACGACGCGTGCCCGCTCGGGAACATCGTGCCCGAGTGGAACCGGCTGGTGGCCGAGGGCGACTGGCGGGCGGCCGCCTCCCGGCTGCTCGCCACCAACAACTTCCCCGAGTTCACCGGCCGGCTCTGCCCGGCACCCTGCGAGAGCGCGTGCGTGCTCGCGATCGACGGCGCCGCCGTGACCATCAAGAACGTCGAGCTGGCGATCGCCGACCGCGCGTGGGAGCGCGGCTGGGACCGGCCCCGCCCGCCGGACCGGCCGAGCGGGCGGCGGGTGGCCGTGGTCGGCTCGGGCCCGGCCGGGCTGGCGGCCGCCCAGCAGCTCACCCGCGCCGGGCACGCCACGACGGTGTACGAGCGGGCCGACCGCCCCGGCGGGCTGCTGCGCTACGGCATCCCGCCGTTCCGGTTGGAGAAGCACCGGCTCGACCGGCGGCTCGACCAGATGCGGGAGGAGGGCACCGGCTTCCGCTGCGGCGTGTGCGTCGGCCGGGACGTCGCGGCGGGGGAACTGCGGGCCGGGTGCGACGCGCTGGTGGTCGCGGTGGGCGCCACGGCCTGCCGCGACCTGCCGCTGCCGGGCCGCGACCTGCCCGGTGTGCACCAGGCGATCGATTACCTGACCTGGGCGAACCGCGTCGACGAGGGCGACCGCCCCGAGTCGCCGCTGTCCGCCGAGGGCCGGCACGTCGTGATCGTCGGCGGCGGGGACACCGCCGCGGACTGCCTCGGCACGGCGCTGCGCCAGGGCGCCGCGTCCGTGACCCAGCTCGACATCAACCCGCGCCCGCCGGAGCGCCGGGCGGCGGGGCAGCCGTGGCCGGTGCACCCGAAGGTCTACCGGGAGACGACCTCGCACGAGGAGGCGGGCGCGGCGGCGGCCGGGCCGAGGGTGTTCGCGGCGGTGGCCGTCGGCTTCGAGGCGGGCCCGGACGGGCGGCTCGCGGCGGTGCGCCTCGCCGAGGCGCAGCCGCCGGACCGCGGGCCGCGGCCGGGCACCGAGCGGAGCCTGCCGGCGGGTCTGGCGCTGCTCGCGCTGGGCTTCGCCGGGCCCGAGCCGGACCAGGGGCTGATCCCCCAACTCGGCCTCGCCACCGGCCCGGGCGGCGCGCTGACCCGGGACGACGGCTTCGCGACGGGCGCGGACGGCGTGTTCGTCGCGGGCGACGCGGGCCGCGGGCAGTCGCTGATCGTGTGGGCGGTCGCGGAGGGGCGGGCGGCGGCCGCGGCGGTGGACCGCTACCTGCGGGGCGTCACCGAGCTCCCGGCCCCGATCCGGGCGTCGGCGCGGGCGTTGACGCTGTGAGGGGGCAGCGGTCGTGCCCCCTCACCCGGGTCGTCAGCTCAGGCCGAGGACCGACAGGGCGGTGGTCCAGTCGGTGACGATCGCCTGCTGGGCGGGGACGAGGTCCACCTGGTGGTTGCAGACGGCCTTGTAGAGCTTGTACTCGACGGTGTCCTTGTCGCGCGAGCTCTGGCCGTTGGGGCCCGTCGCGTACTGCGGCTGCGGCCACAGGTTGTTCGGGTCGGTCGGGTGGCCGCCGAGGGAGAGGGGGATGAAGTGGTCCTCCTCGTAGTCGGACGTGTCGGTGTCGCTGTAGCCGTACGCCGCGATCTGCTGGATCTTCAGTTTGGTGGTGTAGCTGGACGGCGGGCGGATGGAGGTGCTGTAGCCCGGAACGCAGATGGTGTCGTCGATGGTGGCCTGGGTGACGTCCGGGTTGGTGGCACCGGGGGTGCAGGCGGGGTCGGGCAGCGGGAGGTAGGCCTGCGAACAGGTCTGGCCGAGCGGGGCGGCGGCGCGGTGCTGGGCGGGGGCGGCGGCGTGCGCGGTGCCGCCGGCGGCGAGCGCGCCGACGGTGAGGACGACGGCGGCCACGGTGGGGGCGAGGCGCTGGGAACGAAGCATGTGGGGAGCTTCCTGTGGGGCCCGGCTTCCTTCGCCGGGCGGTGTGTCCATGCCATCACCATGCGATCTATGCGGGTAGACCGTGAACGGTGAACTGTTGACAAAGTGTCAGTCAACAGAGTTGCCGGAACTATTCGCTTGACGTGAACAGATCGGGCCTGCTGCGCGGTCGATCGCGCGGCAGGCCCGCTGGGGCGGACGGGGCGGTCCGTCAGAACCCGTACCTGCGGACGAACACGTCGGAGAGCGTGTTGGAGTCGTCGGGCACGAGCGTGCCGTCCTCCGACGTGAACAGCACCGTGGTGCCGAACGCGTCGACGAACGGGGCGCTCGACCCGCCGGTGCTCTGCGAGTTGTCGGTGGCCACGCTGACCCGCTCGGTGCGGTTGCTCCGCAGGTCGAACCGGAAGACGTCGGACGCCTTGTTGGTGTCCCCGGGCACGAGGTCGTCGGCCGTCGAGCTGAAGTAGACCCAGCGGTCGTCCGCCGTCATCCGGCCCTCCCACGCGTCGGAGCGGACCGTGGTGCCCGGAAGGGCGACGGTGACCGAGCGCTCGGTGCCCTCCTCCAGGTCGCGGACGAACACCTCGAAGTGACGGTCCCACGGGCCGGTGCCGTGGAAGACGGGGGCGGAGAAGACCGCGAACCGGCCGTCGGGGCTGAGGCTCGGGTTCTCCACGCCGCGCCACCCGCCGTTGCCGTCCGGGCTGGCGAGGCGGGTCTGCCCGTCGTCGAGGTCGCGGACGTAGAACGGGTAGCTGCGGGGCTTGAGGATCCTGGGGCTGGTGCCGGTGCCGGGCGCGAGGTCGTCGGCGGTGCTCCGGTCGGCGAAGGCGTCCTCGGGGAGGGCGCCGGGCCTGTCCTGGGCGATGAGGTTGGTCGCCTTGGAGATGAAGCCGACGGTGCGGCCGTCCGCGCTGATCACCGGAGAGGCGGAGGAGCCGTCGGCCGCGGTGCCGTCCGCGCCGATGCTGACCAGACGGGTCTTCCCGGTCCGACGGTCGGTGACGTAGATGGTGCCGCCGTGCGGGGTGATGCCGGAGGGGGCGAGGTCGGTGCGGTCGGACTGGAAGGCGACGTAGCGCCCGTCCCAGCTGATCGACGGGGTGCCGGCGGAGTGGCCGGTCTGGGGCTTCGCCGGGTCGGCGGCGGCGACCGGCTCGGTCCTCCCGGTCAGGCGGTCGTGGACGTAGACGTCCGTGACGGCGCGGCCGGCGCCGGAGCCCAGGTTCGTCGCGGAGGAGGTGAATGCCACGAAGCGGCCGTCGCCGCTGATGGTGGCCTCGTAGGAGTCGAGGTCGGCGTCGGCCCCGGCGGTGCTGACGTCCTCCCGTTCGACCTTGCCGGTCCACAGGTCTCGGACGAAGACCTTGGTCCGGCCGTTGCCGCTGCCGGGCAGGAGGTTGGAGGCGCTGGAGGTGAAGACGGCGAAGCGGCCGTCGGCGCTCAGGCCCTGCGCGTTCGAGGCGCCATTGGGCTGCGAGCCCGGGGCGCTGACCGTCACCCGCTCGGTGGTGCCGGTGGGCGCCTCGGCGTGCGCGGGCGCGGCCGCCGCGCAGGCCAGTGCCGCCGCGGCCAGTGTGCAGGCGGCGCGCAGGACGTGGCGCGTCGGGCGTGCTCGGTTCATCGTGGTCCCTCCCCTGGGATCGGCGGGCCGCGCTCGACTCCCCGGAGGCCGGCCCGGAGTGAGCCAAGCGCCGGGTGGGGAAGGGGTCAACGGTTGTACCGCCGGGGCGGCGTATTCACGTCAATCGTTCTCGTACTGGCGACCGGGCGCGGAACTTCCGACCCGGCGGGGCCCGGCGGTGTCACCGTGCGGCGTCCTCGGCCTGCGCGGCGGCGCGGACGGCCCGGACGCGCGGGTCGGTGCGCCGGTCGTAGCGCCACAGGGCGGGCAGGGCGGCGGAGAGGGCGGCGGCGCTGGTCAGGCAGAGGAGCCCGCCGGTGCGCAGTGCCGCGCGGATGCCCTGCCGGGCGGCGAGTCCGCCGGCGCGCAGGTCGCCGAGGGCCGGTCCTGCGGAGCCGATGAGCATCTCCAGCCCGGCCGCTCGGCCCCGGAGTTCGTCCGGAATGGACTGGTTCCAGATGGCACTGCGGAAGGTGTCGCCGGTCCAGTTCGCGGCACCTGCGACGACGAGGCACCCGAGGACGGCCCACAGGTTCGGCGCGGCTGCGGCGCCGACCATCGCGAGGCCCACCGCCGCGGCGGAGAGCAGCACGAAGCGGCCGTGCCGGTGCACGCGGTCCGTCCAGCCGCTGGTGGTGGTGGCGATCAGGCTGCCCGCCGCCGAGGCGGAGTAGAGCAGGCCGAGCGCCCAGACGGCGTCCAACTCCCCTGCCAGGAAGGGGAAGAGTGCGGCGGGAAGGGCGAAGACGGTGGCCGCGAGGTCGGCCAGGTAGGTGCCCAGCAGGTCTGGCCTGCCGACCGCGTACCGGGCGCCCTCGGTGAACTCGCGCCATCGCGGTGCTTCGGCGTCGCGTTCGGACGGCACCGGGCGGACCGCGGCGAGCAGCGCGATCGAGACCAGGAACGTCGCGAGGTCGATCAGGAACGCCACCGGGACGCCCGCCGTCGCGATCGCCAGTCCGGCGGCGGCCGGGCCGGCCAGTCCGGCGACGCTCCAGCGCAACGAGAGCAGCGCACCGGCCGCGACCAGCTGATCGTGCGGGACGAGGCGCGGGATCATCGCCTCCAGCGAGGGCTGTTGGAGTCCCTGGAGCGCCGCCGCCAGCCCGGCCGCCGCGTACAGCGGCCACAGCGCGGGCGTGCCGAGCAGCGCGTTGGCGAGGAGGAGCGCACTGAGGACGGCGAGCGCGATCTCGGTGACGAGGGCGACGGTGCGGCGGTCGGCGCGGTCCGCGAGCACGCCGCCGTACAGGCCGAACACGATCGTCGGCACGAGTTCGACCGCGCCGACCGCGCCGACGGCGAGCGGCGAGCCGGTGAGGTCGGCGATCTGGAGCGGGATCGCCGTCATCGTGAAGACCGAGCCGAGCAGGGTGACGGTGCCGGAGGTCCAGGTCAGGCGGAAGTCCCGGGAGGAGCGCCAGGGCGCGGTGTCGAGCCAGGGCGGGGTGGGCATGGATGGGGTCCTCGATGCTGTCCTTATCACTGATAAATTCCGCCGCCGACCTTATCGGCGATAAAGTTGGTGGGCAAGCGAATAAGGCGGGCGAACGACGCGGACGGGTTCGGAAGGCGGTCGGCATGGCGCTGCAACGCGACGAGGTGGTGCGCACCGCGCTGCGACTGCTCGACGAGGTCGGCATCGACGGTCTCACCACCCGCCGCCTGGCGCGCGAACTCGGCGTCCAGTCACCGGCGTTGTACTGGCACTTCAAGAACAAGCGGGAACTGCTCGATCTCATGGCCGAGGCCATGCTCGCCGAGGCCCTGCCGCCCGACCGCACGCCCGACCCGGAGCGCTGGCCGGACTGGATCGCCGCCGACGCCCGTGCCAAGCGCCGTGCGCTGCTCGCCTACCGCGACGGTGCGCGCGTGCACGCGGGCACCCTGCCCAGCGAGGATGAACTCCCGGCGATCGAGGCTCAGTTGAGCGCCCTGTGCCGGGCCGGGCTGCGGCCGCGCACGGCCCTGCGGCTGCTGCTCGCCGTCGACCGGTACGTCATGGGCTGGGTCACCGAGGAGCAGGCCTGGCGGCAGGACGCCGAGGAGCGCGACACGCCGCTCTACGCCGACGACGCCCTGCGCGGCCTGCCGCTGCTGCGCGAGGCCGCCGACGTCCTGCGGATGGCCGACCACGACGCCGACTTCGAGTACGGGCTGCGGGTCATGATCGAGGGGTTCCGTGCGGAGATCGCGCGGGAGTCCGGTTGGGTCCGGTGACTCCGGGGGCGCAGACCGGGCCCGGACCCGGGTGTCGGGAGATCCGTTAGCGTGAGCGCCATGCGAACCCTCGATGCCCGCAGCACCGCGCTCGTCCTCGTCGACCTGATGGACCGGATCGTCGCCAACCCGCTCGCGCCGCGCCCCGGCACGGAGGTCCTCGCGGCCTCGCTGGAACTGGCCGAGGCCTTCCGCGAGGCCGGTGCCCCCGTCGTCGCCGTGCGCGTCGAGCGGCCGGACGTCACCGAGCAGCCGCCGGGCAGCGACCTGGTCGCGGACGTCGCGGCCGCGGCCGACGAGGTCGTGGTCAAGCGCACGATCGGCGCGTTCCACGCGACCGGGCTGGACGAGCTGCTGCGGACGCGGGGCGTCAAGACCGTCGTGCTGACCGGCATCGCGACCAACCTCGGCGTCGAGTCGACGGCCCGCGCGGCCGTCGACCTCGGCTACGAGGTCGTGTTCGTCGAGGACGCGATGACCGCGCTCACGGAGGAGGAGCACCGCGCGCCGGTGGCGCACTCCTTCCCGCGGCTCGGGGCGGTCGCCGGAAAGGCCGAGCTGACGTTCGACTGAGGCTCCCAGGGGCGCCTGAGGATCCCTCAGGCGCGTTTGAGGGCCTCGCGGAGCCGGCCGTCGCAGTCCGCGAGCAGACGGGCGGCGGTCGGCGCGTCGACGTCCGCGAGCAGGACGAGGACCGCGTCCTTGGCCCGGCCGTCGGTCGCCGCCAGGGCGCGGCGCACGTCCCCGTCGGCGGCGCCGGTGGCCTCGGTGACGATCCGGCGGGCGCGGTCGCGCAGCTTGGCGTTGGTGGCGCGGACGTCGACCATCAGATTCCCGTACGTACGGCCGAGGCGGACCATGACGGCGGTCGAGACGAGATTGAGCACGAGCTTCTGTGCCGTGCCCGCCTTGAGCCTGGTCGAGCCGGCCAGGACCTCCGGGCCGGTCACCACCTCGATCGGCAGCTCGGCGGCCGCGACGAGCGCCGAGCCGCGGTTGCCCGCCAGCCCGGCGGTGAGCGCACCGGCGGCGCGGGCGCAGCGGACGGCGGCCACCGCGTAGGGCGTCCGGCCGGAGGCGGAGACGCCGATCACGGTGTCGTCCGGGGTGAGCGCGAGGGCGGCCAGGTCCGCCTCGGCGAGGTCGGCGCGGTCCTCGGCGCCCTCGGCCGCCGACGTGACGGCCGCCGGACCGCCGGCGATCAGCCCGACGACCCGGCCGGGGTCGGTGCCGAAGGTCGGCGGGCACTCGGCGGCGTCCAGCACCCCCAGCCGCCCGGCCGTCCCGGCGCCCGCGTAGACGAGGCGTCCGCCCTGCCGCATCCGCTCGGCCGCCCCGTCCACGACGGCGGCGATGCGCTCCAGCTGGCCGGCGACGGCCACGGGGACGGTCCGGTCCTCGGCGTTCATGAGGCGCAGGAGGTCGAGCGTCGGGAGCCCGTCGATCCCCGCCCAGTCGGGGCGGACGGTCTCGGTGGTCGCTTCGGTGGTCGTGGGGGTCGCTTCGGTGGTCGGGAGCGTGGGCTGGTTCATGCCGGTCAGCGTCCCCGGGTGTGACGGCCGCCAACCCGGGCACGCGCGGGGGTAGGAGGTGGACGATGGGGTGGGAGGTGGACGATGGGGTGGGAGGTGGACGATGAACGAACGGGAGACCGTCGCGGCGCTCCTCGCCCGCCACGGCACCACCTACGCGGAGGAAGCGGGCATCACGCTGCGCGACACGCCCGTGCCGCTGTACCGGCTCCTCGTGCTGACCGTGCTCTGCTCGGTGCGGATCAGCGCCGGGATCGCCGTGGCGGCGGCCCGTGAGCTCCACGCCGACGGGCTGGACACACCGCGCCGGATTGCCGGGGCCGGCCGGGTGACTCTGATCTCGGCCTTCGGCCGGGCGCACTACGTGCGGTACGACGAGAGCACCGCGACCGCGCTGGCCGGCGGCGCCGAGCTGCTCCTCCGACGCTGGCACGGCGACCTGCGCCGCCTCCGCGACGAGGCGGACGGCGATTCCGAGCGCATCGGCGAGCTGTTGCAGGAGTTCCCGCGGATCGGGCCGGTCGGCTCCGCCGTCTTCCGCCGCGAGGTCCAGGCGGTCTGGCCGTCGCTGCGCCCGTTCTTCGACGAGCGCGCCCGGGCGGAGGCCCGGGTTCTCGGCCTACCGGACCACCCGTCAGCCCTCGCCGCGCTGGCGGACCCCGCTCGCCTCGCGGCGGCGCTGACGAGGGCGAGCCTCGCGCACGTGGGGGTGGGCGGGCTGGAACCGGGAGCGGGGTGACGCCGGTCGGTCGGTTGTCGGGGATGGTTCGTAGGCCGGCGCCAGAGCGTCGCCCGTCTGCCCGTCTGCCCGTCTGCCCGTCTGCCCGGCAGACCGGTACGAGAATGCCGAGTTGTCATGCCGCTGCCCCCGCCGGACGTCGACCGCCTCTGCACCGTCGGCAGTGCGTACGCCTGCGCGAACGACGAGGTCGCGACCGTGGTCGCGCTTCCGGCCGCCGAACTGTCCCTACCGAGCGGGGCGATGTCCGCGCGCGATCCGGTCGTCGGGCTGGAGGACGCGGACGAGCCGTTCACCGCTACGGCGCCGCCGGGGCGCGGTGCGGTGACGCCCTCGGTCGTGGAGGCTGCTTCGTGGACGCGGCCGGTGTTGCTGCCCTGGGCGTGAACCAGGAGGGCCGCACCTCCTGAGGGCCGAGCGGGGGTGTACGGGCGTGCGGCGGCGGCGCCGCTCACGGGGGTGGGCGCGACCGTCGGGGTGTCGGGGCAGGTCGGCTCGCCGGGGCGTTCCGGCTGAGCCCGGGGGTGGCCGCGGAGCCTCGCCGTCGCGGTGATCGACGGTCCCGGTCCGGGGTGGTCGCCGGGTGTCCGGTCACTGCGGGGCACTCCGCAGGGCGCCGTGGAGGAAGAGGTCGACGAGTTCGGCGGTGGTGAGCGGGTCGGGGGCGCCGGGGCGGCCGGAGGACATGATCATCAGCTGGAACGCGTCGGCCAGGCGGTCCGGGCTGAGGCGCAGCGCGTCGCGGTCGGGCTCGAACAGGGCGGCGAGGGCGGCGCGCGGCCGGGCCAGTCCGGCTTCGCGGTCGGGCAGCCTGCCGTCCGGGCCGGGCCCGGGCCGCTCCAGCCGGCCGCCCGCCACGAGGGCTCCGGCCACGGCTCCGATGCGGGTGAGGTGTCCGCGCACGACGTCGGCGGCCTCGGCGAGCCGGTCGGCGAGGGGCTGCTCCAGGGGGATCGCGGCGAGGTGGGCGATCGTGTCGTCGGGGTCGAGGACCTCGGCCATGCAGGCGGCGAGGAGGGCGTCCTTGTCGTCGAAGACGCGGAAGATCGTGCCCTCGCCGATGCCGGCGGCCCGGGCGATCTTGGCCGTCGTCACGGACGCGCCGTACTCGACGACGAGGGGGAGTGCGGCGGCGACGATCATCGCGCGCCGCTGCTCCGGGTCCATCGCGGGTGCCCGGCGTCGGGCGGGCTGGGTGCCAGGGGACTCGGTCATGGCTCCATGATGCGGAGTGAGTACTCACTCCGTCAATGGGTCATCGGTCGTCGGCTTCGGAACTCGCCGCCGGCCGACAGGAATTCGGCGATGCGGGCGATCGTCCGGTGGTTGTCGTCGAACAGGTGCGCCTGCATGCCCAGGGTCAGGGCGGTTTCGACGTTCGGCGCGTGGTCGTCGACGAAGAGGCAGTCGGCGGCGCGGACGCCGAGGATCGTGCAGGTCCTCTCGAAGGCCTGCGGGTCGGGCTTCTCCACGCCGATCTCGTGCGAGTAGACGATGTGCCCGGCGTCCTCGACGAGCTCGTCGAAGCGGTAGCGGCTCACCTCGCGTTCGCGGGCGCCGACGAAACTGTTGCTCAGGATCCCGAGCCGGGCCCGGCGTCGCAGGCCGCGTACGTGGGAGATGAGTTCGACGTTCGGCGTCCCGAGGTACTCCGTCCAGAAGTCGGCCATGAACGCCTCCGTCCGGGGCGGGGCGAGGCGCAGTCGGGCGGCCACCTGGCGACGCAC
The DNA here is from genome assembly GCF_040650235.1 of Kitasatospora sp. NPDC048722. Taxonomy (NCBI): domain Bacteria; kingdom Bacillati; phylum Actinomycetota; class Actinomycetes; order Kitasatosporales; family Streptomycetaceae; genus Kitasatospora; species Kitasatospora sp. NPDC048722. Next base: position 78,744 of record NZ_JBEZGX010000045.1, read on the forward strand.
CTCGGCTTCGTCGACGGCGCCGATCGAGCCGGCGTGCCAGACGTCCTCCAGACGCTGGTCGACGGTGCCGGGCGGTAGGCCCAACTCCCTTTCCCAGTAGGGAATCCAGCCGGTTCGCGGCGTGTGTTCCAGTACGCCGCCGATGTCGAGGATGATGCAGCGTTCGTCCATGACCCACTGTCGGCGGGCGGGGACCGGCCGGGTCAAGCGGTTCGCGCGCTCTGTGACAGGGGCGTGACAGGGGGCTGCCGGCGGGGCGCGGGCCGGGCGCTGCTACTGGGCGGGGGAGACGACCGGGATGCCCTCGGGGCGGCCGGCGAGGAGTGCGGCGACGTGGTCGGCGCAGCGAAGGGCGGCCTCGGCCATGGCCGTTCGGGTCATGCCCGCGATGTGCGGGGTGAGCAGGGCGTTGGGCAGGCCGAACAGGGGTGAGGCGAAGGCGGCGTGCTCGTGGGCGAAGGTGTCGACGGCGGCGGCCGCGAGGGGGTGGGCGGGGTCGCGCAGGGCGTCGGCGAGCGCCTCTTCGTCGACGATGCCGCCGCGCGCGGTGTTGAGGAGAACCGATCCCGTTCGGAGCAGGGCGAGTTCGCGTCGGCCGATCAGGTGGCGCGTCCGCGGGGTGAGCGGGAGGTGCAGGGACACGACGTCGCTGGTGGCGAGGAGGACGTCGAGGGACGGGACGTGCCGGATCGGCGGCGCGGCCGGGCGGCGCGCGTGCGCCTGGACGGTCATGCCGAGGGCGGACGCGCGTGTCGCGAGTGCCGTGCCGATCAGGCCCGGTCCCACGATGCCGAGGGTGAGGTCGGAGAGCTCGCGCGGAGGGGTCGCGGGTGCGCCCCAGGCGCCTCGGTGGGACCTCTCGTTGTGGGCGGACAGATCCCTTGTGAGGGTGAGCAGTTGGGCGAGGGCGAACTCGGCGACGGCGTTCGCGTTGGAGCCCGGGGTGTGGGTGACGGTGACGCCGTGCCGGGCCGCGGCGGCCACGTCCACGTGGTCGGTGCCGGCGCCGGCGCGGCCGATCACCCGCAGCGGGCGGGGCCGTCCGGGGGTCGTCACCGCGGAGAGGAAGGTGGCGCGCAGGGGCACGCCCGCGCGGGACTTGAGCGCGTCGAAGCCCGGGCCGCGGTGGAACTCGGCGGTCAGGGCCGCCTCGTCGAACGGGTCGAGGTCGGTGAACTCGACCCGCTCCGACCAGGCGGCCCGGGCGGCCTCCCGGTCCTCGACGCGTCGGAGGTTGAGCGTGACGGCCAGGCGGTGGCCGGTCAGGCGTTCCAGTTCGCGGTCGAGGAGCGGTCCGGGGGCGGCGTCGAGCAGGAGGACTCGCGGCTGATCCATGGTGGGGTTGTGTGCCGTTCGGTCGGGTGGTCCATCCATGCCGTCCATGGCGCCGTCCATCGCGCCGTCCGTCGGGACGGGCGGCCGGCGGCGCGTCAGGCCATCCAGAAGAAGACAGCCGTCATCCGGCGGTCCGCCAGGTCGGTGCCGTAGTAGGTGGTGGCGCTGTGGATGAGGTTGGCGTGGTAGAGGAGCAGCTGGTTGTAGCGGTTCGGGACGCGGACGTCCTCGGTGAAGTGGTCGGCGGGCACGTGACGGGTGCCGAGTGCCTCCACCAGGTTGTTGTGCGGCGCGTTGACGAGGTTTCCGCCGAGCCGGCCGCCGGGGAACTGCTGCCGGTAGAAGCTGGTGCCCGCGTCCTTGGGGGCGCCGGGGCTCAGGTAGAGCACGGCGGCGTAGCGGCAGAGCGCGCGGGAGTCGGTGTGCGGACGGGACTCCGACTCGCCGGCGCCGACGACCTGGACGCAGTTGTGGTTGAGCGTGCCGCCGCCCGGGGTGCTCTGGACCCAGAGCCGGGAGGCACCGGTGGCCTTGCGGACCTGGGACTCGACGCGGGCGAGCTCGCCGGGCTCCAGGCCGGGCATGGTGCGCAGGCCGGGCCAGGTCTCCGGACGGTGCGGGTAGCCCTCGGTCCAGTCGCCGCGGGCCAGGACGCGCTCGCGGACGGCGTCCGGATCGGGCAGGACGTTGTCCAGGACCCAGAAGTCCCGGCCGCGGGTGGGCTTGCGGTAGGGGAGGACCGGCAGGGCCGTCGGCCTGATGGGCTGTGCGGGCATGGGCATGGGCATGGGCCGACGATAGGGGCGGCGGGCGTCAACCTTCTGCCGTGAACAGGTCAACCTTTCGTCAAGCGGGGATCTGGGTGCGGGCGTTCGGGTCGGTGCCGGGCGCGCGTCCCTTCGTGGTCGGGCGGCGCTCCGGTGGGTGGTCGAGTCCGGCCCGGATGCTCTTATGGATGTCAAGCAGCGATGGTGAGCTGCTCGGTGGTGGTGCTCGGTGTGCTGGGCGTGGTCAGGACTCGGTAGATCTCTCGGG
>NZ_JBEZGX010000046.1:0-80234 GCF_040650235.1 Kitasatospora sp. NPDC048722
CGCCCGGTTACATTCCGAACCCGGAAGCTAAGCCTCACAGCGCCGATGGTACTGCAGGGGGGACCCTGTGGGAGAGTAGGACGCCGCCGAACAATCATTCAAGAGAAGCCCCATCCGGCAAACCGGATGGGGCTTCTCTGTTTTTCGTGCTCCGGGGCCCGCGGCGGCGCCGGTCGGGATCGTACGTGGCCGGATCTCGTTTATCGATCGTTTGCCGTGTGTCAACATGCGCTTGGTGAGATCGGCTGAACGAACACCGACAAGAAGGAGTACGTACCTTGAGCACTCGTCTCAGGCGTGGCACCGGCCGGCGGCTGTTGTCGGCGCTGACCGCAGGGCTGTGCGGGATCCTCGGCGTCACCGCGCTCGGCACGACCCCCGCGGCGGCGGCCGACACGCGTCAGGCGGTCTACGCGATCGCGCACCGGGTGGACACGTTGGACGGTGTGGACGCGGCCCTCAAGCACGGAGCCAACGGGATCGAGATCGACGTCTGTTCCTGGTGGAACCCGAACGAATGGCGTGCCTACCACGACTGTTCCTCGGCCGGTGAGAACCGGCTGGGCCCGAGCTTCGACAGCATGATCGACCGGATCGTCTCCAACGCCAACGCGGGGCGCCGGCTGTCCCTCGTCTGGCTGGACATCAAGGACCCGAACTACTGCGGTGAGCAGCCCAACCGCACCTGCAGCGTCGCCGGCCTGCACGACAAGGCGCAGCGGTTGACGGCGGCCGGGATCCAGGTGATCTACGGCTTCTTCGAGTACCACGGCGGCAACACCCCGGACGTGGGCGGCCGGGGCTGGCAGAGCCTGGCCGGGAAGCTCGGGCCGCTGGAGGGCATGACGACCACCGGGTCCCGGGACAAGATCCAGAGCGCTTACAGCCAGTTCGGCGGTGGCGTCCCGGTGGGTCGCCGGGCGATGGACTACGGCGACTCGGACATCACCAAGGGTTTCGGCAACTGCACCGAGGCCACCTGGAACACCTGCGCGGAGCTGAAGAAGGGCGCGGCGGACCGGGCCGCCGGACGGCTCGCGGCCACGCTGTCGTGGACGACGACCTACAACGACCCGTGGTACGTCGACAAGTTGCTGGGCGACGCCCGGGTGGACGGCATCATCGCGGGTTACGGCGCCTTCACCGGGGTGCGCGAGTACGACGACAGCTGGCAGTGCGCCAACGCGATCTCCATGATCCGCGACTGGGTGAACCACCACAGTGGCACCCACCGCATGGCCAACAGCGGCGACCGGATGTTCCACTGATGGCCCCTCGCTGACCCACGGCGCCGGAACCGGGGACCGTACGCCCTTCCTTCGCGGGGAGCGCGTGCGGTCCCCGGTCGTTCGCGTTCGGCGCCCCGCCGTGACCGTGGAGGGCGCGGGGGATTACCCACCGGCCTCCCACCTGGGAGATCATTCCTCCATGGACACCGAGATCGACACCGAGACCCTCGTACGCACCCGCCGCTCCCTGCACGCCGTGGCCGAACTGGTCCTGGCCGGCCCGCAGTACCGCACCGACGGCACGATCCGGCTCAAGGCGAGTGCGGGCGGGTTCGCCACGTCCGTCGGGGCGGAGCTGCGGGTGGTCGGGGCGGAGCTGGTGGCGCCGGGGCAGGTGCTGTCCCTCGAATGGACCACGTGCGCTGCGCTCGGAGCGGCCCTCGGGCTGCAGCCCGGCGCACCCGCCGGGCTGTACGGGGACGGGGCGGGCCGGGCGGCCGACGACTCGATCGAGGTGGACCCGGCTGCCGCCCACCGGCTGCTGGAGGGCTTCGCGGTCGGCGACGCCGCGCTGCGCGGGCTGTTCCCGGGGTCGGAACCGGTCATCTGGCCCGAGCACTTCGACATCGGTGTGACCGTCGGTGACGTGAACTACGGCGTCTCGCTCGGCGACTCCTACCTCCCGTCGCCGTACGCGTACGTCGGCCCGCACACCCCGCGGGAGGGGGGCTTCTGGAACGCGCCGTTCGGCGCAGCCCGGCCGCTCGGTGAACTCGTGGGCGTCATGGGCGTGATGGCGTTCCTGGAGGAGGGGCACCGGCTGGCCGCCGGTGCCTGACGGGTCCGAAGGCCGTGACCCGAAGGCCGGTGCCCGGGTCGCGGTTCGGGTGGGCAGGAAGTTCCACTCGGGCCGCGGATACCCGGAGAGGGGCTGTGATACCGCTCACGGCTCTATTTCCCGCCGGTGATTTCACGTGCCCTGATTGCCCGATATACCAGTTTCATGGCCCTGCCGATGGCGGATTGACACCGGATTGACGGGCGGTCGGGCCGACCGCCCGTCAGTTCCCGCCACCAGCCGGGATCCGGTCCGTTTGACGTACGCGAAATGCACCCAGTAGCTTTCGGAAAGTTTGTTTGAACTTTGCCAGCTCGGGGGCGTTGGCGATTCCCCGGGCATGTCGATTTACGGGGAGTTGTTTTGCGAATAAGCCGGAGACTGATAGCGCCACTGGCGGCGGCACTGGCCGTTCCCGCACTGGCCACGTTCCCGTCCTCGTCGGCGACGGCGGCGGAGCCGGCCAAGCCTTCCGCGGCCGAGGACTTCTCCTACCCGGGTGCGGCGAAGGTCCTGGCGGACCGGAACATCACGCTCAAGGCGGGCGACGGGCACATCGTGCTCGCCGACTGCGCGTCGGGCCCGGGCCTGGTGGAGCTGTACAGCCGGGCGGCCACTCCGAGCCAGGTCTGTTTCAGGATCACCGGGCCGACGGGGTACCTGTCGCTGGAGATCCCGCAGATCTACAACATCAAGGGCGACGACCACACGATCAAGGCCACGCTGAACACCGCGGGCACCGTCAGCAGCGTCGACGTCAACAAGAACGCGTGGACCCCGGTCGGCGAGGGCGGCACCAGCGGCTCGACCACGCTGCTGGAGCTCAACGCCACCGACGGCCCCTCCACGACGCCCGCGGCCGGGCCCAACCCGGCGATCGGCACCGTCACGGTCGGGCAGCCCGGCCACCCGGGCTCGCGCTCCTGCACCGGCACGCTGATCGCCCCGCAGTGGGTGCTGTCGGCGGCCAGCTGCTTCACCGACAAGCCCGACGACCCGAGCACCGTTCCGGCGGGCATTCCGAAGGCCCAGACCACGGTCACCATCGCCGGTCACGGGTACGACGTCTCCACGCTCGTGCCCCGGAACGACCGCGACGTCATGATGGTCCGTCTGGTCGAGCCCGCCAACGGCGTCACCCCGGTGGCTGTCGCGACGGCCGCGCCGGCCGCGGGCGAGGACCTGCAGGTGCTCGGCTTCGGCCGCACCAAGACCGACTGGCTGCCGGCCCAGTCCCACAGCGCGACGCTGACGGCCGGTGCCGTGGCCTCTGCCAGCGTGGACCTCACCGCCAAGACCGTGGCCGACACCGTCTGCAAGGGCGACGCCGGTGCCCCGGCGGTGCGTGCCAAGAACGGCGGTGTCGAGCTCGCCGCCGTCATCAGCCGTGCCTGGCAGGGCGGTTGCCTCGGTGAGACCGAGACCCGCCAGGGTGCCACCGAGACCCGGGTCGACGACATCGCCGGGTGGATCGCGGACACCCGCGACCACCGGTCCGCGACCGCGAACGAGGTCGGCGGCAGCGGTCGGTTGCGGTTCGCCGACTTCGACGGCGACGGCAGGCCCGACTACGTCACCATCGAGGACGACGGTTCGGTCAACGCGTGGCTCAACCGCGGTGGTGACGGGGCCGGTGGCTGGCAGTCGCTCGGCAAGGTCGCGACCGGTGTCACGACCGACCGCAGCCGGGTCCGGCTGGCGGACTTCGACGGCGACGGCAAGGCCGACTACTGGGTGATCAACCCCGACGGTTCGGTCAACCTGTGGCTCAACCGCGGCGGTGACGCGGCCGGTAGCGCCGGTTGGCTGCCCCTCGGCCGTGTGGCCACCGGTCTGACCACCGACCAGGACCAGGTGCGGTTCGCCGACTTCGACGGCGACGGCAAGGCGGACTACTGGCTGATCAAGCCCGACGGCTCGGTCACCGTCTTCCTCAACCGCGGCGGTGACCTGGCCGGTTCCGGCGGCTGGCAGTCGCTCGGCAGGGTGGCCGTGGGTGTCACGACCGACCGCAGCCGGGTCCGGCTGGCGGACTTCGACGGCGACGGCAAGGCCGACTACTGGGTGATCAACCCCGACGGCTCGGTCAACCTGTGGCTCAACCACGGAGGCGACACGGCCGGTGGCTGGCAGCCCCTCGGCCGCGTCGCGACCGGCCTGACCACCAACCAGAACTCCGTGTACTTCACGGACTTCACGGGCGACGGCAAGGCCGACTACCTCTGGAACCCCGGTGACGGCAGCACTCGTGGGTTCGCCAACAAGGGCGGTGACCCGGCCGGTCCGAGCGGCTGGGCCGACCTCGGCCGGATCGCCAGCGGCGCCTGACCGCAGGGCTGCCCGAGTCCGCGGCGCCCGAGCCCGGGGCGCCCGACTCCGGCGCGGGTGGCGGCCGTTCGCTGCGGTCGTCACCCGCGCCGCCCCACCGGCCGGCCGCTCCCCCCGCCGCACGGCGCGCGGAGCGGCCGGGCCCACCCCGTGCACCACGTACCCCACGGCCGGCCAGAGCGCCGGCCCCGTTCGAAGGCCGTACTCCCTGCCATGAAACCTCGCGTTCCCCGGACGCTGGCGGCACTGCTCGCCGTGACCGGCGTCGGCCTCGGCCTGGCCCCGACCGCCGCTCAGGCCGCCGCTCGGCCCTCGCCTCCACTGATCAAGGTCATGCCGCTCGGCGACTCGATAACCTGGGGGGCCGGCAGCCTCACCGGCGACGGCTACCGCGCGCCGCTGATGGACCTGACCGCGCGCCAGTCCCCCTACGCCATCGACATGGTGGGATCGAACTCCTCCGGTACCCAGGTTGACCCGGACAACGAAGGCCACAGCGGTTACAAGATCCGGCAGATCCGCGACGGCATCGACCAGTGGCTGACCGCGGCCGACCCGGACGTCGTCCTGCTGCACCTGGGGATCAACGACGTCAAGTTCGACAAGACCGACCCGGTCACGGCCGCCACCGCGTTGTCCGAGCTCGTCGACCGCATCTACACCGACAAGCCGCGGGTGACCGTCGTCATCCAGGGCCTGCTCACCGCCACGCCCGGACTCGAGCAGCAGACCGCAGAGTTCAACCGCACGATCGGCGCCCTGGAGGCCGACCGGCAGCGGGCGGGCCGGCACGTCCGTTACGTGGACCCGGCGGACCTCGACCCGGCCCGCGACCTGCCCGACCAGCTGCACCCCAACGACGACGGCTACCGCAAGATGGCCCAGGTCTTCCACACCGCCCTCGACCGCGTCGTCGCCGACGGCTGGGCGCCGCGCCCCTCCGTCCCGCGCGCCGGCACCGAGGCCGGGGACAGCGGCCGGGTGCGCTGGGCCGACTTCGACGGCGACGGCAGGCCCGACTACGTCACCATCGAGGACGACGGTTCGGTCGACGTGTGGCTCAACCACGGAGGCGACCCGGCCGGTTCCGGCGGCTGGCAGTCCCTCGGCCGCGTCGCCACGGGTGTCACGACCGACCGCAGCCGGGTCCGGCTGGCCGACTTCGACGGCGACGGCAGGGCGGACTACTGGGTGGTCAACCCCGACGGTTCGGTCGACGTGTGGCTCAACCGCGGCGGCGACCCGGCCGGTTCCGGCGGCTGGCAGTCCCTCGGCCGTGTGGCCACCGGTCTGACCACCGACCGGGAGCAGGTGCGCTTCGCCGACTTCGACGGCGACGGCAGGGCCGACTACTGGCTGATCAAGCCCGACGGCTCGGTCACCGTCTTCCTCAACCGCGGCGGCGACGTGGCCGGCTCCCGCGGCTGGTACGGCCTCGGTCAGGTGGCCACGGGTGTCACGACCGACCGCAGCCGGGTCCGGCTGGCCGACTTCGACGGCGACGGCAGGGTCGACTACCACGTCGTCAACCCGGACGGCTCCGTCTCCACGTGGCTCAACCGGGGCGGCGACGGCCACGGCGGGTGGCAGTACATCGGCCGGACCGCCACCGGCGTGACCACCGATCACACCAGCGTCCAGCTCGTCGACTTCACCGGCGACACCCACGCCGACTACCTCAGGACCGACCCGGTGGGACACGTCACGGCCTACGCCAACAACGGCGGCGACCCGAGCGGCCCGGACGGTTGGACCGGCCTCGGCCAGATCGCCGGCGGGGCGTGACCGGCGGGGCCTGACCGGCGACGCGTGACCAGGGGGTGGTGGCAGATGCCACCGCCCCCTTCCTCTCGGCCGGAGGCGGGCTCCCCAGGGCCACGGCGCTAGCGCGGGAAGCGGCTGCGGATGGCCCGGGCGGCGTCCGTGCCGTCGAGGAGGCTGTGCAGCAGGGTGGTGAGGGTCTCGACGTCCTCTGCCGTCAGGCGGGCGCCCATCTCGCCGGTGAGGCGGGACGTCGCCTCGCCCAGTTGGGCGGCCAGGGCGCGGCCGGCGTCCGTGAGGTGGATCAGGACGGCCCGCTTGTCCTGCTCGTGCGGGACGCGGCTGACGAGGTCGCGCTGGACCAGGGAGTCGACGAGTCGGCTGGGGCTGCCCTGTTCGCAGACCAGCAGGCGGCCCAGGGCGGCCAGGGTGACCGGCTGGTGGGCGGCCAGGACGTCGAGCACCTCGGCCTGGGCGGGCGTGAGGCCCAGGTGGCGCAGGGCGTCGCCGAGTCTGCGGCTGCCCTCGCGCTGGGCCGCCAGGAGCAGGTAGCGCAGTTCGTCGTGGGTGGCCACGGGTTCTCCTTCGGTGGTGGACCGGTGTGACGGGTGCGGGTGCGGGTGCGGGTGCCAGCCTATCCATGACACGACATGAATGCTGGAACATTGATGCCACAACATTGATGACATGACATCGATGTTGTGTCATTGTTGTGCCTCGTCACAGACGGAAGCCCGCCCATGGGCGGAAGGAGCAGGACCATGCGCACCGATTTCGTCGTTCTCGGCGCCACCGGCGTCACCGGCGGCCTGATCGCCGAGCACCTCGTCCGCCAGGGCGCCACGGTGACCCTGGCCGGCCGGGACACCGACCGGCTGGCGGGGACCGCGACGCGGCTCGGCGGCGGCGCGGGGGCCGTCCTGGCCGTCGACCTCGCGGACCCGCAGTCCGTCGCCGCGGCCGCCCGGGCGGGAAAGGTGCTGGTCAACACCGTCGGCCCGTTCACCCGGCTCGCCCCGGCGGTCGTGTCGGCCTGCCTCGGCGCCGGCACGGCGTACGTCGACCTCGCCAACGAGCGGGCCGCCGTCCGCGCCCTGCTCGACCGGGACGCCGAAGCGCGCGACCGGGGCGTCGCACTGGTCACCGGCGCGGGCTTCGGGCCCGCGGCGACGGAGGCGCTGGTGCTGGGCCTGCTGGCGCGGGTGCCGCACCCGGCGGGCGTGACCGTCGCCTCGGCGGCCAGCAGCGCGTACGACACGGCGGGCGTGCGCAGCACCGTCGCCGAGGCCGTCGCCGACGGCGCCACCACCTACCGGGCCGGCGAACTGGTCCGCTCGCCGCTCGGGGACGGTGCCACAGCGCTCACCTTCGGCGGCGCCGTCCGGACGGTGATCCCGGTGCCGGTCGGTGACCTGGAGGCGGCGCGGGACGCCAGCGGGGCGCCCGACGTCACCGCGTACGCCGTGCCGCGCGGCGGCGCCGGGGACGGCCGCTCGTACGGCTACGCGGAGCTCACCGGTGCGGACGGGCGGCGGCACACGGCCGAGTTGCGCACGGGGGAGGGGTTCGCCTTCACCGCGGCCGTCGCCGCCGAGGCCGCGGCCGTGCTGCTCGGCGGCTCGCGCGCGGGGGCGTGGACGGCGGCGCGGCTGCTCGGCGCCGAGCGCGTCGCCGCCCTGCCCGGCACCACCGTCACGACGGGCCGGTGAGCGCGATGAGTCCTGCTCCGGTCACCACGCCCACCGCACATCGGCTGGGCGACCCGCTGGTCAACTTCTACCTCGTCGACGCCGGCCCGGCCCTGGTGCTGGTCGACGCAGGACTGCCCGCGCACTGGGGCGGGCTGCTGGACGCGCTGGACCGCCTCGGCCGTCCGGTCACCGACATCGCGGCCGTCCTGATCACCCACGGGCACCCCGACCACGTGGGCATCGCCGAGCGGGTCCGGGTGGCGGCCGGGGCGGACGTGTGGGTCCACGAGTCCGACGCGCCGATCCTGGCCGAGCCGCGGCGTCTCACCAAGGTGTGGCAGCCCGAGCGTTCGATCCTCGGTTACGCCGCCCGCCGCCCGAGCGCTCTGCGGGCGCCGCTGCACCTGGCCCGCGGGGGAGCGCTCCGCACGCCGGCCGTCCGGGAGTTCCGCACCTTCACCGACGACACCCGGCTCGACGTCCCCGGCGGCCCGTCGGCCGTGCACACGCCGGGCCACACGCACGGCAGCACCAGCTACCTGTTCCCGGACGCCTCGCTCGCCTTCACCGGCGACGCGCTGGTCACGAAGGACTCCGTCGCCGGGCACGTCGGGCCGTGCGTGATCTGCCGGGCCTTCACCCAGGACAGCGGGGCGGCGCTGGCCTCCCTGGAGAAGATCGCCGAGCACGAGATCGCCACCGTCCTCCCGGGCCACGGTGAGCCGTGGCGGGACGGCCTGGCGGAGGCGGCGCGACGGGCGGTGGCCGGCGGGATCCGGTAGCGGGGCCGACGGTTATTCGCGCCGGCGAGGGGACGTACGGCGCCCGGCCGGGCCACTATGGGAGGGGGCCGGTCGGCCGAATGGGGTAATCGCGATGGGCGTGGCACGGCAGGCGTCCTCCGAGGGCGCCGGGACGGCGGCGGGGCCGGGCCTGGAGGCCGTCGGGCAGGCCCTGCGGTCGGTGCCGGAGCGGCTCGGCGCGCACCTCGGCGGGGTCTACCTGCTGTCGGAGGACCGGCAGGTGCTCGAACTGGCCATGACGCTGGGGGCCGTCCGGCAGTTCACCAGGCCGTGGCAGCACGTCGGCATGACCGCGCCGATCCCGGTGGCCGACGCGGTGCGCAGCGGCCGGACCGTGTGGGTGGCCGGCGCGGAGGAGCTGGCGCGCCGGTACCCGAGGGTCGCGGTCGCGATGCCGTACGCGTTCTGCCTGGCCGCCGTGCCGCTGGTCGCGCGCGGGACGACGTACGGCGCCCTGTTCGTGCTGTGGCCCGCCGCGCACGCCCCCGAGCTGTCGCCCTGGGAGCGCGACGCGCTCGACGCGCTCGCCGGGCGCCTGGCCCAGGTGCTGGCCGGGGCCGCCGACGCCGGGCGGCCGGTCCGGTCGGGCCCGCGGCCGGCGGTGGCGGAGCGGCGTCCGGTCGAGCCGGTCGCGGCGATGGCGGCAAGGCTCCCGGAGGGCGTCTGCGCGCTGGACCTGGACGGCCGGCTGGCCGCCGTCACCCCGCTCGCCGCCGAGCTGCTCGGCGAGCCGGTCGAGCGGCTGCTGGGCCGGCGGCCGTGGGCGGTGCTGCCGTGGCTGCGCGATCCGGTGTACGAGTACCACTGCCGGGCGGCGGTGATCAGCGGGCAGTCGGCGGCGTTCGTCGCCGTCCGGCCGCCGGACCGCCGGCTGTCGTTCGAGCTGTTCCCGGACCCGACCGGCCTCACCGTCCGGATCGCCCCGATCACCGCCCTCGCCACCGGTCACAGGGAGCGGCCCGCGGGCACGGCGGCCGAGCCGGCGGTGCACACCCGGCCCGGCGCGCTGTACCACCTGCTCCACCTGGCCAGTGCGCTCACCGAGGCGATCGGCGTGCAGGACGTCGTGACCATGGTCGCCGAGCAGATCGTGCCGGCCTTCGGCGGTCGGGCGGTGGCGGTGCTGCTGGCGGAGGGCGGCCGGCTGCGCATCGCGGGCCACCGCGGTTACCCGCCCGGCCTGGTCGACAAGTTCGACGGGACCCCGCTGACCGAGCCGACGCCCGGCGTCCGGGCCTCCACCCACGCCGTGCCGGCCTACTTCGAGAGCCGCACGGAGCTGGAGCGGCTCTACCCGGGCCGCCACGAGACGCAGGACGGGATGGCCGCGTGGGCCTACCTGCCGCTGGTGACCTCGCGCCGGCTGATCGGCACCTGCGTGCTGGCCTTCGCCGAGCCGCACCGCTTCGACCTGGAGGAGCGGGCCGTCCTCACCTCCCTCGGCGGCCTGATCGCCCAGGCGCTGGACCGCGCCCGGCTGTACGACACCAAGCTCGGCCTCGCCCACGGCCTCCAGGAGAGCCTGCTGCCCCGGGCGCTGCCCTCCGTGCCGGGTCTGGACGTCCGCGCGCGCTACCTGCCGGCCACCGAGGGCATGGACGTCGGCGGCGACTTCTACGACCTCCTCCGGGTCGGGCCCGACGACGTCGCCGTCGTCATCGGCGACGTCCAGGGCCACAACGTCAACGCCGCCGCGCTGATGGGCCAGGTCCGCACCGCCGTGCGCGCCTTCGCGTCCGCCGACGCCGACCCGGGCACCGTGCTGTGCCGCACCAACCGCCTGCTGGCCGACCTGGACACGGCGCTGCTGGCCAGCTGCGCCTACCTGCGCATCGACCTGGCCCGGCGGGAGGCGCGGCTGGCCGACGCCGGGCACCCGGTGCCGCTGCTGTACCGGCCGGACGGCCGGGCGGAGGTGCTGGAGCCGGACATCGGGATGGTGCTGAACGTCGACCCGGCCGCGGAGTACCCGCAGATCCTGGTCCCCCTGCCGATCGGCACGACGCTGGTCCTGTACACCGACGGTCTCGTCGACACCCCCGGGGCCGATCCGGACCAGGCGCTGGCCGGCCTCGTCGCGACGCTGGCCCGGCGTGGCGACGAGCCGCTCGACCGGCTGGCCGACGCGCTGATCGAACGGGCCGGGCACGGAGAGCACCGCACCGACGACGTGGCGCTGCTGCTGATCCGGTCCGTTCCCCGCTGAGCCCATGAGCGCGTCCGTCCGACGTTTCCGCCCCCGCCCGGGGCGGGATCATGGGGGTATGGCCGCGGACCAGGGCCCCACGCCCCGGCTGCCCCCGCGCCGAACGGGTGGCCGCCGGGAGCGACGACACCCGAATCCGGTACCCCGGGAGCCGTCGTCGCGGCGCCCGCGGTCGGTGCTGGGGATCCACAGCGTCGCCGGCCAGATGTTCATCATGCAGGTGCTGATCGTCCTGTTGCTCGTGGTGGTGGCCGTCGTGGCGCTGCTGGTGCAGTCCCGCAGCGACCGGTTCGACGCGGCGCGCGACCGTTCGCTCGCCGCGGCCGAGGCCTTCGCCCACAGCCCCGGCCTGGTGGCGACGATGGAGGGGCCGAACCCCAGCGCCGTCCTCCAGCCGCTGACCGAGGAGGCCCGCAAGGCCGCCGGCGTCGACTTCATCGTGGTCACCGACCGCAACGGCATCCGCTACACCCATCCGAAGCCGGAGCTGATCGGCAAGAAGTTCGTCGGCACCATCGGGCCGTCCCTGGAGGGCAAGGTCACCGTCGAGCAGGTGCACGGACCCCTCGGCCTGGAGTACCAGGTCGTCGTCCCGGTGGAGGACGCCAACGGCGCGGTCGTCGGCATCGTGTCCTCCGGGATGAAGGTCGCCAACGTGAGCAGCGCGATCGACCGCCAGCTGCCGGTCGTCCTCGGAGCCGGCGCTGTCGCGCTCGGCGTCGCCACGGCCGGGACGGCGCTGGTGGGCCGACGTCTCCTGCGACAGACCCACGGCCTGGGGCCGGAGGAGATGACGCGGATGTACGAGCACCACGACGCTGTGCTGCACGCGGTGCGCGAGGGCGTGGTGATCGTCAGCGGGGACGGCCGGATCCTGCTCGCCAACGACGAGGCGCGGCGGCTGCTCGACCTGCCCGCCGACGCGGAGGGGCGCGCCGTCAGGGACCTCGGCCTCGCCGCGCGCACCGCCGAACTGCTGGTCTCCGGCCGCGAGGTGAGCGACGAGGTGCTTCCCGTCGGCGAGCGCCTGCTGGCTGTCAACACCCGGCCCACCGACAGCGGGGACGGCCTCTCCGGCAGCGTCACCACGCTGCGTGACTCCACCGAGCTGCGCGCCCTCGCCGGGCGGGCCGAGACCGCCCGAGGCCGGCTCCGGCTGCTCTACGACGCGAGTGTGGCCATCGGCACGACGCTGGACGTGCGGCACACCGCGCAGGAGCTCGCCGGCATGGCCGTCCGGGAGTTCTGCGACTACGCCACCGTGGACCTCGCCGAGGAGGTCCTGAGCGGCGAGGAACCGCGGACCCTGGCGGTCGGCGCCCCGGTGGAACTGCAGCGGGTCGCGCTCGACGGGATCCGGGACGACTCGCCGCTCTACCAGCAGGGGGAACGGGTCCGGTGGGCCGGGAGCACCCCGCAGGCGGAGGGTTTCGTCAGCGGGCGTTCAGCGCTCGTCGCGGAACTGGCGGGCGATGTCGGCTGGCGCCGGCAGGACACCGAACGCACCCAGGCGGTGCTGGAGTTCGGTCTGGGCTCGCTGATCGCCGTGCCGCTGACGGCGCGGGGCGTGCTGATGGGGGTCGCGTGCTTCTGGCGAGCCCGGGACCGGGGCCCGTTCGAGGAGGACGACCTGTCGCTGGCCGAGGAGCTGACCGCCCGGGCCGCCGTGGCCGTCGACAACGCCCGCCGTTTCACCCGCGAGCACACGATGGCCGTCACCCTCCAGCACAGCCTGCTGCCGCAGGCCCTGCCCGAGCAGAGCGCGGTGGAACTCTGCTACCGGTACCTGCCGGCGCAGGCGGGAGTCGGCGGCGACTGGTTCGACGTGATCCCGTTGCCGGGCGCCCGGGTCGCGCTGGTCGTCGGCGACGTGGTCGGCCACGGGCTGCACGCCGCCGCGACCATGGGCCGGCTGCGCACCGCCGTCCAGAACTTCTCCACCCTCGATCTGCCGCCGGACGAGCTCCTCGGGCACCTGGACGAGCTGGTCACCCACATCGACCAGGAGACGGCCGATTCCGACGGGGAGCACGCGATCACCGGCGCGACGTGCCTGTACTGCATCTACGACCCGACGACCGCGACCTGCGCCATGGCCCGGGCCGGGCACCCGCCGCCCGCGCTCGTCCACCCGGACGGCACGGTGGAAGTGCCCGTCCTGCCCGCCGGTCCGCCGCTCGGCCTGGGCGGGATGCCCTTCGAGGCCACCGAGTTGCGGCTGAACGCGGGCAGCGCCCTGGTGCTCTACACCGATGGTCTCATCGAGGACCGCACCCGCGACATCGGGGTCGGCCTGGACCTCCTCACGGCCGCCCTCGCCCATCCCGTCCGAGCGCCCCAGGAGGTCTGCACCGCCGTGCTCGACGCGCTGCTTCCCGAGCAGCAGACCGACGACATCGCGCTCCTCGTCGCCCGCACCCGTGTGCTGGCGCCGGACCGGGCGGCCGGGTGGGAGGTGGCGGCGACGCCCGAGGCGGTGGCGCAGGTCCGGGCCGAGGCCACCCGGCGGCTCACCGGCTGGGGCCTGGACGACGCCGTCTTCGTCACCGAGCTGGTGCTCAGCGAGCTGGTGACCAACGCCATCCGGTACGGGACCGCACCGATCCGGGTGCGGCTGCTGTACGACCGCACGCTGATCTGCGAGGTCTCCGACTCCAGCAGCACCTCCCCGCACCTGCGCTACGCGGCCGACGAGGACGAGGGCGGGCGCGGCCTGTACCTGGTGGCCCGGCTCACGGACCGCTGGGGCGTGCGCTACACCACCGAGGGAAAGATCATCTGGGCCGAGCAGTTCCTGCAATCCAACCGCCAAGGCCAGGAAAAGCCCTGGTAAAGTTCGTGGTCGTGCCGCGGCGGAGGAGCCGCGGCGAGGCGCGAACGGGGGGATCGCAGCCCATGGCTGACGAGATGGTCCGGCTGGCTCAGAGGTTCGTCAACACGACCTACGGCAACGGTGCCACGCTAGGGATTTCGAAGCTGGAGGAGGACGGTCGCACCGGCTGGACGGTGATGTACGCGCTGACCCGTGCGCTCCAGTACGAGATGGGCATCACCTCCCTCTCGAACTCCTTCGGCCCGACCACGCTGTCGACGCTGCAGGCCAAGTACCCGAAGCTGGACGAGACGACCGTCCCGTCCGCGAACTTCTGCCGGATCCTGCAGGCCGCCCTGTACTGCAAGGGCTACGACGGCGGCGAGATCGACGGCACGTACAACGGCCGGGTCAAGGCGGCGGTCGCCAAGCTCAAGCTCCACATGGGCCTCGACGGGGTGTTCCCGGGCAGCGCGCTCGAACCCAAGGTCGTCAAGGGCCTGCTCAACATGGACGCCTACGTCACCGTCGGCGACGGGACGGACGGCATCCGGGCCATCCAGCGCTGGCTGAACGGCCGTTACGTCAATCGCAGGGACTTCTTCGTGATCCCCTGCGACGGGCACCACTCGCGGGACGTCGCCAAGTCGATGCTGTTCGCGATCCAGTACGAGGTCGGCATGGCCGACGGCACCGCCAACGGCGCGTTCGGGCCCGGCACCCAGGCGGGGCTCAAGAGCCACACCGTCTCGGTCGGCGCCACCGGCACCTGGCCGATGCTGTTCACGGCGGCGATGGTCCTCAACCGGCGGGACGTCGCGTTCGGCGACTTCACGGCCGCCGTGAAGAGCGGGGTCGAGGCGTTCCAGGCCTTCGTCAAGCTGCCGGTCACCGGCGTCGGCGACTTCCAGACCTGGGCCTCGCTGCTCGTCTCCTACGGCGACCAGAGCCGGCGCGGCAGCGCCTGCGACGGCGTCACCAAGGTCACCCCGGCCCGCGCGCAGGCCCTCAGGGACGCCGGCTACCAGTACGTCGGCCGGTACCTGTCCAACCCGTCGACCACCAGCCTGCCGGAGAAGCAGATCCAGCCCGGCGAGCTGGACACCATCAAGCAGTACGGGCTGCGCTGCTTCCCGATCTACCAGACGTGGAGCCGGTCGGCCGACTACTTCAGCTACAACCAGGGCACCAACGACGCGTTCCGCGCGATCGAGTGGGCGCGCTTCCACGGCTTCAAGGCCGGCACGACGATCTACTTCGCGGTCGACTACGACGCCATGGACGGCGAGGTCAGCAGCTACGTCATCCCGCACTTCCGCGGCGTGCACCACACCGTGAGCGAGAACTCGTCCTACCAGGTCGGCGTCTACGGGCCGCGCAACGTGTGCCAGCGCGTGGCCGACGCGGGCTTCGCCCGGACGAGCTTCGTCTCCGACATGTCCAGCGGCTTCTCCGGCAACCTCGGCTACCCGATGCCGAGCAACTGGGCGTTCGACCAGATCGCCACCGTCACCGTGGGCAGCGGTGCGTCGGCCATCGAGATCGACACCGACATCGCCTCCGGACGGGACACCGGCCAGGGCGACTTCGACCCCGGCGCCGGCACCGTCGCCGGGCTCGACACCGACCTCGACAAGACCGCCTACCGCGACGCCATGCTGCGCGACGTGCAGGGCTACCTCACCTCGATCGGCGTCCCGGAGACCGGCGGCGACGGCTGGACGGACAAGGACTGGGCCACCCTCGGCGGCGTCTCCACCACCAAGGCCTTCGACCTCGTGCTCAGCGCCGACTGGCTGTTCACCGCGCTGGCCCGCGAGTTCAGGCTGCGCAAGGCGCTGATCCAGGCCCCCGTGCTGTGGGAGCTGCGCAAGCTCAACGCGCTCGACTTCGCCGCCGACGCCGCGGTCCGCAACGGCCTCAAGGACGACTGCAGCACCGGCTGGGGCCAGATCTTCGCCCGGATCGCCATCGAGGCCCGCAACCACTGCCTGAGCGAGGGCCTGATCAACGGGACGAAGCTCACCGAGGCCGACCTGCGGGCGGTCTGGGACAACCTCCAGGACCCGGCCTACAACATCCGCTCGGTCACCTACCTGACGATCTACAACTCCCGCCAGCTCGGCATCGCCCGGCCCGGCCTGACCACCAGCCCGGCCGACACCCAGGCGCTGCTCGCCCGCTACAACGGCCTGGGCGACGCGGCGCAGCAGTACGGCCGCGAGCTGATCGGGCTGTACAACGTGCTGGAGAACTACAACCTGCTGTCGCGCAGCAAGTGAGTCCGGGGCACGAGCACATGCGCACGTACTCGCCGGCCGCCGCCGCGGTGAACCTCCTGCTGGGTCTGCCCGCCGTCGTGCCGGTCTGGCTGCTCTGGTACTTCGCCGCCAACTGGCCGCTCGCCGCCCTGGGTTGGACCACGCGGGAGCCGACGGAGAACGACGGCGTCCTGCCGATGCTGCTGGTCCTGGTCCCGGTGGTGGGGGTGTTCACGCTGCTGTGGTGGCTCGCCAACCGGGCCGTGCGGCGGCGGACGGCCCCGGGCGGGGGGCGGGCGTACTGGCCGGTGAGCGCGCTGCTGCTGCTCGTGCCCACACTCGTGCTGATCGTCGTTCTGTAGAAGACAGCGTTCCAGGACATAGGGGGACACAAGGAAATGGAAGACGTGCAGATCGGATTCACGCGGCGGGCCGCGGTCAAGGGTGCCGCCGCCGTCGGCGCGGCCACGGCCCTGGGCGCGCTGCTCCCCGGCACCGCCACGGCAGCGCCGTCGAAGGGGACGGCCGAGCCGGGCGTCCCGGCGAAGAAGCTCCCGACCAGCGCCAACGGCTGGACGATCGAGAAGGAGGCGAACCACGTCTCCACCGTCTGGACCCGCCCGGTGGCCGGTACCGGCCTCACCGTCGACATCCGGATCGGCGACGCGGAGGAGATCCTCGTCCACGTGATCCGGCGCTTCCACTACGAGGTGGAGGAGCTCCCGAGCGGCGACCTGCTCGGCTGGCAGGCGATCGGCGGCCTGCGCGCGGGCGCTCCGGAGTCGAACCTCGCGTCCGGCACCGCGGTGCGCATCCGCCCCGGCGCCTCGGCGAAGGGCGGGCTCTTCGCCTACCAGGAGCTGGTGCTGCGGGACATCCTCGCCGAGTGCGAGGGCGTCGTGCGCTGGGGCGGGGACGACGAGGAGGTGGACGAGTCGCTGTTCTACCTCGTCCCCGGCCCGGAGGACCGCCGGGTGCGGCAGCTCGCCGACCGCCTGCGCGGCTGGGGCGCCCGTCCCGGCGAGGGGGCGGGCACCCCGGTGGACGTGCTCGCCCCGGCCCGCCGCGGTGAGGCCGACCGGCTCGCCCGGGCGCAGCGAGCGTCCTGACGCA
Source organism: Kitasatospora sp. NPDC048722 (assembly GCF_040650235.1). Classification (NCBI taxonomy): domain Bacteria; kingdom Bacillati; phylum Actinomycetota; class Actinomycetes; order Kitasatosporales; family Streptomycetaceae; genus Kitasatospora; species Kitasatospora sp. NPDC048722. The sequence continues at coordinate 17,043 of NZ_JBEZGX010000046.1, forward strand.
CCGTCGGGATCGCTGAAGGGCGCCCGGCCCGCCGTCGCGCAGGGGCGACGGCGGGCCGGGATCCGCTTACCAGAACTGCTGGTTGGTCCATCCGTTGCAGTCCCACAGCTGGACCTTCATCCCGTTGTGGTAGCCGCCGGATATGTCCGCGTCGAGGCACTTGTTGTTGTAGGCGCTCTTGATCGTGTAGCCGTCGATGATCCAGGTCTCGTTCGGGGCGGTCCAGGTGTGGCAGGGCTGGAGGAGCACCGGCATCCCGTTGTAGCTCCCGTGGCTGATGTCGGCGCTCATGCAGTAGTTGTTGCGGTCGTTGAAGATGTGGTTGTTCACCGTGTACCAGAACTGGTTGCGCCAGCCGTTGCAGTCCCAGAGCTGGACCTTCATCCCCGGGACGTGGTCGCCGTTGGCGACGTCCCCGTCCATGCACTTGCCGTTGACGTAGAAGGGCGCGTGGTCGCGGTCCTCCTTCATCTGCTGGATCCAGTTGGAGAACGCGGCGACCCGGGTGTAGGTGCCGGGGTAACCCGCCTGGTCGCAGCCGTTGTTGCCGCCGCCGGAGATGATCCCGATGACCCAGCCGTTGCGGATCAGCGGACCGCCGCTGTCGCCGTTGCAGGCGTCGTGCTTGGCGTCGCCGGCGCAGATCATCTGGCCGACCCGGAACAGCGAGCCGTACGGGCGGGTGCACGCCGAGTCCGGCAGGATCGGCACCATCGACGAGTTGAGGCTCTCCTTGATGCCGCCGTGCATGTCGACGTTCTCCGGCGACCAGCCCAGGATCAGGCCGTTCCCGCTGAGGGTCTCGTCGGCCGGGATGTGTGCGAACGGGATCGTCGGCACGCCGACCATCGGGTTGTTGAGGGTCACCACCGCGACGTCGCCCTGGTGGATGTCGTACTTCTTCGAGTCGCCGCTCTCCTGGTCGGGGGAGAACTGGGGGCTGATGTCGATCCGGCCGATGGTGTAGTTGGTGCCGCCCTCCAGGATGGTCGTCTGGCCCTGGACGACGACGGAGTGGTCCAGCTTGCCCTGGTACTCCCGGCCGCAGTGGCCGGCCGTCAGGACCTTGTCCGGGGCGATCAGCACGCCGCCGCAGCTGTAGCTGAAGAGCGAGTACTTGCTGGTGTCCCGGAAGTGGACCATCCACGGGTACTGCCCCGTCGTGGCCGGTCCGCCGCCGGTGACCGCCGACGCGGGGGTCGCGATCCCGGCGAAGGCCAGCGTCAGCAGCATCGAGACGGCGACCACTGCTGCCCGGAGTGCCCTCCGTGCGAGGGAGTTCGGCGCTTGCGTCGTGGTGATCACCGGCAGTACCCCCCGGAGTACTCGGACGCCGGGAAGACCGGCACCAGGGACTTGACCTTCACGCACTTGTGGTCGCTGTTGGCGTTCCACGCCACCCGGGAGATGTTCCCGGCGACCATGGCGCCGATCAGGTTGAACGGCGGCGGGGCGAACGCGAACATGGCCGCGGTGAAGCCCGCGTCGGAGGCCATGTGCGAGGTCTCGTTGCGGTTGAAGTACACCGTGCCGGTGATCCAGCCCCAGGTGTAGTGCGGGTCGGCCACGACCGGGAACGCCGCGCCGCGGGTGTCGACGTGCTGGGTGACGGTGTCACCGTCGACCGTGTAACGGGTCGGCAGCGCACGGCCGTTGGCGTCGTACGCCCACGGCGCGCTGATCCGGCTGTCGGCCCGGCCGGTCGTCCGGTCGACCAGCAGGACGCCGCCGAGCGGATCGGCGACCAGCCGGCCGTCGAAGCCGTCGACGGTGAAGCTCACGTCGGTCGCGGCGCGCGCGGTGCGGAGCACGAAGACGTGCGAGACGGCGGTGGTGTCGGTGATGACGGCGCTGTCGGTGTCCGGCAGCGCGTCGGGCGACACCGACACCTGCGAACGGACCTGCGAGGCCGCGCCCTTGGCGCCCTTCAGCGCGATCCGGGCGGGCGCCTGTGACTGCTCGGCCGCCGCCCCGGCCCTGGTCGGAGCGTGCCCGGTGGCGGGCAACAGGCCCTGGACGTGCCCGAGTTCGGCGAGCACCCGCTGCGTGGCGGGCGTCGCCGCGTCGGCCGGCTGGGCCAGTGCGAGGCCCGCGAGTCCGACCACGCCGGCGACACCCGCCGCCAGCGCGGACTTGATGCGTTTCACGATTCCCCCTGGTCTTCCTGGATCTCCTGGATGTCCTGGTCTTCGGTGTGCGGTGGTGCCCCGGGCGCCTCGGGCACGGCGGGTGCCGCAGGTCTTGCGGGCCCAAGGGGTCCTTGGGATCCTTCGCGTACCGCCGGGTGCCGGCTTCCGGGCGGACACGAGTCTTGGCCCGGCGGGGTCGGCGGTCCATGGCGTGGTCCCTGCGTTCGGCCTGCGTTCCCCGCGCCACGCCCTGGCATGGCTCATGCCATAGTTGGCGGCGGCATCTCGGCGGGGGCGATGGGGGTTGTCGTGCGTTTCGGGGACATGGTGCGCGAATACCGGCTGCGCCTCGGGTGGACCCAGGAGGGCCTCGCCGAACGGTCGGGCGTCTCCACGCACGCGATCGGCATGCTGGAGGCTGGGCGGCGCAACCCCCGGCTGAAGTCGGTCGCCGCGCTCGCCGACGCGCTGGGACTGGCCGACGGCGACCGGGCCGAGCTGATCGCCGCGGCCCGTGCGGAGCCGGCCGGGCGCCGGACGGACGCCGGTGCCGGCGAGCCACGCCCGGCAGCCGTCCGGGCTCCCGCTCAACTCCCGGCGGACCTGCCGGACTTCACCAGCCGCACGGCGGCGCTGGACTCCGTTCGGCACGCGCTCGACCGCGACGGCGCCGCCGGGCGGACCCCGGTGCTCGTGGTCACCGGCCCCGGCGGGATCGGCAAGACCAGCCTCGCCGTGCACGCCGCACACGCGCACCGGGACCGCTACCCCGACGGCCAGCTGTTCGCCAACCTGCGCGGCGCCGGCCAGGCACCCGTACCGGCCGCCGAGGTCGCCGCGCGGCTCCTGCGGGCGCTCGGCGTGAGCCCCACCGACGTCCCCCCGGCGCTCGACGAACGCGCCGCCCTCTACCGGAGCCTGCTGACCGGACGGCGGGTCCTGATCGTGCTCGACGACGTGCTCGACGGTGCCCAGATCCGGCCCGTGCTCCCGGCCAGCAGCGGCTGCGCGGTGCTGCTCACCAGCCGCAGCCGGCTGCCCGAACTCGACTGCCTGGAGCGGATCGAGCTCGCCGCGTTCACCGACACCGAGGCCAGGGACCTGCTCGGCCGCATCGCCGGCCCCGCCGTGCTGTCCTCGGAACCGGACGCGACCACCGACCTGCTCGCCCACTGCGCCGGCCTGCCGCTCGCGCTGCGCATCACGGGCAGCCGGCTCGTCACCGAACCCGGCCGCACGGTGCGGATGCTCGCCGAGCGGCTCGCCGACGCACGCGGACGGCTGGACGAACTCCGGGTCGGCGACCGCGCGGTGCGGGTCAGCTTCGAGGCCAGCTACGCCCACCTCACCCCCGACCAGGCCGCCGCGTTCCGGCTGCTGGCCCTGGTGCCCGGTCGGTCGGTCGGAGTGCCGGCCGCCGCCGCGTTGCTGGACCGCGACCCGGCGCCCAGCGAACGGCTCCTCGCCGAACTGACCGCCCACCACCTGCTCCAGGCGCCCGAGCCCGGTCGTTACGGCTTCCACGACCTCATCCGGCTGTACGCCCAGGAGTGCGCCCGTACCGAGGACGCCCCGGCCGGGCGGCTCGCCGCCGAACGGCGCCTCGCCCTCTGGTACCTGCACGCCTCCCGCGGGGCCGGGATGCTCCTCGTGCCGCACGCCCGTCTCGCCCCCGCCGCACCGCCCCCGCCCGGCCTGCCGCTGCCGGACTTCGGCGGCGCCGAGGCGGCCATGGCCTGGTACGAGGCCGAACGCGCCAACCTCGTCGACCTCGTGCGGCATGCCGCGGGCCGGGACGACGACCCGCTGTGCTGGCAACTCGCCCACAGCCTCTGGCCGTTCTTCACCCTGCGCAAGTACTGGGGGGACTGGAACAGCGCCACCGAGCTCGCCCTCGGCCACGCCCGCCGCTCGGCGGACCGCACCGGCGAGGCCCTCATGCTCGTCCAGGCCGGCACCCTCGCCCACGCCCAGGGTGACTACCGCGGGGCGATCACCCGCTACCGGCTCGCCGACGGCCTCCTCGGCGACGGCGACCCGGAGGCCACCGCCATGATCGAGGCCAATCTGGGCGTCAGCCACCGCCAGCTCCAGGACTACGAGACGGCCATCGGCCACCTCACCCGCGCCGCCGACGCCTTCCGCGCCGCGGGCGACCGCTACGGCGAGGCCGTCTGCCTCCTCAACCTGATCCCCGCCTACCGCGTCCTCGGCCGGCACGAACCCGCCCTCGTCAACTGTCGCCTCGCCCTGGCCGCCTTCCAGGCGCTCGGCTCCCGCTACGGCGAGGGGCACGCCCTGCACGTCACCGCCCAAGTCCTCCAGGACACCGGCGACTTCGCGAGGGCCCTGGACCTGGCCGGGCAGGCCGTGGCGATCCGCGAGGACATCGGCGACCGCGACGGCACCGCATCCGCGCTGGAACAGCTCGGCATCATCCGCCACCGCCTCGGCCAGGCCTCGGCCGCCGCCGAGGCGTGGCGCCGCAGCCTCGCGCTCTACGAGGAACTCGGCTCCCCGAAGGCCGAGAACGTCCGGCGGCTCCTGACGAAGGGCTGAGCCGACGGGGCCTCGGGGCGGCCCCTCGCCGGAGCCGGCCCGGTGGCCGTCCGTCCCCGTGCGGCGGGCGGACCGTCCGGGCACCGGGCCCGGACGGTCCGCCGCGTCCGCTAACCCGCCGTCGTCGTCTGGCGGAGGGCGGCGGCCGGACCGCCGCGGCCCTCGGGCAGGGCCCGGAGGATCGCCTCCACGCTCTCCCGGGCGTCACCGAACAGCATGCCGGTGTTCTCCCGGAAGAACAGCGGGTTCTGCACGCCCGCGTAGCCGGAGGCCATCGACCGCTTGAAGACGATCACCTGCTCCGCCTCCCACACCCGCAGCACCGGCATGCCGGCGATCGGGCTGGACGGATCGTCGGTGGCGGCCGGGTTGACGGTGTCGTTGGCGCCGATGACGAGGACGACCGAGGTCGCGGCGAGGTCGTCGTTGATCTCGTCCATCTCCAGGACGATGTCGTACGGCACCTTCGCCTCGGCCAGCAGGACGTTCATGTGCCCGGGCAGGCGGCCCGCCACCGGGTGCACGCCGAACCGCACCCCGATCCCGCGCTCGCGCAGCCGCCTGGTCAGCTCCGCCACCGGGTGCTGGGCCTGGGCCACCGCCATGCCGTAGCCGGGCGTGATGACCACGGACCGGGCCGCCGCGAGCAGCCCGGCGGCCTCCTCCGCGTGGATCTCGCGGTGTTCGCCCTGCTCTCCCGCGGATCCCGACGGGGCCTCGATGCCGAACCCGCCCGCGATGACCGACAGGAACGAGCGGTTCATGGCCTTGCACATGATGTACGACAGGTAGGCGCCGGAGGACCCGACCAGGGCCCCGGTGACGATCAGCAGATCGTTGTCGAGCAGGAACCCGGCCGCCGCCGCTGCCCAGCCCGAGTAGCTGTTCAGCATGGAGACGACGACGGGCATGTCGCCGCCGCCGATCGAGGCGACCAGGTGCCAGCCCAGGGCGAGCGCCAGGACGGTGACCGCGATCATGAGGCCGAGGCCCGGACTGGCCGCGAACCAGGCCGTCAGCACCGCGAACGCCACCAGCGCGCCCACGTTGAGCGCGTTCTTGCCCGGCAGCACAAGCGGGCGCGAGGCGATCCTGGCGGACAGCTTCAGGAAGGCGACGACCGATCCGGTGAAGGTGACCGCGCCGATGAACACGCCGATGAAGACCTCGGCGTGGTGGATGCCCAGCAGGTCCCCGGCCACCCGGGTCTGGGCGGACCCGTGGGATTCGACCTCCAGATAGCCGTTCCAGCCGACCAGGACGGCGGCGAGGCCGACGAAACTGTGCAGGACGGCGATGAGCTCGGGCATCTGCGTCATCTCGACCCGGCGGGCCCGCCACAGTCCCGCCGCCCCGCCGAGCGCCATCGCGAGGACGATCAGCGCGACCGCGCCGGCGGAGACGTCCTGCGCCGCCACCACGACGGTGGCGACCAGGGCGAGGGCCATGCCGGCGATGCCGTAGACGACGCCGGCGCGGGAGGTCCGGTGCTGGGACAGCCCGGCCAGACTGAGGACGAACAGCAGCGCGGCGACCAGGTCCGCGGCATGGGAGGCCGTCGTGGAAGTCATCGGACTCAACGCCTTTCGGAGGACGACGGGGACGACGGGGACGACGGGGACGCCGGGGAGGTGGGGGCGGTGGGGGCGGTGGGGGAGACCGAGAACATCGACAGCATGCGGCGGGTGACGGCGAAACCGCCGAAGATGTTCACGCTCGTCAGCAGGACCGCCACGAAGGACAGCGCCGTCACGAGCCGGCTCTCGTGCCCGATCTGGAGCAGGGCGCCGATCACCACGATTCCGGAGATCGCGTTCGTCACCGACATCAGCGGAGTGTGCAGGGCGTGGTGGACCTTGCCGATGACGTAGTAGCCGATGACGACGGCGAGCGCGAACACCGTGAAGTTCTGCGCCAGTTGGGCCGGAGCGAAGGCGGTCAGGAGGAAGGCCGTCAGCATCCCGAGGCCGATCAGCCCGAAGCGCAGCGGCGGGGTGAGCCGGGACGGCTTCGCGGCGATCGGCGCGGCAGCCGGTCGGCCGGGGGTGGTGGTGGTGGCGGCCGACACGGCCACGGGCGGCGGCGGCCAGGTGACCTCGCCCGCCCGGACGACCGTCACCGCCCGCTGCACCACGTCGTCGAAGTCGACGACCAGCCGCCCGTCCCCGCCCGGCGTCAGCAGCTTCAGCAGGTTCACCAGATTGGTGCCGAACAGCTGCGAGGCCTGGGCCGGCAGCCGGGCCGTCAGGTCGGTGTAGCCGATGATGGTGACCCCGTTGCCGGTGACCACCGCGCGTCCGGGCACGGTGCCCTCGACGTTGCCGCCCTGCGCGGCGGCCATGTCGACGATGACGCTGCCCGGCCGCATCGCCGCCACGTCCTCGGCCGTGAGCAGCCGCGGCGCCGGCCTGCCGGGGATCAGTGCGGTCGTGACGACGATGTCCACGTCCCGCGCCTGCTCGTGGTAGAGCGCGGCGGCGGCCCGGTCGTACTCGGCCGACGTCGCCTTGGCGTAGCCGTCCGAGCCCGCCTCCTGGGCCACCTCCACGGCCAGGTACTCCCCGCCCAACGACCGTACCTGGTCGGCGACTTCGGGCCGCGGATCGGTCGCGCGGACGATCGCGCCGAGGCTGGACGCCGCACCGATCGCGGCCAGCCCGGCCACACCGGCGCCCGCCACCAGGACCTTGGCCGGCGCCACCTTTCCCGCGGCGGTGACCTGCCCGGTGAAGAACCGCCCGAAGACGTGGGCCGCCTCGATCACCGCCCGGTACCCGGCGATGTTGGCCATCGAGCTCAGCACGTCCATCGACTGCGCCCGGGAGATCCGCGGGACGGCGTCCAGCGCCAGCGCGGTGACGCCGCGTGCCGACAGCGCCTTCAGCAGGTCGGGGCGCTGCGCCGGGGCGAGCAGGGCGACGAGGGTCGCGTCATCACCCAACCGGGCGATCTCGTCGCCCGACGGCGGGTTGACCTTCAGGACGACCTCGGCCGCCCAGGCGTCACCGATGCGCGCGCCGGCCTCGGCGTACGCCGCGTCGGTGAAGCCGGAGGCCGTCCCGGCCCCCGACTCGACGACGACCTCGTAGCCGAGCCCGAGCAACTGCCGCACCGTCGGTGGCGTCGCCGCGACGCGGGTCTCCCCGACGGTCGACTCGGCGACCACGCCGACGCGCTGGGGTGGATGGTGGTGGACCGGCACCTGTGCAGACATGTCTGGTACCTCTCTTCGCCGGAGGCGCTGCGGACCGGAGCAACTGCGATCGAGGGGGAGTCGGGATCCCCACCCGGTGGTCGCTGGAACGTACACCTACCCAGCTCGCGGGCCGATGGAGCGAACCAGTGACGAGCCTCACCCCGTGGCGCCGTCCGTCGCGTCAGCGCTCCTCGGCCGGCTGCCACAGGTGCACCGAAGTCCCCTGCTCGGAGACCGTGAACCACGCGCCGTCCCCCGCGGCCCGGGCAGGACCCGAGACCGGGACGGGATAGGCGATCTCGCCGCGCAGGGTCATCGTCGCCGCGTCCACGAGCCAGTGCCGGACCGGTCCGTACCCGGCGTCGCTCTCGGACGTGCCGGCGACGACGGTGCCCTCGTCGGGGAAGGCCGCGTGGTGGTCCCAGTACACCCTGCCCTCGCCGGTCGGGTCATCGGGGTGCGCCGGCACGGTGCCCTCGGCCTCCAGGTCCCGGGCCCGCGGGCCGTCGTGGACGGTGAGGGACCACTGCCCGAGGTCGACGGAGAGGACCTGCCGGCCGGAAGGGCTCGTCGCCAGGAGGATCCGCTCGGCCCGGACCTGCTCGACGGTCAGCCGGCGTCCGTCCCACCGGCCCCACAGCGCGGGCGAGTCCTCCTCGCCCTCGCCGATGCTCAGGCCCATCCGCGCGGGGTCCGGGTGCGGCGTGTGCACGGAGCCGGAGGCCACGGTCGCCGTGCCGGCGCGCCCGAGGACCGTCCCGTCGGCGGCGTCCAGGACCAGCCACTGTTCCTCGTGGCCGTCGGCGGCGTCCGTGTCGTCGCCCGGCACGCCGAGCACGTGGGCCCACACCACGGCGCCGTCCGCCCCGAAGGCGACCGAACCGCCGTCACCGTCCTCCCAACGCCCGTGGCGGACCTCCCAGCGCGTCGCGCCGTCCGGCTCCACCGCCCGCAGCGACTCGGGGCCGGCGAACACCGCCACGTCACGCCGCGGCGACACCGCCACCGACCCCGAGCGGCGCGGCCAGGGCGCCGGGAACCGGACGTCACCGGCCCCGTCGAGGGCCACGACCTCGGTGTCCCCGTGCTGGACGAGGAACCGCCGCCCCGGGAAGCACGCCACCTCCGGGGCATCGGCCGACGCCCGGTCCAGCGGAGCGGTCATGGTGGTGACAAGACGAGCGATGATGGTCACGATGTCTTCCAGGCGCAACGGGGACGGAACGGGGACGGCGAACGGCGGGGCCGACCCTACGCGGCCGACGGGTCGTTCGGGCGAGTGGGAGGGGTACCGGTGTTCACGACTCGACCGACCTTGCAGGGGACGTTCGGGATGGTCTCGTCGACGCACTGGCTGGCGTCGGCGGCCGGCCTGGCGGTGCTGGAGGACGGCGGGAACGCGTTCGACGCGGCCGTGGCCGCCGCGTTCACGCTGCACGTCGTCGAACCGCACCTGAACGGGCCGGCGGGCGAGGTGCCGATCATCCTCGCGCCCGCGGACGGGCCGGTGCGGGTGCTGTGCGGGCAGGGGCCCGCGCCCGCCGGGGCGAGCATCGGGCACTACCGCTCGCTCGGCCTGTCCCTCGTCCCGGGGACGGGACCGCTGGCGGCCGCCGTGCCCGGGGCGTTCGACGCCTGGCTGCTCCTGCTGCGCGACCACGGGACCAAGCGGCTGGCGGAGGTCCTGCGGTTCGCGATCGGCTACGCCGCGCACGGGCACCCGGCGGTCGAGCGGATCGGGGCGACCGTCGAGACCGTCCGGGAGCTCTTCGAGCGGGAGTGGACGAGCTCGGCGGAGCTCTACCTGCCCGGCGGGCACGCGCCGCGCCCCGGCGCACTGCTCACCAACCCGCCGCTCGCCGCGACCTGGCGGCGGCTGGTCGCCGAGGCCGAGGCCGCCGGGAACGGGCGGGAGGCGCAGATCGACGCGGCGCGGCGGGTCTGGCGGGAGGGCTTCGTCGCCGAGGCACTGGCCGGCTTCGCGGCCCGTCCCGCGCTGGACACCTCCGGCGGGCGTCACGCGGGCACGCTGACCGGCGACGACCTCGCGGCCTTCGAGGCGCACTACGAGGAGCCGGTCACGCACACCTGGAACGGGTGGACGGTCGCCAAGCCGGGGCCGTGGAGCCAGGGCCCGGTGTTCCTCCAGCAACTCGCCCTGCTGCCGGACGACTTCGGGACACCGGACGAGGCCGAGTACGTCCACACCCTCGTGGAGGGCACCAAGCTCGCCATGGCCGACCGCGAGGCCTGGTACGGCGACGCCGCCGAGGTGCCGCTCAAGGCGCTCCTGTCGCCCGGGTACAACGACGACCGCCGCGCCCTGATCGGCGGCCGGGCGTCCTACGACCTGCGGCCCGGCAGCCCGGAGGGGCGCGCACCAAGGCTCGCCGAGTACGCGCCCGCCGAGGCGGCGCCCGGCTCCGGCGAGCCCACCGTCGCCAGGGACGGCGGCACCCGCGGCGACACCTGCCACGTGGACGTCGTGGACCGCTGGGGCAACCTCGTCTCCGCCACCCCGAGCGGCGGCTGGCTCCAGTCCAACCCCGTCGTGCCGGGCCTCGGCTTCCCGCTCGGCACCCGCCTCCAGATGGCCGCCCTCACCCCCGGACTGCCCAACTCCCTCACCCCCGGCCGCCGTCCGCGCACCACCCTTTCACCGTCCCTCGCCCTGCGCGGCGACCGGCCGGTCCTCGCCTTCGGCACACCGGGCGGCGACCAGCAGGACCAGTGGAGCCTGCACTTCCTCCTCGCCCTCGCACGGCGCCCGCCGGTGCGCGGCGGGCTCGACCTCCAGGGCGCGATCGACGCGCCGAACTGGCACACGGAGAGCTTCCCCGGCTCCTTCTACCCGCGCGCCGGCCGGCCCGGCAGCCTGTTCGTCGAGTCCCGCCTCGGCCCGGACGTCATCGCGGGCCTGCGCCGGCGCGGCCACGACGTCACCGTCGGGGACCCGTGGTCGGAGGGGCGCCTGTGCGCCGTCGCCCGCGACCCCGAGACCGGCGTCCTGTCGGCGGCCGCCAACCCGCGGGGCATGCAGGGCTACGCCGTCGGCAGGTGAGCGCGGGGTCGTGTGGACGGGGTGGTCTGGACGGGGTCGCGCGGACGGGGCGCGGCGGCCCTGGCCGACCCGTCGTCAGGTGATGTCCACCCAGGGGACGTTCCAGGGGCGATATCGGGGTGATCACCGATGCGCCGCGACGGTCCCGGGACGCAGAGTCGGAGCCGTCAGAACGTTCCGACCGTGCTGTTCAGGAGAGATCCCGATGCGCATCCGCCGCGCCGTCACCACCCTCGCTCTGGCCACTGCGCTCACGACCGGCGCGGCCGTGTCCGTGGCCGCCGCCGCGCCGGTTCCCGGCGGACCGCCGTCCGCCGCGCCGTCCACGGCGCCGACCGCCGTTCCGTCCGCAGGGCCGACCGTCCAGGACATCCTCGGGCACCTGCCCGACGGCGTCGTCGCCGGCGCGGTGGTCCGCCAGGACGGTGTGGGCCGGACCGCCGGACCCGTCACCACCGACGCGTACGTCCGGATCGGCAGCGTCACCAAGGTCTTCACCAACACGGTCGTCCTCCAGCTCGTCGCCGAGCACCGGATCGGCCTCGACGCACCGGCCCGGCAGTACGTCCCCGAGGTGCTGCCGGAGGACTACGGCCGCGTCACCGTGCGCCAGCTCCTCGACCACACCAGCGGCCTGCCCAAGCCCGCGCGGACCCCGGGCCCGGCCGACGGTCCTGGATGGCAGCTCGCGTCCGTGAGCCCCGTGGACCTCCTGCACGAGTCGTTCGCCGCAGCCGCCGGGGTGATGCCGCCCGCGACCCCCGCCGCGCAGCAGTACAACGGGCTCAACTCCATGGTCCTCGGGCTGATCGTCGAGAAGGTCACCGGCCGCCCCTTCACCGCCGAAGTGGAGCGCCGGATCATCCGCCCGCTGCACCTGCGCCACACCAGCCTGCCCGCCGCCGACGACCCGACGATCCCCTCGCCCCACGCGGAGGTGCACCTGGACGGACAGGACGTGACCGAGCAGAGCCCGTACCCGTGGGCCGAGGGCGGCATGATCTCCACCACCGCCGACCTGGACCGCTTCCTCACCGCGCTGTTCCGGGGGCGGCTGCTCCCGCCCGCCCAGCAGGAGCTGGTCTTCGCGGTGCCCGACGTGTCGAACGCCGCCGACAACACCAACTGCGCGGGCCAGAGCGCCTGTTACAGCGTCGGCGGGCTCATGCGCTACCGGCTTCCGAGCGGTGAGTACGCCTGGGGCAAGACCGGTTCGCGCCCCGGCTGGGACAACGGGTTCTTCGCCACCCGCGACCTCCGGCACCGCGTGGTCTACTCCCTGAACCCGACGGGGACCGGCGACGACCTGCCCTACGTCAGGGCGCTCGTCGACGCCGGGCTCGGAGGCTGACGACCGGGCCGTCCGTCGGAGGGGGACACGTCACGGGCCGGCCCCGGTGCGAACGGGCAGGGCGATGCCGGGCGTCAGGTGGAAGCGCTCCGGTCCGACGACCGGGCGGCGGTCGGCCGGGGCCGTCCCGTCGCGGCGCTCCAGCCAGGCCCGCAGGCGGTCCCGGGCGCTGCGGTCGCGTTCGGCGTCGGCGGTCGCCGGGGGTGTGGTGGTGGTCTCGCGCAGCAGGACGCGGGCGGGGCGGGTCGCGCCGTCGCCGGGGACGGTGTCGAGGACGGTGAAGGTGCTGCCGGGGGAGAAGACGACCTGCGGCACCTCGCCGTCGGCGGCGAACACGGCCGTCCGGCGCCCGGTCGTCGACCACACGGCGAACTCCACCGGGGTGCCGAGGTCGGCCGCGGGCGAGGAGACCCCGGTGACCGGCGCCGGCTCGACCAGGACCAGGCCGGGAGGGTAGGCGTCGAGGACGGCGGGCGGCAGGTCGGCGCCGAGCAGCACTGCGCCGTGGTGGCTCGGCAACCGGCGCAGGCCCGACGCCAGGCAGGCGAGGTAGGGCGCGAGCGGGCCGGGCGCGCCGCTGCGGGCCCCGGCGACCAGCGTGGCCGGGTCGGCGGGCACGTCGGCGCCCTCGTGGTGCAGCAGCACGGCGACCAGGTCGGGCTTGAGGTCGTCCCGGCCGGTCGACCGCAGGCCCGGCAAGCGGGTGGTGGCCGGTTCGACCCGGCCGGCGCCGCGCTGGTAGTGGTCACCGAGGAGCGAACGGAAGGCGTCCCGGTCGGCGCCGCTGCTCACGGGGGCGAGCGGTGGGACGTCGGCGGGGGTGAAGTAGCGGGCCGTCAGGGCGAGGGGCTGGGCGGGTGCTTCGGGCTCCTCCAGCTCCTGCGCCACCTCCAGCTCCTGCGCCACCTCCAGCTCCTTCGCCGACTCGGGCTCCTTCGGTTCCGCCGGCTCCGGGGCCACGGGTGGTTCAGGCGTCGGGGCTACGGCCGGCTCGGCCGAGGCGGTGGGCCGCTTGGCCGGGCGCTCGGCGACGGGAGCCCCGGCCGGAGCGGTGGCGCTCGTCGTCGCCTCCGCCGTCGACGGGCTCGCAGCGGTGGCCGGCCTGCTCACCGGCGCCGTGCCACTGCTCGTGGCGAGCCCGACGGGTGGGGCGGTCGGGGGAGCGAGCTCCGCGTCGGCGGGTGTGACCCGTCCCGTCACGAACCCCTCGTTCCGGTGCGACGGCAGGGCGAAGCGTTCTGGAACGTTCGGCGTGTTCGGCCGGCTCGGAGCGTCGAGGCCGCCGCCCACCGCGTACGTCGTGGGCAGGGCCGGTGCCGGTGCCGGGAGACCGTTCTGCGCGCGAGCGGGCGGGTTGTGCCACACCAGGCCGTACATCCGTGCGAAGAACCGGGCGCTGCTCTCGGACGCCGCGTCGACCAGGCCGTGCAGCAGCAGCCCGAAACCCCGTGCGCCGTCACCGGGCAACTGGTCCAGCAGGGCGGACAGTTGCTCCCACACGTCGTGCGGGATCAGCCGGGCCTGCTCGCCCACCACGAGCAGCGGGCGGGCCGGGTCCGGGCGCAGGAAGCGCGGCGCCCACGCGTACGGCGGCTCGGGGCGCAGCCAGAGCCCGGCCGGGACGGCCTCCAGGCACCAGAACGGGAAGGCGCGGAACAGTCCGGGGCCGACCGTGTCCCACCCCGCGCCGCCGTTGCGCCAGGCGGTGCTGACGGTGTCGTGACGGCCGCCGGAGGTCAGCCGGATCAGGTACGGCTCCCAGGTGGTGGCGCCGCGGTGGTCGAGCACCCGGGTGGTGAACGCGCCGTCGCCCGCGACCGGGAGGCCGACCGAGGCGTGCACGGGCCGCCCGAGCCGCTCGGCGAGCGCGCCGGACAGGGCGGCGAGCGCCCCCGGGTCCGCCCAGGGCGCGCTCACGACGAGCTGGTCCGAACCAGTGGGCAGGGACAGCGCGGCGTCGGCGAACTCCTCGGGGGCCAGGACGGGGCGGGCGGGCGTGCCGACGAGCAGCGGCGTCGTGCCGGGAGGCGTCGCGAGCTGCTGGAGGAACGGCATCCCGGCCTCCGGGCGGGCCGTCGCGTGGCTGAGCCAGAAGCCGTTGGCGAGGCGCTGGACGACGACCGAGGCGGGCAGCACGCTCGGACCCGCCGCGGCGACCGTACGGGTGGGGACGGCGGGCGGCGGCCACGCGGCCGGCCCGGTGGCATCCCACGCCGGACCGGCCGGCGCCGGCCACGACGCGGGCTCGGGCCTGGCCGGCGCCGCCGGGACGGGCTCGGCAGGGGTGGTCGCGCCAATGGTCCTGCCCAGCTGTTGCGGACGGCCGCCCGGCGGGCAACTCCACCACGCGGCGGCTTCCGTGGCGCCGTCGGGCGCGGTCACCTTCAGGGTGCCGTCGGGCTGGATGGACACCAGGCCGTCAGGGGCCACGACCGGCAGTCCGGCCTTGTCGGCGACCACCTCGGCGGGGCGCCGCCCACCCGGGCCGAGCGCGGCGAGGCCGGACGCCGCGAGGACCAGCCTGGCAGCGCCCCGGGTCCGGGCGATCAGTCCGAGCTCGGCCATCTGCTCGCGCAGCACCGGCGCGGCGTCGGCCGCCGCCGCCACGACGACGAGGGCGTCCGGCACCGGCCGCAGGCTGCCCATCGCCGCCGACAGCTCGTCGTCGCCCACCTCGCGCGGGGCGATGACGTAGTGCGGCCCGAACGGCCGCAGGATCGACCGCGAGGGCCCCCGCCGCCCAGCCGGTACGGGCGGCGGGGCGGACGACGCCCCACGACGGCCGAACCGGCGACGCAGAGCCGGCACGGACGAGCCCGCGGACTGCGGCGCGGTCATCGCGTCCCCCGGGGAGCGGGCGTCGGGCAGTAGGACGGGATAACCGCTTCGGAGACGGCGTGGACGGCACCGGCCCGCCGGTGCGCGCGCCCGGCCTGGGCCGGTGTCCGGTGAGGCTCCACCTCGGCCATCGGCGTACGCCTCCCTGATCGGTCGTCGGGACCCCCTCGATCGGTGCCCCGCCCACCTATACGGCCCACGCGGGCCCGGCGGTTCACCCCCGGCCGGACATTCGCCCATCTGCTGTGACGCGGATCACGCTCTGGTTCTCCGGATTCTTTGTCGTTGTGCCCCGCCCCCGTCCCCAGAAGCAGGGCCTGCTCGTACGAGTCGCAAAGGAGAGTCATCGCCGTGTGCATCGACGGTGTGTGCATCGAGTTCCGACCGGGCCCGGGGCTGCCCCGGCAGTTCCTGACCGAGGAGCCTTTGCCTGCCACCGGAGCAGGAAGTCGGCCGGTACGACTTCCTGCTCCGGTGGCACGTCGGAGGCCGGCGCACGCCGTCGCGGTGACGTGGAGCGGGCCGTCCGGTGGTCGCGCGGGCGATCTGTGTACGCCGCCGCCCAAAAGCGTTCGACAACCCCGACCGGCCGCCCGATAGGGTGCCGACGTGGACATGGAACGAGCCTGGCAGGCCGCCGAGTTGCGGTGGAAGTGTGGCACGCTCGCCGGGTTCGTCGCGGCCTGCACCGGCGTCGAGGGGCGTGCCCGGGAGGCGGCGGGGCTGGCCGGGGAGGTGTTCGCCGCCGACCCCGGGGATCTGGAGGCGTTGCAGGCGATCCACGGCGTTCTCGCCACCTGGGCCGACGAGTTGGGGGACCACCCGCACCGGCCCGCCGTCCGGCGGCCCGAGGAGGCGGATCGCCGCATCCGTGACCACCTCAAGGACGTGCTGCGCACGCAGCTGCCCGTCACGGCCCGAGACCGCCTGGCTGCCGTCCAACTCTCCCTGGACGTCGACTTCGACGTGCTGCGCCGGCTGCGGACGCTGTCCGCCGAGGAGCGTGAGGACGTCTTCTACGTCTACGGCCGCGCCACGGCGGCCCTCGACCTCGGTCACCTGGAAGAGGCCGAGCGCGGGGCGAAGCGCCTCGACGCCCTGCGACGGCAGCACGCCGGCTAGTACCCGTTTCGGCGGCGCGACACCGCGCCCGGGAGAGGAGGGCCGGCATGACGACGAGTCCGCTTCCGCTGGACCTGCACGAGGACATGCAGGTCTGGTCGTACCGCGTTTCGCATCGGACGCTGGTGTTCCGCAGCTTCTGGACGCAGGGGAGGGACACGGCCACGGAGGTCGAGTTCGTCAGTGTCCTGGCCATGAAGACGCGGTCGGGCTACCAGGGCCTGGAGATCCGGGCGGCGGGCCCCGACCCGGAGATCGAGGCTCTGGTCGACGTGCCGGGCCCGGCGTCGCCCCGCTTCCTGCGGCTCCATCTGCTGAGCGGTGGTGTGCCCTCGGGCTTCGTCGTCTGCGGCGACGTCCGGGTCCGTGAGGTGCCGGTGGACGAGTGACCCCCGGCCGGTCGAACCCGGTCGAACCCCGGAGGGCCCGCCGCCCGTGGTATCTGCTGAGGCCGGTCGGCGACCGGCGCGAGGACGGACGCGGGAGGACGACCATGGCCTGGTACCAGGGACCGAGCCGGATCACGGTGACGGCGGTGGAGGGGCCGTGGCCGCAGCGGGCGGTGGTGACCGTGCGGGGTGCCGCGCCGGTCGAGATCCCGGCGGCGGTCGGCGCCGTCCACGTGGTCGACGCCGCGAGCTGGCAACTGGACCTGGAGCACTGCCACGAGGGCGAGTGGAGCCCCAACATCCGTGCGGTCCAGGGACGTTGGCAGGAGATCCGGGGCGTGCCGACGCAGCAGGTGCACAGCCGCAACCGCGACCGGGGCGGCGAGCGCCAGGACCGCAACCTCGTGTTGCGGATCGAGCGGATCGAGCCGGGTGGCGGCACCCCGGTCACCACCCCCGGCCAGCCCGCCGCACGCCGCACCGCGACCGCCACTCCGAGGGACGCTTCGGCGGGCGCCGCACGGACCACCACGGCGGGCGGACCGGCCGCCACCACGTCGGGCCCGGGCGCACGCACGACCACCTCGACGGCCGGCTCGGACTTCCTCCAGCCCGCGGCCCCGTCACGCCCGACCACCGCAACCGGCTCGACGGGCGCACGGACCACGACCTCCTGGGGTACGTCGACTTGACCGGGCCCCGAAGGACCGGGTTTCCGAAACCGCGCTCGTCGAGTTCAACGGCGAGAAGGACCACGTCCAGCCGGCCTGCGCCTTCGTGCCGTGGCCGGGGTGGGGCGCGGCTGCCGGCGCTCCGGTCACGGGTGCTGGAAGGAGACCTCCGGGTTCGCCGCCGACGGGCCGTCGAGCAGGGGCTGGTGGACGCCCTTCAGGGTCTGGTCGAAGAAGGCGCCGACGTACTCCCGCGTCAGCTGCATGCCGCGCTCGGGCGAGGTGGTCGTGCCGGGAGGGAGCGGGAGGCCGGCCTCGGTGGCCAGGACCGGGACGTCCGTGAAGCTGGCGTGCGCGGTGCCGGCGACGGCCAGCCAGGGCTTGTAGCCGTCCCAGCCCGCCCAGGCCTGCCCCCACGACGGGTCGCCGCTGCCGGCGGAGTGGTCGCTCTGCTTGCCGAGCAGGAGGAACGCGCGTCCGTCGAGCCTGTCGGTCGGTGTCGGCGGGGAGAAGGATCCGTCCATGTTCACCCCGGCCAGGATCCGTTCGTCCCCGGCCATCGCGTTCAGCGTCGATGCTCCGCCGATCGAGTGCCCGGCCATGCCGATGCGGTCGCGGTCGATCAGGTGCGCGAGGCGCCAGGCCGGGTGGTGCCCGGTGAGCTGGTCCAGGACGAACGACACGTCCTTCGCCCGGCTGTCCGGGAGCGAGTCCGGAGCCCCGCCGTCGCACAGCGCGCACCCCGGGGTGCTGCCGTCGGCGAGCGTCTCGCCGGAGTCCTCGTAGGTGTGGCCGACCAGGGCCACCACGTAGCCGCGGCTCGCCAGGTCGGCCGCCAGGCCGGTCAGCGTGGCGCGGGGGTTCTCGAAGCCGGGGGAGAGGACCACCAGCGGGTACTTCCCGCCCGCGGCCTTCGCACCGGTGTACGCGTGGGTCCTGGTGCCGACGAGGTCCTGCGGTCGGAGACCGGTGCCCGGCGGCACCCGCGTCGCCAGGAAGTTCTGCGCCTCGCCCGGGGTCATGTACGGCGCGGCCTCCCCGGTGCCGGGCCGCGCCGGGTAGAACATCGACACCGCCAGTTGCCGCGGCCCGGCCGCGGGCACCCACGGATCGGTGCGGTTCGGGTCGGTCAGGTGCAGCACCTCCTCACCGGCTGCGAACGGCCCGGTGGGGCGGGGCAGTTCACCGTGGAAGGCGGCAGGCGCGGAGGAGGCGGCGACAGCGGCGGCAGGCCGCGCGGGCGAGGCCGTCGCGGCCCCGGCCAGCGGGAGCGGGAGAGCGAGGGCGAGGGCGGCGACGGCGGCTGCGCGAAGGGATCGGTTCATGTCGTCGAGACTAGGTTCGGGGCCAGGACCCTCGAATCCGTCCGCGGATGCAAGTTCTGGCTCGTCATCAGCCGTCCGACTCACCGGCATCATCCCTTTGGATGACCACCCCGTTGCCTGCGCGAGGTGGTGGTCATTCCCGGGTCGGGCATCTGAGCGCGGGCCGCTCAGGCGGCCGCCGCGGGCAGCTCCACCGTGACGCGCAGCCCGCCCTCGGGGCGCGCGCTCAGGGTGAGTGTCCCGTCGTGCGCGCGGGTGATGGAGCGGACGATCGCCAGGCCGAGTCCGACGCCCGCGTGGTCGGTGCGGATGCGTCCGGTGCCGCGCTGGAACGGCTCGGTGAGCGTCGCGACCAGTTGCGGGGCTAGCTGCTCGCCGGTGTTGTCGACGGTGAGCAGCACGATGCCGGGGCGGGTCCGGGTGTCGATCCGCACCGTTCCCCCCTCGGGCAGGTTGTGGACGATCGCGTTGTGCACGAGGTTCACGGTCAGCTGTAGCAGCAGCGCCGGCGATCCGGTCGTGGGGGCGACGGTGCCGGAGGTCTCCAGGGTGACGCCGTGCCGTTCGGCGAGCGGCAGGAGCGTCTCGGTCGCCTCCTCCGCGAGGAGGGACAGGTCGACCCGCTCCCGGGTGAAGGAGCGCTGGTCGGCCCGGCTGAGCAGGAGCAGTGCCTCGGTGAGCTCGATCGCCCGGGTGTTGACGACGTGGAGGCGGTCGATGATCGCGGCGACGTCCGGGTCCGGATCGGTGCGGGCGACGTCGAGGAGCGCCTTGGAGGTCGCCAGCGGGGTGCGCAGCTCGTGCGAGGCGTTGGCGGCGAACCTGCGCTGTTCGTCGACGTGGGCTTCGAGCCGGGCCAGCATGGTGTCGAAGGCGTCGGCGAGTTCCCGGAACTCGTCCGCGCGGCCCGGCAGCCGGATCCGGTGCTCGAGCGATCCGGTCGAGGCCAGCCGGGCGGCCTCGGTGATGCGGGTCAGCGGGGCGAGCACCCGGCCGGCCAGGAGCCAGCCGCCGACCAGGCCGAACACCAGCAGGAACGCCAGCACCAGGGCCGCCCTCGGGGCGAAGACGTGCAGGAGGTTCGACCGGACGGGGAACACCCCTCTGGTCGGGGTGTCGGTGGCGCCGGCGATGAGGAACGCCCGGTCGGGGACGTACCGCAGCAGGAACAGCCACACCGCGGCGAGCAGCAGGACCGCGGCGACCATCAGGAATCCGGCGTAGCTGAGGGCGAGCTTGAGGCGGACGCTCGGTCCGGGCGCCCTATCCACGCCCGCCTCCACTGCTTCCGGCCGGTGCGGCGTCGATGCGGTAGCCGACGCCCGGCACGGTGGCGATGATCCAGGGCGCGCCGAGTCGCTTGCGCAGGGCGGAGACGGTGATGCGCACGGCGTTCGTGAACGGGTCGGTGTGCTCGTCCCAGGCCCGTTCCAGCAGTTCCTCGGCGCTGACCGCACCGCCCTCCGCGGCGACGAGGACTTCGAGCACCGCGAACTGCTTCCTGGTCAGCGCGACGAAGCGGCCGTCCCGGTAGACCTCGCGCCGGAACGGGTCCACCCGCAGGCCGGCGAGCTCCAGCACCGGGGGCCGGGTGTGGCCGCGTCTGCGGTCCAGGGCCCGGAGCCTGAGGGCGAGTTCCCGGAGTTCGAAGGGCTTGGTGAGGTAGTCGTCGGCGCCGAGTTCGAACCCGGAGGCCTTGTCGTCGAGACGGTCGGCCGCGGTGAGCATCAGGATCGGCATGCCGCTGCCGGAGGCGACGATGCGCCTGGCGATCTCGTCGCCGGGCGTCCCGGGGACGTCGCGGTCGAGGACGGCGATGTCGTAGGCGTTGACGCCGAGCAGTTCCAGCGCGGTGTCCCCGTCACCGGCGATGTCGGCCGCGATCGCCTCCAGCCGCAGGCCGTCCCTGATGGCCTCGGCCAGGTAGAGCTCGTCCTCGACGATCAACACGCGCATCCCCCGATGCTACGAGCCCGCACATATCGTCGGCGTATCGGAAATCCCATACGCCCCGGCAACGCCGCACTCCGTTGACTGGCGCAATGAACCTCGAGCAGGACGCGACGACGACCGCCGGTGAGCGCACGCGAACGGAGGAGCCGAGCGCACGGCGCACGGCGCTGCACCGGGCGCTCCGCGCCGTCTCCCGGCCGGAGCCGTGGAAGCGCGGCCCGGCCCTGACGGCGCTGGCGCTGCTGCTGGGCCTGGTCATGCTCCTGCACGCGGAGATCCCGAACGGCGTCTGGCACCTCGGCAGCCTGGTGGAGAACCTCCTGCCGTGGCTCGGCCTGTTCGTCCCGCTGCTGCTGGTCGCGGCGCTGTGGCGCCGCTCCGCCGCGGCCGTGGTGGCCCTGCTGCTGCCGGTCGCGGCGTGGCTCAACCTCTTCGGCGGCCTGCTCACCGACAAGTCCCGCCCGGGCGGCGACCTCACCGTGGCCGAGCAGAACGTGGACGCCGACAACCCCGACCCGGGCGGCACCGCACGCCGCCTGGCCGCCTCCGGCGCGGACCTGCTGGCCCTGGTGGAGCTGACGCCGCAGTCCGTGGGCGCGTACGAGACGGGGCTCGCGGCGGCGTACCCGTACCACGTGGTCCGGGGCACCGTCGGCCTCTGGAGCAGGTTGCCGCTGGGCGACGCCCAGCCGATCGACGTCATGGACTACGGGCCGCTGGCGGACACCCGGGCGGCGGACGGCAGGACGGCCGAGAACCGGGCGCTGCGCACCACGGTGGCCACGGACCGCGGGCCGCTGACCGTGTACGTGGCGCACCTGGGGTCCGTCCGGATCCTCCCGTCGTCGGGCTTCTGGACGGCCTCGCGCGACATCGGTGTGCAGGCGCTCGGCCGGGCCGTCGCCGCCGACGCGAGCGAGCGGACGCTGCTGCTCGGGGACCTGAACGGCAGCCTGGACGACCGCGCGTTCGCCGCTCTCACCGCACGGATGCGCTCGGCGCAGGACGCGGCCGGGGACGGCTTCGGCTTCAGCTACCCGGCGTCGTTCCCGGTGGTGCGGATCGACCAGATCCTGGTCCGCGGTGTGACGGCGACGAGCTCCCGGGTCCTGCCGGACACCGGCAGCGACCACCTGCCGGTCGCGGCGGGGATCAGGTGGTGAACACGCGCCGGGCAGCGCGGTCCAGCGGCGGCATCCACGCCGGACGGTCCGCGCACACCCGGTGGGCCCGGGGCCCGAAGTCCCCGGCCCGCTGCGGGCTACGAGCACTTCCGGGACAAGGAGGAGATCTTCGTCCGGGTCCTGCGCGAACGCGCCCCCGCCTCGCCGACGCCGTCGCCGAGCTGCCGGACCGCGCCGGGCAGGGCACCGTGCGCGAGCACCTGGAGATGCTGGTCCGGGTGGCCGTCCCGTTCTACTGCCGGTCGTTCCCGATGGCCGGCTCCCTGCTCGCCAGCCCGGACCTGCTCGCCGCCCACCGCGGCACGCTCGGCGACGCCGGCCCGCACCGGGTCGGCGTCCACCTCGCCGAGTACCTGGCCGCCGAACAGCGCTTCGGCCGCGTCCCGGCCGCCCTCGACCCGCACGCGGCGGCGCTGCTCCTGATCGGCGCGTGCTTCCACCGGGCGTTCCTGGAGGTCTTCTACGCCGACGAGGCTCAGCCCGGCGTACTCCTCCCGCCGACGGCGGAGGAGTTCGCGACGGAGACGGTCCGCGCCCTCCTCGACGGCCTCACCCCGCGGGCCTGACCCCGGCTCACCGCCCCTCTGTCAGGCCCGGTTGTCAGTGGCAGCGCCTAGATTTCGAGGAGTCGGCGGGCGGGCGCAGCGTCCGGACCGCCGGCGGAATCCGACTCCGTTGCCCGAAAGGGGTGTTCGCCGTGCCCGTCGCCGTGAATGAGCAGGTCACGTACCTGGAGCTGTCGGAGGACGCCGGCACCGCGCACAAGTTCTACGAGGTGCGCGTCGCCGACCGCGTCGTGACCGTGCGCTACGGGCGGATCGGCGACGCCGGGCAGGTGAAGGCGACGAGCTACCCGAGCCCGGAGAAGGCCGCCGCGGCCGCCGCCAAGAAGGTGGGGGAGAAGGTCCGCAAGGGCTACGCCCCCGCCGTGCAGGGCGTGCGCCAGCGGCGCGCCACCACCCGGCGGCAGATCGTCAGCAGCCGTTCCACCGCCCGCCAGGCACCGCTGCTGTGGCGCTTCCGCTCGGGCTCGCCCGCCTTCGGCATCTTCGTCGGCGAGGAGCACGCCTGGGTCGGCAACGAGGCCGGCGACGTCTACACGCTCACCCACGACGGCGAGGTGACGGCCCGCTTCGGCCTGCCCGACGGCGTCAAGTGCATCGTCGCGGACGACTGGTGGATCTACGCGGGCTGCGACGACGGCAAGGTGTACGACCTCGGCGGCAAGGTGCCGCGCGTCGCCTACGAGATCGCCGAGGACGTCGACATCTACTGGCTGGACATCCACGACGGCGTGCTCGGCGTCGCCGACGAGCGCGGCGGGCTGACCACGGTCGACCACGAGGACGAGTTCCAGTGGCGCCGCAAGGCCGAGGGCCGCGACGGCTGGATGGTGCGCTGCGACGCCGACGGCGTCTACCACGGCCACTCGCGCGGCGTCGCCCGCTACGCCTCCCGCGGCGGCGACCAGCTGTGGCAGGCCGACACCAAGGGCGGCGTCCTGTTCGGCTGGCAGGTGGCCGACGACGTGTTCGCCGGCACCTCCCGGGGCTGGGTGCACCGGCTGCGCAAGTCGGACGGCGCCGAGGTCGCGGCCTACCGGTGCGACGCCGCCGTGTTCTCCTGCGCGGCCTCGCCGGACGGCGCGTACGTCTTCGCCGGTGACAACCACTCCTCGGTGTACTGCTTCGCCGCCGACGGCACCCGGCTGTGGAAGCTCGCCACCGGCTGCGGCTCCGCGTACAGCATGCAGTACCGCGACGGCCGGCTCTACCTGGTGACCACCGACGGCTCCCTGGCCTGCCTGGACGCGAGCGAGGCCGCCATCAGCGCCGCCGAGGCCGGCACCCTGCCGCGGACGGCCGAGGTGCGCGGCGCCGACGTCGAGCGCGTGCTGCCGGGCCGGGCACTGGAGACGGTCACGGCGGGCGCGGGCCTCGGCGGCGTGGAGGTGGAGTGCGTGCAGGACGGCGCCCGGCTGCGGGTGCGCGTCGTGTCCGCCGGATACGACCCGACCTGGCGCGTGCAGTTCCCCAAGGACGTCCGGGTCGCCGGGGCGCGCTACCTCGTGGCGGAGGTCCGCGAATCCGCCGGGGGCGGCTTCTACCGGGCCCGTGGGGACATCAAGCGTCTGCTGTGAAGGGCCACTTGGCCGTCGTCACGCGAGCGTCTCGCACAGGTTCTCCACCTGGTGCCGAACCAGCACCTGCGGCTGCCCGTCCGGGTGGACCAGCAGTGTCACGCCGCCGCTGAACAGGAAGTCGCCGGGGGCGTGGTACGGGTTCCCGGCGCGGACGCGGGCGGAGATGTGCGAGTCCTTCGGGATCAGCCACAGGACGCTGCGGTCGGGCAGCTTGTACTCGGTGGCCTTGCCGCTCTGGTCGCGGTCGACGCTGCGCCCGCTGTCCACGTTGGTGTAGCGCAGTACCAGCGGGCCGCGCCACAGCACCTCGGCCGGCGAGCCGTCGGGGTAGCGGGCGGCCACCTTGGTCTCCTCACCCTCCACCAGCACCCCGATGTGCAGGTGGAACGGGCAGAGCGCGCCGGCCGGGAAGTCCTCGTCGCCGCTCGTGTACGGCTGCCACCCGTCGTCACCGCCCGCGTGGGCCTGAGCAGTCGGTGCCACGGCCAGCAGCGCGGCGGCCAGCGCGGCGACGACGGCGAACGGTCGGGCCCGGCGCAGGGACGAGGTGGGGTGGGACATGACGGGCCTCCTGGCGTGTCAGGGACGGGAGAGGGGTGCGCGCCCCCTCCCCTGCGGGGGGCGCGGTGGCTATCGTCGAGCTGCGGACGCGTCACCCGCGATGCTTTCGGCCGAGGCCGAAACCGACCAGGCCGCGCAGAAGGCGGAGGGGGCACGGTGCTGCGCATCCACTTCACCGCCGAGGACCTGCTCGGCGTCCGTTTCGCCGACGGACCGGCGCCGCTCCTGGAGCTCGGCCTGGCCGTCGCGATGCTCCAACGCCACGACGGCGGGCCGGGGTTCGCCCGATGGCGCCGCTCGCTGAGCACGCCCCGCGCCCGGGCCGCCGTCGCCCCGCTGAGGCAGCTGGTGCCGCCCAACGGCGCCGGTCCGCTCTTCCTCGACCCGCCGAGCGACGACCTCGACCAGGGCCTGGAGGCCGTCCTCGGCTCGACCGGCGCGCTCGTGCGCCGCGAGCTGACCCGCGTCACGACCACCGGCGGGCTGCCCGCCACCACCCTGCTGCGCCACCTCGCGGACCAGGACCGGGACGCCTGGCAGTACCTGGAACGCGCCATGCGCGCCGCCTACCCGGACCTCGTCGGTACCGTCTGGCCCCGCCTGCGCACCGGCTTCGACACCGACCTCGCCTGGCGCGCCCGCGTCCAGCGCGAGCACGGACTGCGCGGGATGCTCGCCGGCCTCCACCCGGGCAGCCGGTGGCGCGGCAGCGTCCTGGAGATCCCTGCCGAGCGAGAGGTGGACGTCCGGCCGGGCGGCGCCGGACTGGTGCTGATGCCCTCCGCGCAGTGGACCGGCGGCCCGCTGGCCGGCCCTTACCCGCTCGGCACACTGCTCGTCTACCCGGCCGTCACCCCGCTGCCGCTGCTCCCGGAAGCCACGCCGGAGGGCGGCCCGCAGGACGACCCGATCGCCGTCCTGCTGGGCCGCACCCGCGCGGCCGTGCTGCGCCTGGCCGGCCGCGAGCCCACCACCAGCCAGCTCGCCGCGGAGCTCGGCATCAGCCTCGCCTCCGCCTCCGAGCACGCCCGCGCGCTGCGCCGGGCCGGGCTGGTCACGACCGTCCGCAGCGGCCGGGCCGTGCGGCACAGCCGGACGGGCCTGGGACACCGGCTGCTGTCGCCGTGACCGGGCGTCAGGCGTCACCCCGGAACGGCGTCGGGTGGTCGGGTGATCATTCGTTCGGCGGCGCAGACCGCGACCTCGCCCGGTGGGCCGACGGCCCCTCCCGATGGGCTCGAACGTGCATGCGATAGGTTCGCGCGACAACGAACCATCAGCTCTCCGGGGGGACACATGCACCGCCGTTCACTGCTCAAAGGCCTGGCCGCCACCACCGTCGGCGGACCGCTGGCCACACTGGCCCTGCCCGCCACCGCGGCCCAGGCGGACGGCTCGTATCACATCGCCCTCTGCGAGCAGTTCAAGAACCAGATCCTGCTCCACGACTCGGCGGACGAGACCTGGACCCCGGCCAACCGCAAGTGGACCTGGACGCCGCCGGCGGACACGGCTGACAACCGCGCCACCTGGAGGAACCTCTCCGACATCAAGTTCCGCAGCACCACGGCGCACGGCTGGGTCGCCCTGGTCACCGCCTCGTACGGGAAGGTCGGCATCGTCGACATCGGCGACCTCAACGACCCGAACGCCCCGCTGCTCTGGCATGAGACCCCCTACGGGAATCCGCACGGGATCGAGCGGATCCCGGGCATCGGGGCCATCGTGGTCGCCTCCAGCGAGCCTGGACTCCTGACCGTCTATGCGCCGGCGCCCGGTCAGACTGACGACATGTCCACCCTGCAGAAGGCCCTCGCATTCGACTACGAGGGCGCGCACGGCGTCTGGTACGACGGGACCTTCCTCTGGGTGCTCGGCACCAAGTGGCTGATCAAGTACAGCTGGTCGGGCACCTCCTACAAGGACTTCGCGCTCAAGAACGAGCAGATGATCGCCGTCACCGGTGGTCACAGCCTGGACACCGACCTGAGTGCCTCCGACTACCTCCTGATGACCGATGGCTCCACTGTCAACCAGGTCTCCAAGTCGACCGGCAAGGTCGTTCCGTGGCACCCGACGGACTACGCACGACCGGCGAGCTATCCGGTGGTCGGTCCACACTGGATCGGGCCGATGGAGCCGCTCCCGACGATCGGGGTGAAGTCCCTCGCCCGGGTCGCCTCCGGCGAGAGCTTCTGGCTCCAGGCGATCGGTGCCACCGACCCGACCCGCCAGGGCGACTGGTGGAACGACCACATCGACTTCTTCGACGCCCAGGGCAAGCGCACGAGGTCGAAGGGGCTCGATGCAAGCTACGGGTACACGCCCCGGTTCTACCGTGCCCGGGTCTCCCAGGTCGCCTTCGCCTGAGGAATTTCGATCTCCTCGCCGCTTCGGCGCGCGCGGCCGGGACTCGGGGACTCGGGGCGCGGGAGCCGATGGCCGAGGAGGAGCGGGACGGGGCATGCGTGTGGGGCAATTCGCCGTTCGACGCGCTGAATCCCGCCCCGGCGTCGCCACTTGCAGATGTGGAACTGCAACTCGTTCGTGTGAATCCGAGTAGTGCCCGGGGCTGTCGCTGCGCGCTTGTGCTGTTCTGGTGGTCACGCAAGCGAGTACGAGGTGGACATGCAGCGAAAGTGCAGGAAGTTCGGTCTGCGCGGGGCCGTCGTCGTTCCCGTCGCCGTCGCGGTGGCGCTGCTGGGCCAGGGGCCCGCGGGCGCCTCCACCGCGGGGTGGTCGGTGCCCAGCTCGGGGACGCCCGTCGAGCCGGGCTCCTGGGTGGATCTCGGGCCCCAGTGGTACTGCCGGCAGGGCCCCTGCTCCTACGACCACGACTCCGTCTTCCGGCTGCAGGCCGTCAACGACGCCGCCTTGGGCGCCGGTACGATCCCGCACCTGGTCACGGGAAGCTCGGGGGCCACGGTGGGGACGTGTTCGCTGGACTCCCAGGCGCTCGTGTGCCGTCCCACCGGCAGCGGCACGCTGAACTCGGGCGACAGGCTCGTCCTGGACAGCACCGTGGCGGGGAGGGCCTCCAGGAGCGCCTGCACGGCGAGCTTCTACGTCGACTGGTTCGACGCGGCCGGCGTCACCCCCGACCCCACCCAGGAGGAGACCGGCCAGGTCGAGGAGTGGGACACGAGCGGCAGCTGCGGGTGACGCACTGACGGTCCGCAGCAGCACCGGCACCGCATCGGCGATGCCGAGAGACCTTGTGAGCCCCGGGCCGGGCCGTCCGTCCGTCGGGCGGCCACCGGGCCGAGCGCGTCGAGGGCACTGAGCGTCCGTCAACGACGAGGTGTGAAAAGGCCTGCAGGATCAGGCGACATGGGGGGGATCTTCGCGGCCGAGGCTCGCGAAGATCACTCCCTCACTCCTCACTCCATGCGGTCGATCACGTACCCGACACGTTCTCAGGCGTTGCAGATCCCGCGCGCGTAGTCGACCGTCGCGGCGGCCTGCGAGTACTGCCACTGCGGGGACAGGAGCTGCGCGTCCAGCTGCCCGGCGGCCGCGCGGTCCTCGACGACGTACCCGAAGTCCTGGAGCCAGGCCGGGTAGAGGTTCTTGGAGCCGATGTAGAACGCCGAGCCGTCGACCGAGACCAGCTTGTGGTGCAGGGCGTACGGGTGGCCGTCGGCCCAGGTCGCGGCCGGGGTGGCGCGGAAGCTCGCGAGCTGGAGGTTGCGGCACATGGTCGTGCGGGCCTGCGCCTGGTCGCCGAGGCGGGCGGCCAGGCGGGCCTTGAGGACGTCGCTGATCTCGTTCAGCGACTTGATCTGCGAGTAGCCGCCGCTGCCCACCGCGCCGCGGTTGGCCGGGTCGCTGACGACGATGCGCACCTTGACGCCGTCGGCCAGCTTGGCGGCGAGCAGGTCGTAGAGGCGGGCGTCGTAGTGGGGCATCGGCGGGCAGGTGCCGTTGAGGTCCTGCTGGGAGATCTCGATGTGGCTGCCGGCGGCGCCGACGAGCGCCCGCAGGGCGTTCTCCTCCGGGTTGACCGTCTCGTAGTCGCGGTCGCCGTTGGTGTTGTCGTGCAGGCCGATCGGGCCGCACTTCACGTCGGCGGGGTTCGGGAGGTCCTGCGGCCGGTAGGCCGAGGCCGGGTCGGCGTCGCGGATGCCGACGCCGAGGCCGCCGACGGCGATCACCGGGACGCCGCCGGTCGCGGGCGCGTCCTCGGCGGCCGGGTTGAGCCGCTGCTCCAGGTCGGGGGTGCACGGGGTGCCGCCGGTGGAGGCGAACCACGCGGCGGAGAACGTGCCGGTGTTGCGGCAGGTCCAGTCCCACAGGGTGTCCAGGTAGGCGCCGGCGGAGGCGGCGGCCGGGCCGTTCAGCGCGAGGTCGACGTCCGAGACCGGGTGGCCGGTGTCGAGGTAGTCCTTCTTCCAGTTGTTGATGCCGCCGGTGATGACGGTCCGTCCGTCGACGACCAGCAGCTTGGAGTGGTTCCAGGAGAAGGCCGTCTTCGACGTGGTCATCGAGGCGACTTCGAGCGTGACGGCCGATGCGGCGTCACCGAGCCTGGCCACCAGGTCGTCCCGGTACTTCGACGGGAGGGCGCCGATGTTGAGCAGCGGGGCGGCGCCGGCCAGGACCCGCACGTGCGGCCGGTTCCCGGCGGCGACGGAGGCCTTGAGGCCGGCCGCGATGGCGTCCTGGAACGCGCCGTCCGGGAAGGGCGCGAGGGTGGATATGTCGACGGTGCGGGTGGCGCGGGAGATGTTCTCGCGCATCTTGTCGAGCAGGCGGCGGGTGCCGGGCCGGTCGGCGCAGGACGGGTCGCCCCAGCAGCCTGGGGTCTGGAGCAGCCAGGCGCCGGGGTCGTCGGCCGGGGCGTCGAGCCGGTTGCCGGCGGTGCGCTGCCAGACCGTTCCGTCGAGGCCGGGCGAGACCTGACGCAGGGTCGCCTCGACGGCGTCGAGGTACGGCGTGGCGCCGGGCTGCACGGGGGCGGGCACGGGCGCGGATTCGGCGACGGCCGGGGTCGCGGTCAGGACGCCGAGGGCGGCGGTGAGCGCGAGCGCCGAGGCGGCGGTCCGGCGGAGGGAAGAGGTGGGACGGTGGCGGTGCATGTACGAGTCCTTCACGAGGGTCCGGTGATATTCACCCGGTTGACCCCGTAAAATTACCTTAAGTTAACCCTATCGAGTGTCAGGACCCCATCAAGGAACGGGTTTCGGCCACGCGCAGGACGGCGGCGCCCGTACGGGGCGCCGCCGTCCACCGCCTCACGGCACGTACGTCACCGCCGGGAAGTCGCGTGACGGCCCGTCGAGCAGGTGTCCCCCGCGGTGGCGCAGGTGCTCGTCGAAGAACGCGAGCGGGTACGCCTGCTGGATCCGTACGGCCTCGTCCGGATCGAGGGTGCCGATCACGCCCTGGAGCTGCTGCGGGCTCCAGCCGAGCAGCTTCGCCACCTGCGGGTACAGCGCCTGGCTGTCGCCGTAGGACGCGTGGAGGGCGCCCTGGGCCTGGATGTTGAGCCGCCAGCCGCGCAGGTGCTCCCAGAACTGCTCGGCGGTGGGGTCGGTGGCGCGGGTGAACTCGGCGGTCATCATCATGAACGGCCGGTCCAGGTCGCCGCTGAGTGCCGGCCGCATCTGCATCGGGCCGTCGAGGCTCAGTCCCGCTCGGATGCGCCGGTCCGCGAGCGTGGCGCAGGCGGTGGCCGTGCCGCCCTTCGACCAGCCGAACGCCCCCATGCGCTGCGGGTCGAGGGAGCCGAGCAGCCCCTTCGGCAGCTCCCGCCCGTCGACGTCGGGGTTGGAGCCGGCGGCGAGCTGTTCGGCGCAGTCGAGGAGGAAGCGCAGGTCGGCGGCGAAGTCGCCCGGGAACGTGGGCGTGTTCGGGCCGCCGCCGGGCACGGCGATCCGGCCGTCGGGGAACTCGGTGAACGAGTCGTAGGCGTGGGCGACCGTGATGACCGCGTAGCCGTGGCTCGCGAGCTCCTGGACCATGATCGTGTGGTCGCCCTGGTGGCTGTGCGCGCCGTGCGCGTACACGACGACGGGCAGCCGTCGGCCCGACCGCCGCACCGGCGCGCCCACGTGCCCCGAAGTGAGCGGCGCCAGCGCGGGATCGAGGGCGACGCCGACGTCGGCGAGGAACGCCTTCAGTGCGCCGGCCGGCATCCACGGCGCCACCGGGTACCGCTCGACGTCCCGCGCCGGGTACCAGACGGTGGCCATCAGCTCGCGGAACTTCCCCGGCCCGGCGATGGCGTCCGGGCGCGACCGGTCGACGAGGTGCAACGGCACCTGGCCCACCGGATGCGGCCCGGTGGGCTCGGGCAGCGTGAGCCGCCCCGGGGTTCCAGCCGTCGGGGCCGGTGCCGCCCACGCGGGGCCGGCGACGGCGACGGAGGCGAGCGGCACGGCGGCCCCGGCGGCCAGCGCGGCGCCCAGCATGCGGCGGCGCGACAGGCCGACCGGCTCGGTGAACTGCGTGGTGGTCACGAATCCTCCCCGTGGTGACGGATCGTCAGTCGTGCCGCGACGGAGAGTCCGTGGGCACGGGAGGAACGCTGTCACGCACCCTTCCGGTGCGGCATCGGCCCACGGATTGATCACCGGGGCGGGCATGGGCCCACGGGTTTACACCCGTGGGCCGATGCGGGCACGGAGGCTACGGCGCCGTCACCGCCTCCCGGTCGGCGAGCAGCTCGGAGGCGACGACGGGGTCGAGCTCGCCGAGGAGCAGCGGGTCCGGGAGGCGGACCGTCGCGTCATCGGGCAGGTCGAACCCGGCGTCCTCGACGTCCGCGATCGCCCGGACCTCCTTCTTCAGCGCGCCGAGTCGCTTGCGCTCGGCCGGGGCCAGCTCCTGGTCGTCCCGGACGCCCGGGGCGGGCAGGTCCTTGAGCCGTCTGCCGGCCTTGTCCAGCACGTACGGGCGCAACTCCTCGTCGAAGCCGGCGGTGAAGCGGCGCGGGCCGTGGTCGACGACCGTCGTGCCGTCCGCGTCCGCGTCCGCGTCCGAGCCCGAGGTCCGGCACGGGCCGGTCGGAGAGCCGGTCGCCGGTGAGGCCCAGGTCTGCGACCCGCCTACCCCTCGCGCTCCTTCTCCGCGACCAGCTTCCCGAACTGCGCCAGCGCCGCCTCGGCCGAGCCCAGCTCCTTGACCTGCGCGCGCCCCTCCGTGCCGATCCGGCCGTGGCGCACGCGCACCGAGGCGCCCTCGACCGCTGCCTCCCAGGACTTCGCGGATCCGTCCGCCACGAATTCCCGGCGCCGCACAGCTCCTCCTCCGCCTTCCACGACCCCCACCGGCCCGCTCGGTGATCACCGAGGGGAGCGCCAGCGGTACCCATGGACCATCGAGCCGGTCTCCGGCCCAGGTCAGCGCGGGGGAGCGAGGTACCGGCGGCCGGGTATCTGCTCGAAGATCAGGTTGGTCCGGGTCTGGGCCACCGCCGGGTGCGTGGTCAGGTGGTCGACGACGAAGTCGCGCAGCGCCTCCGGGCCGGCCACGCCGACGTGCAGCAGGTAGTCGTCGGAGCCGGCCATGTGGAACACGGCCAGGACGCCGGGCAGGTCGGGCGCGGTGTTGCGGAAGCTCTCGTTCTGCTCGCGGGTGTGGGCGCGCAGGCGCACCGAGATCATCGCCTGGAGCGGCAGCCCGATGGCCGCCGGGTCGACCTCGGCGCGGAAGGCGCGGATGATGCCGCGCTCCTGCAGCGCCCGGACCCGGGCCAGGCAGGTGGAGGGGGCGATGCCCACCGCCTCGGCCAGGGCGTTGTTCGGGATGCGGGCGTTGTCGGCCAGGGCGCGGATGATCGCCCGGTCCACGTCGTCCACGGAGGTCCGGGGGGCCTGCGGATTGTTCGGCATGCCCGCCAGGATGGCAGCCGTTTCCGAAGAATCGCAAACATGATCCGGTTCCGGACGAATTTCCTGCGGAGGAGCTTCTCAAAGGCGCCGGGAAGTTCCATCCTTGGGCCCGCGGGCGACGTCGCCCGCACCCCACACCCTCACCGACCACCCCGGAGCGCCCCCGCATGAGCCCGACCGCCACGTTCAGCGCCGGCACCGCTGGAACCGCCGGAACCGCCGTCGACCCCGGCCCGGAGCTGGACGTCGCCGAGTTCGTGCTCCCCGTGGACGGTCTGGACGAGGCGCAGCGCCAGCACGCGCTGGACACGGTCGACGAGTACCTGTCGCGCAAGCGCAAGCACCTGGTCGGCTACCAGGCCACCCAGGACATGCAGGGCACCGCGCTGGACCTGGCCCGGTTCATGCCGAACAACATCAACAACCTCGGCGACCCGTTCCAGAGCGGCGGCTACAAGCCCAACACCAAGGTCGTCGAGCGCGCCGTGCTCGACTACTACGCCCGGCTGTGGAACGCCGAGCGCCCGCACGACCCCGCCGACCCCGAGTCGTACTGGGGCTACATGCTGTCGATGGGCTCGACCGAGGGCAACATGTACGCGCTCTGGAACGCCCGCGACTACCTGAGCGGCAAGGCGCTGATCCAGCCGCCGGCGGCCCCGTTCGACGCGCTGCGCTACGTCAGCGCCGCGCCCGACCGCCGCAACCCCAACGCCCACCGCCCGGTGGCGTTCTACTCCGAGGACACCCACTACTCCTTCGCCAAGGCGGTGTGCGTCCTCGGCGTCGAGACGTTCCACGCCGTCGGCCTGGAGAAGTACGCGGACGAGTGCCCGCTGGTCGACCCGGTCACCGGGCGCCGCGAGTGGCCCACCGAGGTGCCCTCCCGGCCCGGCCCGTCCGGCCTCCCGTGGGACGGCACCGGCGAGATCGACGTCGACGCACTCGCCGTCCTGGTCGAGTTCTTCGCGGCGAAGGGCCACCCGGTCTTCGTCAACCTGAACCTCGGCAGCACCTTCAAGGGCGCGCACGACGACGTCCGCGCGGTGTGCGAGCGCCTGCTGCCGATCTTCGAGCGCCACGGCCTGGTCCAGCGCGAGGTGGTCTACGGCACCGACCCCGCCACCGGAGAGCCCCTGGTCGACGTGCGCCGCGGCTTCTGGATCCACGTGGACGGTGCCCTCGGCGCCGGCTACGCGCCCTTCATGCGGCTCGCCGCGACCGACCAGCAGTACGGCTGGACGCCCGAGGTCGAGCTGCCCGAGTTCGACTTCGGCCTGACCCTGCCCACCGCGGAGCACGGCGACGTCGACATGGTCTCCTCGATCGCCATGAGCGGCCACAAGTGGCCCGGCGCGCCCTGGCCCTGCGGCATCTACATGACGAAGGTGAAGTACCAGATCTGCCCGCCGTCCCAGCCCGACTACATAGGCGCGCCGGACACCACCTTCGCCGGCTCCCGCAACGGCTTCTCGCCGCTGATCCTCTGGGACCACCTCTCCCGCCACTCCTACCAGGACCAGGTGGACCGCATCCGCCGCGCCCAGGAGCTCGCCGGCTACCTGGAGCGCCGCCTGCGCGCCCTGGACGCGGCCCTGGGCGTCGACCTCTGGACGGCCCGCACCCCCGGCGCCGTCACCGTGCGCTTCCGCCGGCCGAGCGCCGACCTGGTGGCGAAGTGGTCGCTGTCCTCGCAGGACGTCGTGATGGTCCCCGGCGACGAGTCCACCCGCCGCAGCTACGTGCACGTCTTCGTGATGCCCTCGGTCGACCGGGCCAAGCTGGACGCCCTCCTCGACGAGCTCGCCCACGACCCGGAGTACCGCGCGCAGGCCGTCTGACGGCCCGGACCGGGGCATGCGCCCCGGTGCCGGACCCTGCTTGCGGGTGCTCCCCGGCGATCCGGTACGGTCACGGCCTCACGTCTGTTCAGTTCCGGTGACGGTCCGTGAAGACCGCCACCGGGGGAGCGGTGAGGCCCCACCCGCACCGTGCACCACACCACTAGGGAGCTTCCTCGTGCACCAACCCCTGCGCCGGAGTCTTCCGGCTGCCCTCGCCGCGCTCGGCATAGCCGTCGGCACCCCGCTGCTCACCGCCGGCACCGCGCACGCCCAGGGCGAGTACGCCTGTGGCGACGTCAACGTGCTCTACTCGGTGGACGGCGGCAAGTCCTGGGCCGACGAGGGCCGGATGAAGCAGCCCCACGGCGTCGTCCAGGTCCGCCTCGTCGGCGACATCACCGAGGGCTGCGACTACGAGGTCTCGCTGGCCTCGTACGACACCGAGGGCCCGACCTGGGCCACCTCGGGCAAGCAGACCTTCCTCGGCTGGGCGACCACCACGCTCAACAAGGGCCACCGTCAGGCGACCCTGGACGTCAGCGCGCACATGCCGAAGTGCTTCGGCCAGATCGACCTGTACAACAACGACCAGAAGTTCGACGGGGTCGCCAACCCGCTGCCGAAGTACCCGAACGGCATCTTCCCGAACGACCTGATCACGGCCTGGAACGGCGGCAAGGCCTGCACGCCGACCCCGACCCCGACCGGCACGCCGACCTCCACGGGGACACCGACCCCGACCGGCACGCCGACCTCCTCGGCCTCGCCCACGGGTACCCCCACCCAGCACCCGACCGGGACGCCCACGGCGACGACGACTCCGTCGACCAGCGCCTCGCCCTCGGCCTCCACCAGCACCAAGCCGTCGGCACCGGCCACCACCGGCACCCCGTCGGCCTCCCCGGCCGTGCCGGCCCCGTCCGCTCCGTCCGACAGCGCCGACACCACCGGCCCGACCGGCAAGCCGAGCGCCAAGCCGGTCTCGACCAAGCCCGCGCCGGTCCTGGCCAGCACGGGTGGCAACAGCAGCCAGATGATCGCCTACGGCGCCGGTGGCGCCGCGCTGCTCGCCGTCGGTGGCGGCGCGCTGGTGATCGCCCGTCGCCGCGGTTCCCGCAGCTGACGTTCCGTCACTTCACGCACGACCCGGACGCCCGCGCTCCTCGGAGCGCGGGCGTCCGGCTGTTCGTTCACCCCTGGACGGTCCGGAAGCGGCGCCGGTACTCCGTCGGCGTCGTGTCCAGCCGGCGCCGGAACGCCCGCACGAGCGTGTCCGTGGTGCCGAACCCGCAGGTGGACGCGATGCGTTCGAGTGTCTCGTCGGTGGTCTCCAGCCGGTTGCGGGCCCGCTCGACGCGGGCCGACTCGACGTAGGCGCTCGGGGTCGTGCCGAGCTCGGTCTTGAAGATCCGGGTCAACTGCCGCTCCCCGACGTGGGCGTGGGCGGCGAGGTCGGCCACGGTGAGCGGCGCCGTGAGGTTCGCGGTGATGTGGTGGCGCAGGTCCTCGATCCGCCGGGTCGTCGAGAGCGGTTCGAGCGGGACGCTGAACTGGCTCTGCCCGCTCGGGCGCTTGAGGTACATCACGAGCTGCCGCGCGACCCGCAGCGCCAGCTCCTCGCCGAAGTCGTCGGCCACGAGCGCGAGCGACAGGTCCAGGCAGGCGCTGATGCCCGCGCCGGTCCAGACGTCGCCCTCGCGGATGAAGATCGGGTCCGCGTCGACCTCGATCTCCGGGTACTCGGCGGCGAGTTGGCCCGCCGTGGACCAGTGCGTGGTGGCCCGCCGGCCGTCCAGCAGCCCGGCCGCCGCCAGGATGTGCGCGCCGACGCAGACGGAGGCGACCCGCCGGGCGCGGGCGGCCAGTTCCTTCACCCGGGCGACGACGGCCGGATCGGTGACGGCCTTGACCCGGCGCTCGCCGTCGACCTCGACCGCGCCGGGCACGAGGAGGGTGTCGATCGCCCGCCCGGCCGCCTCGTCGAAGGTGAGGTCGGGCAGGACGCGTACCCCGGCGGCGGTGGTGACCGGAGTGGCCGTCTCGGCGGCGAGCACGACGCGGTAGCCGGTGGCGTCGTCCGTCTCGCGCCGCACGAGCGAGAACACCTCGGGCGGCCCGGTGACGTCGAGCAGGTCGACGCCCTCGAACAGGACGATGACGATGAGTCGTTCGGCGGGGGCCACGGCCTCTCCCGGGTTCGATGATGTCGGAGTCGGTGATGTCGGTTTCTGCATGTTAGACGGCATTGCCGACGTGCGGGGTCCCGCATAGCGTTGTCGTCGCAGGTCACCGCGGTGACCGACATCCCTTTTGAACCGACCCGAGGCGGTACACCCATGTCCACGACCACCCTGCGCGCCCTCAACGACCTCGACGAGACGCCCGCGTCGCTCGCCGCCGCGACGCTGATCATGGTCGACTACCAGAACACCTACACCCGCGGCGTGATGGAGCTCGACGGCTGGCAGGCCGCGCTGGACGCCGGCGCCGCGCTCCTCGCCCGGGCCCGGGAGGCCGGGGCGACGGTGATCCACGTCGTCAACGACGGCGGCGAGGGCACCCCGTACGACGTCCGGGCCGAGATCGGGCGGATCCACCCGGCGGTGGCCCCGGTCGAGGGCGAGGCCGTCGTGGTCAAGCAGGTCCCGGACGCGTTCGTCGGCACCGACCTCGGCGAGCGCGTGGACGCGGCCGGGAACGAGGATGTCGTCGTGGCCGGCTTCATGACGCACATGTGCGTGGCCTTCACGACGGCCGGCGCCTTCCTGCGTGGCAACCGGCCGACCGTCGTCGCCGACGCGTGCGCGACGCGGGCCCTGCCGCTGGGTGGTGTTGAACTGCCCGCCGTACAGATCCACGACGGCGCGCTCGCGACGATCGCCGACCTGTACGGCGTGGTGGTGCCGTCGCACGCGTCGCTTGTCTGAGCCCGGCCCGCGGGGTGCCGGCCCTCCGGCACCCCGCGAGCGACTTCACGCCCGGAGGCCGTAGTTGTGCTCGACGTCCAGGTCGACGGTCCCGAGGGCCGCCGCCCGTGGTGAAGCTGCGCGCCTCGCTGTCGTCGAACCGCTGCCAGGGGCGCCCGGTGGTGGCGAAGCGCGTCCAGTCGCGGGTCACGCGGTCGGCGCGGCATCCTGCCGGCTCGTTGCCGACGGCGTGCGGAGGCCATTGTGGGTTGGTCCCGCAGAGACTTCTACGCCCTCGCAGCGCAATGCGAGGTCCTTGACGCCGAGGGTCTGCTGCCCGGGCGCTGGGGACGGCCGCCGGCGCGCGAGCTGCTGACCTTCGCACTCGGCCCGACGGCTGCCGCGTCCTCCTGCGAGGCGACATCGTCCCGGTCTGCCGACCGAGAGCACCGGCCCGCCGAGTCGTGAAGTTCCCGAGTCGTGCCGAACACCGTTTCTCCCCAGGGCAACTCGGCTACGCTGGCGGCGATCCGGCTCGAGATCGAGCGATGGGGGACGCACCCATGCCGTACGAGACCGGCACGAGGGTCAGGCTGACCGGGGATACGCAGGTCACCGCAGGTGACGCGGCTACCAGGATCGGCGTCCCCGGCCCGCTGTTCCTCGCCGAGGGCCTGGCGGGAACCGTCATGAGCTCGACCACGGAGGCGGGCGGTGCCGGCCAGGACCACCTCGCGAGCTTCGATCGGCACATGCGCGGCCACCGGCTCGACGGCTTCGCGGCGAGCCTCGTCGAGGACCTCCGCCAGAAGGTCGCCCGGGTGGGAGCGTACGACGCCGGATCCGGCGCTCGGACCACCTACCGGGTGCGCTTCGACAACGGATTCGTCCTCGACGGTCTTGAGGAAGGCCGGCTGGCCCAAGCCTGAGCACCCGCCACCTCACCACCACCGAGGAGATCCATGGCCGACACCGTCACCTCACTGACCGCCCGCGTGCACGATCTGACGGTGGCGGTCATGACCCACGGCCTCGCCCCACGGGGCGTCGACGTCACCGCGGGCCTCCACGACGTCGTCGCGCGCGCCACGGCGCTCGGCCCCGACGGCAGGTGGCTCGTCGCGTCGGGGCACTCGGGCCTCGGTGGTCTGGCCATCGCGCAGGGGCAGGTGGACCAGGGCCTCTTCCACTTCGACGCCGCCGTGGCGAACGGGTTCAACGACTGCGTGGCGTTCCACATGCCGCTCGTGCGCCCGCTGCACCACGATCCCCGGTTCAGGGCCCTGTACGAGCGGATGCGGGTCACCCCGGCCGACCTCGACGAGTTCCTCTGGCTGCACCGGGAGATGCAGATCGCGGCGAGGGAGGCCCAACAAGCGACCGTCGACAACATCGGCCGCCTCGACACCGGGGTCTCGCTGCTCCCGCAGGCCCCCATGCCGACCCGCGAGCCGAACACCCCCGGCGTGCTGATCACCCGCCTCGACCTCGCCGCCACGCAGACGGCACTCCGGCAGGCCGCCGTGAAGGCGGACTTCCAGCGCAGCGCCGGCAACGTCAGCCTCGGTCTCATCGACGACTCGTGGGACCACACCCGCGCCAGGAATGACGCCTGGTACGCCGACGATCTGGACACCCGACGCCAACAGGCCGCCGAGGCCCGGGCCTTCGTCGAACGCCCCGGCATCGGCACGATGCTCATCCCCTGCCCACCGCTGGGCTCGATCGTCTACCCGTCCTGACGAAGGACAGGCCTGTGCGCAGGAAGTCGGCCAGGCCGACTTCCTGCGCAGGGCAACCGGCTCCCGCTGTGCTCGAAGTGCCGCGGTCGGTGGGTGATCAACCAAGTCCGCGACCCAAAGCGGAGATTGGGCCGCCCCGTCCGGAGGGCGGCCCGGGGGAGCGGCTCAGCCGAGCGGGCGGCAGAGCAGCGCGTCCGGCACGCCGTACTGAAGCCGGCGCCACGTCATCGCGACGCCCGCGACGTACTCGCCGGCCGCGCACTGGCCCTTGTAGGAGCCCGGGGCCCAGTCGCTGGCCGCCGAGTCGGAACCGGTCGACGCCGGCGGCCTGTTGTCGCCGTGGTCGAACCACAGGACGCGTCCGGTGGTCGGGAGCGGGCCGGCGGCCGGTGCGCACAGCAGGGCCGACATCGCGTTGCTGCGGACGCTGTAGCCGACGGCGAAGTCCCCGTCCGGGCACTGGAGCTTGTTGTAGCCCGAGGCCCAGTCGCCGCCCGTGACGTAGCGTTCGTCGGTCACCACGATCCAGTCGCCCGCCCCGGTGCCGGGTCGCCCGGTGTCCGTGCAGAGCCCGCGACCCGAACCGCGGCCGAGGCCGATCAGCCGCTGTCCGTCCGGGCAGTCGCCCTTGCGGTTTCCGCTGCTCCAGTCCGGCAGGGCGAGCATGTGCCGGGAGACGTTCCGGTCGGCGTGGTCGAGGTCGAGCATGTTCCAGTGCGGCGCGTCCGGCACCCGGCCGGTGTACGAGGGGGCGGTGACCAGCCGGTTCCAGTCGTCGGCGCGCCAGTCGCCCGGGTCCTCCATGCTCAGCCGCCGCCCGGCCGCGTCGTAGTGCAGCAGTGCCCAGCTGTCCTGCGGTACACCGTTGTCGTGCCAGCCGACGAGCGGCCACACGGCGAAGTCGGCGTCGCGGGCGGCGAGGAGCGCGGTGAAGGCGTCGAACCAGGCGTGTTCCTTGGCGTCGGTCGAGCCGCGCCCGCCCGCGCCGAACTCGCTGATCCACACCGGCGCGGTGAAGTGCTGACCGGTCCGGGTGACGAAGAGCGCCTCGTCGTCCACGGCCGCGGCGAGCTGCTCGGGAGTGAAGTCCTGGTAGCGCGGGTCGCTCGTGGCGCCGGGGCCGCTGCCCGCGCCGGTGTTGGCCGGGCCGGTGTAGGCGTAGAAGTGCGCCGAGTAGACCAGCTTGCCGGAGTCGACGAGGGTGTTGGAGAGGGTGGCGACCGGTGTGAGCATCGGCCGGCCGTGCGGCAGGCCCGCCAGCGGGATGCCCTGCCAGTTGATGCCCTCCATGATGATCAGCAGGTCCGGGTCGGCCTGGAGGATCCGGTTGCCCGCCTCCTCGAAGGCGGCGTACTCGTCGTGGGCGTCGCCCATGCCCCAGTTGGGGTCGTCCCAGGTGTCCCGCCGCACCTCGTTGCGCAGATCCGCGCCGACGACGCGCTTGTTGTCGCGGTAGCGGTTCGCCATGAACAGCCAGTCGTCCTCCCACTGCTGGGTCGACTGGCTGCTGTTCCACCGCTCGTTGCCGTCCAGCCCGCAGCAGAACCGGTACGTGGTCGTGTGGTTGTTCAGGACGACGGCGAACCCGTCGGCCGTGAGGGCGGCCACCACGGCGTCGTACACCTGGAGCGGAGTGCTGCCGCGCAGTTGCGGGTTGGCCGCGACGGCGGCGTCCGGGACGGCCGTGCCGT
Organism: Kitasatospora sp. NPDC048722; assembly: GCF_040650235.1. Lineage (NCBI taxonomy): Bacteria > Bacillati > Actinomycetota > Actinomycetes > Kitasatosporales > Streptomycetaceae > Kitasatospora > Kitasatospora sp. NPDC048722. The sequence continues at coordinate 57,543 of NZ_JBEZGX010000046.1, forward strand.
CGTGGATCATCGCGTTCGCGAACGGCAGTCGCACGCTGTTCAGCCCGAGGCCGTGGAAGTCCGCCAGGATGTCCGCCAGGGGCGCCCGGTCGAGGCCGAGCGGGATGTCGTGCGAGACCTGCCCGGCCTGGTTGTCCGCCGGGTCGTTCGGGTCCCCACCGCCCTCCCAAGTGCCCTGTGCTCCGGACCAGTTGCCCGACATCAGCTTGAACCGGTTCCCGCCGGCGTCGACGACGTACCGCCCCCGGGTGCTCAGCGGCCCCGTCCAGGAGGCGGACAACTGGGCCCCGGTGAGCGCAGCGGGCGCGGTCGCCGCCTGGGCCGAAGCGGCCGGCGGTGGGGCAACGGTCAATGCGCAGAGGGTCGTTGCGAGCGACAGCAGACGTATCGCGAGTCTTCTCATGGCGATCCCGACGTGTGAGGGCGGCGGACCGCTCCCTGACGGCCCTCCACCTCAATTCCCGCGCTTGTGCCGGTCATGCCATGCGTCCTCCTCACCTCGTGCACGCGGTGTCCCCGGTGCCCCCTACGATGTCGGCCATGAATGCACCGGGGGCGGAGAGACGCCTCATCGACGGCCGGTTCGAACTGCTCCAGCAGCTCGGCGGTGGCGGCATGGGCCTGGTCTGGCGGGCGCGCGACACCGCCCTGGAACGCGAGGTCGTCCTCAAGGAGGTCCGGCCGCCGGACCCGGCCGTGGCCGCCGCCGATCCGGCCGCCGCGCGCGAGCTGCGCGAGCGCGTCCTGCGCGAGGCGCGGGCGCTCGCGCGCCTCCAGCACCCCAACGTCGTGGTCATCCACCACATCGTCGACACCCCCGAACACCCGCACCCCTGGCTCGTCATGGAGCTCGTCTCCGGCGGCAGCCTCGCCGACCGCCTCGGCCACGGCCCGCTCGGCGTCGCCGAGGCCGCGCGGATCGGCCGCGGCGTGCTCTCCGCGCTGCGCGCCGCCCACGCCGTCGGCATCCAGCACCGCGACGTCAAGCCCGGCAACGTCCTGCTGCGCCCCGACGGCACCCCGGTGCTCGCCGACTTCGGCATCGCCGCGATCCAGGACGCCACCGCCCTCACCGCGACCGGCGCGCTCATAGGCTCGCCCGAGTACATCGCACCCGAACGCCTCCGCGGCCAGGAGGGCAACCCCTCCTCCGACCTGTGGTCGCTCGGCATGATGCTGTACGTCTCCCTGGAGGGCTACCACCCGCTGCGCCGCGCGAGCACCCTCGCGACCCTCGCCGCCGTCCTCGACGAACCGCTCCCGCCCCCGCACCGGGCCGGCCCGCTCGGCCCTCTGCTGTCCGCCGTGCTCGCCAAGGACCCGGCGGTGCGCCCGGACGCCGAGCAGTTCGACCGCATGCTCGCGGCGGCCGAGCACGACGGCGCGACGCCCCCGCCGGTGACGGTGCGGACGACGAACCTGCGGCCCGGGCCGCCGCCGACGCCGCCGATGGACGCCGTCCCGTCGGGCCCGGTCACGGCTCCGACCCCGGCCCCGCAGCCGTCGCGGCGCAGTCTCGCGCCCTTCGCCGTGGCGGCCGTCGTCGTCCTCGGGATCGGCTACGGCGGCCTGAACTGGTACATGCACCAGGGCGGCAGCACCGCCGCCCCCTCGGCCACGGTCACGGCCGGCACGACGGTCTCCACGGGTACCGGCGCCATGCCCGCCGTCACCCTGCCCTCCGGGCTCGCGCTGCCGTCCGTCGCCCCCGAGACGCCCGCCGCCAAGGTGGACCTCCTCACCCCCGACGGCGTCCGGAAGGTGGTGGCCGCCCTGCACTCGTTCGCGCCGAACGGCATGGTCTGGGAGTTGACCATCTACCCCGAGTACGCGATCGCCAGGGTCCCCGTCGCGTCCGAGCCCAAGGGCTACGACCGGATCGTGTACCGCGACGGCAAGTTCGCCAAGCAGGCCGTCGCCGGGAGTGGCTCGATCATGCCCACCGACAAGCTCTTCGATCTCGGCCAGTACAACTGGGACCTGCTCCCCGGCCTCCTGAAGAAGGCCCAGGACAGCGTCAACGTCCCCCAGCCCACGTCGCGTTACGTGGTCGTCGAACCCGACATCCTGGACCAGGCCCCGGCCCTCCTGGTCTACCTCAGCGACGAGTACGGTGACGGCTACCTGGAGACCGACCCCAAGGGCAACGTCATCCGCACCAACCCCAAGGGCTCCTGACCCCGTCGGCGAGCGCCGGGGCGGTCAGAGGTTGGTGAGCTGGTCGCCCTTGGCGTCCTGGAGGACGTGGTCCACGCACACGGCGAGGACGAGCAGGAGGAGTGCGTCCTGCGGGTGGAGGACGTCGACGGCGTAGGCGTCGCGGATCGTGAACCAGCGGCGGGAGATGTGCGCGAGGGTGGTTCCCTCGTGCTGGATGTCGAACTCGCGGTCCCACAGGTTGCCCGCTATCCGCAGGCGCCGGCCGTCGGCGAGGCGCACCTTGAAACGGTCGCCGAACAGGGCGAACATCTTCTTGCTGATCTTGGCCGTCACCGCGCCGTCCTGCTTGATGAGCAGGGTGTGGTGGATCGTGAAGGCCTTGCGGACGATGCCCGCGACGTGCTCGCCGCGGGTGTCGACCAGGGCGAAGGTCCGCCGCAGCCGGAAGAACTTCCGGTTGACGCGGTAGAGCTTCTCCCGGTGCTCGGTCTCGATCCAGGCCTCCTCGTGGAAGGCGAACATGCGGTCGCGGACCAGGTAGCGCATCTGGCGGATCCCCCCGTGCTGTGATCGTGTCCGCCGGCCCTGCGGCGCGGCGCGCACAGAGCGTAGCGGCGATCGGTGCGGGGGGACCCCGTGGGGTGGGGGGCTTTACCGGTCGAAGAGGTTCGGCTGGGAGTTGATCCCCTGCCCGTCGATGTCCGCCCCCCACTGGTCCACGCCTTCTGCGCCGGTGCAGTAGCCGACGCCCTCCACATGGCCGCCGGCCGCGTGGCACTGTTCGGCGGTGACGTCGCGGTGGGCGGCCGAGGCGGAGGCGGCGGTGCCGGTGACGAGGAGGACGGCGGTCGCGACGGTCAGGGCCGCGCGGCGGAGTGGTGAAGTGCGCATGTGGCCAACCACAGCACGGCCCTGGGGGCGCGGCGAATCCGGTGCGTCCGTTCCGCTGAAGAGCCGGTCGGAGGTCCGCTGAAGGCCGGGTGGTTCAGGCGCGCCGGGGCTGGCGCGGCAGCGGGAGGGTGAGCGCCTCGCGGGAGCCGGGAGGGAGGGCGAGCGCGGAGACGGTCTCGGCGGGCAGGTCGCGCAGACCGAGCATCGCGGTGGCGAGGTGGGTGGTGGCGCGGTGCCAGTCGGGGATGCGCTGGAGCATGGCGTGCCCGCTGCCGGTGACGGTGTAGCCGCAGACGCGGGCGCCGGCGGCGCGGCCGCGGGCGGCGAAGGCGAGGGTGTCGGCGGGCGGGGTGACGGTGTCGCGGTCCCCGTGGAGCATCAGCACGTCGCGCCCGGCCAGGTGCTCGCAGGGCTCCCCGGCCGGGCACCAGGGGGCGAGCGCGACGATCCCGGTGACGTTCGGGTGGCCGCCCGCGCGCAGCGCCGCCCGGCCGCCCATCGAGTGCCCGACCAGGACGGTCGGCACGCCGCCGAGCTCCTCGCGGAGCTCGTCGAGGGCGGCGAGCGCGTCCCGGGCGGCGTCGGCGCGCTCGTCGTTCCAGCCGCGGTGGCGGTAGCGGACGGTGCCGATGGCGATCTCGGCCCCGGCGGTGCCGCGGCGCAGCGCGCGGAGGAAGCCGTGCATGCGCAGCAGTGGCAGGTTGAGGCGGCCGGGCCGGGCGAGGTTGCGTTCCTCGCCGCCGTGGAGCACGAGGACGGCGGCGCCGGGCCGCTGGGGCCGGACGCGCCAGTGCAGGGCCCGGTGCCCGTCGGGCCGTGGTCCGGTGGGGGCGGCCGCCCGGCCGGCGGTGTCGTCCCCGGCGCTCGTCCTGATCGTCCCGCTCACTCCCGTGTCCTCCCCAGCCCCCCCGCGCCCTTCGTCCGTGGACCGCCAACTGTACGCGCGATCACGCGCCCGGTCGCGGGTGCGTCCTGGGCGGGCCCGGTTCACCCGGGGGGATCAAGCCGGACGGGCGGGGCGCGCGGGCCGGGCCGGGCGCTGCTATCCACGAAGGGTGGGGGATCCGGAACGAGAAGGGGCCGCTCCGCGCCGCTCGTGGCGCCGCGTCCCCGAGTGGAGGACTCCGTGGTTCAGCAGCTCGCCCTCTCCGTGGACTTCGGTTCCGGCTTCACCCAGGCCTGGTCCAAGATCGTGAAGGTCGTCCCGCAGTTCATCGCCTTCCTGGTGATCCTGCTCATCGGCTGGATCGTGGCGAAGGCCATCGCCAAGGTGCTCGACCGAGTGCTGCGCCGGCTCGGGTCCGAGCGGGTCGCCGAGCGGGCCGGGATGGCCCGCTACCTGAGCGGCTCCAGCTACGACATGACGGGCATCGTCTGCAAGATCGTCTACTACGCGGTCCTGCTGATGGCCCTGCAGCTCGCGTTCGGGGTCTTCGGCCCCAACCCGATCAGCGTGATGATCCACAGCATCGTCGCGTGGCTGCCCAAGGGCATCGTCGCGGTCGTGATCGTCGTCGTCGCGATGGCCATCGCCAACGCGGTGCGCGACATCGTGGGCAACGCGCTCTCCGGCGCCGCGTACGGCCGGACGGTCGCCACGATCGCCTGGGCGTTCATCGTCGGGCTCGGCGTGATCGCCGCGCTCGGCCAGGCCGGCATCGCCACCACGGTCACCGGCCCGGTGCTGATCGCGACCCTCGCGACGATCGCCGGTGTGCTGGTGGTGGGCGTCGGCGGCGGCCTGATCATGCCGATGCGCCAGCGCTGGGAGCGCTGGCTGGACGGCGCCGAGCGGGAGAGCGCCAAGCTGCGCGGCAGCGCCTACCAGGCCGGCCGCTCGGACGCGCTGGCCAACCAGCCGGTGCGCCCGGCCACCGGGACCGGGCCGCGCGGCCCGGGCATCGACCCCGGGCGGGAGCTGTAGTCAGGCCGGCAGGAGCCCCTGCTCGCGCACCAGCCAGCAGATCGCGGTGAGCCGCCCGACGGCGAAGTCGTAGCCGACCGGCTCCCGCCAGCCGATCTCGGCGAGCGCGTCGAGGAAGCCGAGCGCGTAGTCCGACAGTTCCTCGCGGTCCAGGGGCCGGGGCAGCAGCTCCGGCCCCTGCGCGTACAGCAGTTCGCGCAGCTCGGCGGCGTGCTGGTCGACCGACGCGACGAAGCCGGGCTCGAACGCGAACTCGGCCAGCCGCGGCGTGAAGGCGGCGACGATGCCCGGCAGCGGGCAGCCGGCCGGCTCGTCGGGGGAGCGGCCGAAGGACTCGTCGAAGGTGGCGAACATCCGTCCACGGTAGGGGAACCGGGGGCCGGGCACGGAGGCTCGTGACGGTTCCGTGCTGAGACCTTGGCCACGCCGGGGACACCCTGTGCTTTGGCCGGTTCTGTCGCGTGACCGGCGGGCCGTCCGTACCAGAATGGCCGGTATGGATCTTCGCATCTTCACCGAGCCCCAGCAGGGCGCCAGCTACGAGACGTTGCTGACGGTCGCCCGCACCGCCGAGGACCTGGGCGCGTTCAGCGCCTTCTTCCGCTCCGACCACTACCTGAAGATGGGCGGGGTGGACGGCCTGCCCGGCCCCACCGACGCCTGGATCACCCTGGCCGGCCTCGCCCGCGACACCCGCACGATCCGCCTGGGCACGCTGATGACCGCCGCCACCTTCCGGCTGCCCGGCGTCACCGCGATCCAGGTCGCCCAGGTCGACGCGATGAGCGGCGGCCGGGTCGAGTTCGGCCTCGGTGCCGGCTGGTACGAGGCCGAGCACACCGCGTACGGCATCCCCTTCCCGAAGGAGAGGTTCGGGCGGCTGGAGGAGCAGCTGGCGATCATCACCGGGCTGTGGAACACCAAGCTCGGCGACACCTTCGACTTCGCGGGCGAGTACTACACCCTCGCCGACTCGCCCGCGCTGCCCAAGCCCGCGCAGGAGCGCGTCCCGGTGCTCGTCGGCGGCCACGGCCCGAAGCGCACCCCGGCGCTGGCCGCGCGCTTCGCGGACGAGTTCAACCTGCCGTTCGCCTCGGTCGAGGACACCGCGGCGCAGTTCGGCCGGGTGTGCACCGCCGTCGAGCAGGCGGGCCGCAAGGCCGACGACCTCGTGTACTCGGCGGCGCTGGTCGCCTGCGTCGGCCGCGACGACGCCGAGGTGGCCCGGCGGGCCGCCGCCATCGGCCGGGAGGTCGGCGAGCTGAAGGAGAACGGCCTGGCCGGCACCCCGGCGGAGGTCGCGGAGAAGATCGGCCGGTACGCCGCCGTCGGCACGCAGCGGATCTACCTCCAGATCCTCGACCTGCACGATCTCGACCACCTGGAGCTCATCGCGGGCGCCGTCGCCCCGCAGCTGGGCTGACCGTCCACGCGGCACCCGGCCTGACCACGCCTCTTTACTCCCTCTTGGCAATGCGCGATGCTCCAGAGGGAGAAACGGCAAGGGGAGGCCAGGTGACCAGGACGCGAACGGTGGAGGCGGCGGCGCCTCCGGTGCCGCCGCCCCGACACGCCCCCGGAGCGCTGCGCCCGCACGGGCTGCACGACCTGCGGCGCGCCCCCGTCCCTGCGGCGCTGCACTACCCGGCGGGCGACCTCCTGGTCGTCTCGGGCCTGCCCGGCAGCGGCAAGAGCACCCTCATGCGGCACAGCGTCCGCGCCGCGCTGATCGACTCCCAGCAGGTCCGCGAGGAGTACGCGGCCCGCCTGCCCGTCGGCCTCCCCTACGCGCTCTACCGCCCGGTCGTCCGGCTCGCCCACTACCGGCGGCTGCGCCGGGCCGTGCTCGACGGCGGGCCGCTCGCGGTGCACGACTGCGGTGCGCTGCCCTGGGTGCGCTCCTGGCTGAGCGCCGCCGCCGGGCGGCAGGGGCGGCAGGTGCACCTTCTGCTCCTCGACGCCGACGCCGACGGCGCGCTCGACGGCCAGCGGCTCCGCGGGCGGACCGTCTCCCGCTACGCCTTCGCGCGGCACCGCGCCGCCGCCCGCCGCCTCTACGACGTCCTGGCCGGCTCGGGGGAGCCGCCGGCCGGGTGTGCGTCGGCCGTGGTACTCGACCGGGCCGCCGCGCGCGCCCTGCGGGAGATCGACTTCGTGGCGTCGTAGTCTCGGCGAGTCCGCGCGCGGCCGCCCCGGCCGTCCCAGCCGACGCCCCGTCATTCCACCCCGCCAGGAGCGCAGATGCGCCGTTCCTCCCGGGTGCGCTCGCGTGCCCTCCGCCTGTTCCCCTGCGCCGCCGCGCTCGTCGCGGCGGCCGGCCTCGGCCAGCTCGGGGCCCCCGCCCGGCACGCCGTCCCGGTGGCTGCCTCCGCCCCCGCCGCCGTGTGCGACGGTACGGATGCCGCCGCCCGCCGCCCCGCCGGGGGCGAGAGCGGGCAGGACCCGAACTCCGTCACCTCCGTCCGCGCCCGGGCCATGGACGACGACCTCCGCTCGCGCCTCTCCGGACACGTCAACGCGCACGCCCTCGGCGGCACCACGACGACGGTCCCGGTCTACGTCCACGTGATCCACTCCGGCGACGCCGGCCGCCTGTCCGACGCCACCGTCGCCGCCCAGATCGACCACCTCAACGCCACCTACGGCGGCCAGGGGCAGGGCAACACCCCGACCGGCTTCCGGTTCGCGCTCGCCGGAACCGATCACACCGACAACGCCGGCTGGTACAAGGGCATGACGCCCGGCTCCCGCGCCGAGCGCGACATGAAGGAGCACCTGCGCAAGGGCGACGCCGGCACCCTCAACCTCTACACCGCCAGGCTCGGCCAGTCCCTGCTCGGCTGGGCGACCTTCCCCGACGCCTACCGCTCCGACCCGACCGACGACGGCGTCGTGGTGCTCGACGCCTCCCTGCCCGGCGGCTCGGCCACCGACTACAACGAGGGCAACACCGCCACCCACGAGACCGGCCACTGGCTCGGCCTCTTCCACACCTTCCAGGGCGGCTGCCTGACGCCCGGCGACTACGTCGACGACACCCCGCCCGAGCGCAGCCCCGGCTACGGCTGCCCCGAGGGCCGGCACACCTGCACCGGGCCCGGCCTCGACCCGATCCACAACTTCATGGACTACAGCTACGACTCCTGCATGACCCAGTTCACCCCGGGCCAGGTCCAGCGGATGGCCAACTCGTGGACCGCGTACCGGAGCTGAAGCCCAGCCCGACTCACTCGAAAGGAGCAGTGCCATGACCACCATCCCCCGGATCGTCGTCGGCGTGGACGGATCGCCCGCCTCCGAGCAGGCCCTGCAATGGGCCCTCGACTACGCGCGGGCCGTCGGCGGCAGCGTCCACGCGATCACCGCCTGGGAGTACCCCGCGTTCTACGGCTGGGGCGGCACGGGCGTGCCCGACGGGTTCAACCCCGAGGACCTCGCCGGGCAGACCCTCGCGGAGTCCGTCGCCAAGGTGGCCGGGGACGCCCCCGGCGTCCCGGTCAACCAGAGCGTCATGCCGGGCAACGCCGCCGGCGCACTGCTGCAGGCGGCCCACGGCGCCGCGCTCCTCGTCGTCGGCAGCCGCGGCCTCGGCGGCTTCTCGGGGGTGCTGCTCGGCTCCGTCAGCCGGCACCTCACCGAGCACGCGCCCTGCCCGATCGTCGTCGTCCGGGAGGGACAGGTGGCCGTCCCCGGCGAGTGACCGCAGCCGCACCGGGCCGCCGCGCGGGGCAGGATGGAGTCATGCCAGAAGGTGACTCCGTCTACCGCGCGGCGGCCCGGCTGCGCGACACGCTCGCCGGCGCGCAGCTCGCCACCGCCGACCTGCGCGTCCCCGCGCACGCCACCGCCGCGCTCGCCGGCCGCTGGGTCCTGGAGGTCGCCCCGCGCGGCAAGCACCTCCTCACCCGCCTCGAAGGCGGCCTCACCCTCCACACCCACCTGCGCATGGACGGCCGCTGGGAGACCTACCGCCCCGGCGAGCGCTGGGCCGGCGGCCCCGCCTGGCAGATCCGTGCCGTCCTCGCCACCGAACGCGGCACCGCCGTCGGCTACCGGCTGCCCGTCGTCGAACTGCTGCGCACCGGCGACGAGGAACGCGCCGTCGGCCACCTCGGTCCCGACCTCCTCGGCGCCGACTGGGACCCGGTCGAGGCCGTCCGCCGGCTGCTCGCGCACCCCGGGCGCCCCCTCGCCGAGGCCCTCCTCGACCAGCGCAACCTCGCCGGCATCGGCAACGTGTACGCCAACGAGCTCAGCTACCTCGCCGGCGTCACCCCGTGGACCCCGGTCGGCGAACTGCGCAGCCCCGACCGGCTCGTCGGGCGCGCCCGCGAACTCCTCGACGCCAACAAGCTGCGCCCCGGCCACGTCACCACCGGTGACACCCGCCGCGGCCACCAGCACTGGGTCTACGGCCGGGCCGGCCGCCCGTGCCCCCGCTGCGGCACCCTCGTCCTGACCGCCCGCCAGGGCATCCCGCCGCAGGACCGCGTGGCCTACTGGTGCCCGTACTGCCAGCGCGGCCCCGCGCCGGAGGCCCGCAGCGCCGGGCCGCGCACGGCGGGGCGGCGGCTGCCCTCCTGAGCCCGGTGGGCCCGGCGGCTCAGCCGCGCTCGACCAGGGCCGGGTGGCGCGGGTCGTCGACGCGGACGACGACGTCGGCGGCCTCGGACGGGGCGGTCTCCGCCTCGTAGCGGGCGAAGGCGGGCAGCGTCCACCGTTCGTCCTCGGGCGTGCGGCGGGCGAGCGCGGCCGGGGTGAGGGCGAGGTGGACGGTCAGCTCCAGCGGCAGCCAGCGGCCGAGCAGCAGCGCGCCGTCGAGCACCAGCACGCCGCCGGGCGGGAGCCGGGTGTACGGGGCGCGGGTGGCGCGGTCCGTCACCGGGTCCCACAGGGACGGCAGGACGCGGCCCGTGCCGCCCGGCTCCAGCGGGTCGAGCACCTCGCGCGACAGCGCGCCGTCGTCGAGCCAGAGGTCGTGGAAGGCGTCCGCGTCCCGCTTGCCGTACTCCAGGCGGATCGACGCCGGGCGCAGGAAGCCGTCCGCCGACACCCGCAGGGCGGGCCGCCCGCGCAGCCGCAGCGGCTCGACCAGGGCGTCGGCGAGGTCCCCGGGGCGCGCGGCGGGTGCGCCGTCGACGGCGACCCGCAGCCACCGCTGCCCGGCGCCGGGCAGCGCGGTGATCCGCTCGGCGAGGTGCTCGGCGAGCAGGTCGGGAGAGATCGGGCGCACCTGCACCGGGGCCGCCTAGACCGGGGCCAGCGGGAGCGCGTGCAGGACGTCGTCGTGGCCCGCGTACAGGCACTTCGCGTCGGCGGCCAGCGACCAGACGTCCTTGCCGGGGCCGGAGTCGCGGAAGGTCCAGAGCAGGCGGCCGTTCGCGGCGTCGACCGCGCACACGCCGCCGCCGGCCGGGCCGGGGACGTAGAGGACGCCGTCGGCCACCATCGGGTGGCTGCGGGCATCCAGCAGGAACGGCAGCCGGAGCGACCAGAGCGCGTCCGGGCCGGCCTCGGTGTGCGCGGTGACCAGGCCGTTGTCGCGCGGGAGGAAGACCGTGCCACCCGCGATCAGCGGGGGCATGGCGCGCCAGTTCTCCCCCCGTGCGGGCGGCAGCGTCCAGAGTTCGGCGCCGGTGACGAGGTCGAGGGCGCGCAGGCCGCCGGTACCGTCCGGGACGTGGACGGCGCGCTGTCCGATCGTGCACCAGCGGAGGTTCTCGCTGCCGGGGGCCGTCCAGCGCTGCCGCCCGGTGGCGGCGTCCCGGACGACCAGTTCGGTGCGGCCCTCGCGGGTGCGGACGGAGGCGATGATGCCGGTCGGGCCGGAGGAGGGGGCGAGCAGCCTCTCGCCGAGGTCGGCGGGGGAGGCCCACAACAGCGTGCTGTCCGTGATGCGCACCGCGAACGCCTTCTGCGCCGGGCTCCGGTCGTTCTCGGTGGGCAGGGCGTAGGCCGTGCCGTAGAGGGCCGCGCCGTCGCAGCCGGCGAGGACGACGTCGTCGCTGACGGCCTCCGGCAGGGCGACGGTGAGGTCGGCGGAGGGGTCGGCGAGGTGGCGCCCGTCGATGTGGCCCCGGGAGGTGGTGAACACGCGGTCGCCGCTGATCACCACGCGGGCGGCGGTCGGGTCGTCGCCGAACTGCCGCTCCGGGGGCGCGAGGGGCAGCAGCCGGGTCGGCGCGCCGGTCGCCGGGTCGAGCAGCTGGAGGCCGGCGCTCGTGACGTACACCGGCCGGTTCGGCCGGGCGGTGAGCCGCTCGGGTGTCATGGCCTCGGGCCCGCGGTACGTCCACACCGGCGTCGGCCCCGAGACGGCCACGGGGGGGCGGCGGGGCCGGTCGCGGGGCCGGCCGGTCCTCCCGGGGGCGGCCGAACGCCCACGCGGCCCCGCCGGCGGCCAGCACCCCGGCCCCGACCAGCAGCCCGCGCCGGCTCATCCGGGGCCCGTCGCCGCCCCCGCCGACGACGTCCCCGAGCGCCCCGTGCGCGTCGCCGCCGTCCTCCCCGTCCCACTGCCACGCCGCCCCCGGCACCTCGCGCTCGGACGACGACGACCGCATCTGGCCATCCGTTCCCCCAGGGGCAGCCATCGCGCTGCCGATCACCGGGAGGATATCGAACAGCCCTCGAACCGTCCGGTTCCGAGGGGCCGGAACCCTGGGGTGCGGCGCACGAAGGAAGCGCGCCCGCAGGTCACCGGCGAGCAGTTGCGACTCCTGGTGCGCTGCCCGGTGCGCGGACATCGAGATCGTCGACGACGCGGTCCCCGTTCGCCCCGGCGCGGCCAAGCGGCCCGACCACCAGGCCCGGCTGCCGGCGAACGCGCTGGACGTGGCCGGGGGAGCGAGTGGAACGCCGGCACGGACTTCGACGTCGGGTGGCCACCGGCAGTGACGGGCGGGGCGCGCTGGGCGGGCGGGGCGGGCGGGGTTCGCCTTGACAGCGTTCGGGGCCCGGCGTAGCAAAAGAGCATGCGCCAGGGTGAGCCCGGCGGTCCGAACGGGCCGCACCGTCCCCGCGAGCCCGATGCCGCCGCCGGGGCGGCGCACGAACGGGACGCCCTGATGGCGGACGCCGTCCGGGCGGTGCTCGGCGGGACGGGGGCGTACGGGGCGATGGTGCACCTGCGCTCGCGGGACCGGCGGTCACTGGTGCTGTGCACGATCGCCGGGGTGCCGCTGTCGATCATGAGCCCGTTCCGGCGGGTCGCGGCGGCCGGGCCGCTGCCGGTGGCCGTCAGCTTCCGCACCGGGCGGACGATCACCCTCGCCGACAGCGAGGACACCATGCGGCGCTTCCCGCAGCTCGCCGTCGGCATGCCGTACGACTTCGCCTCCGCGTGCGTGCCGGTGACGGCGGGCGAGGAACGGTTCGGCGTGCTCAGCGCCCTGTGGGCGGCCTCCGACGACGGGGTGCCGCCGGGCGCTCCGCTCCGGCTGCGGTCGGTCGCCGAGCGCCTGGCGGCCGGGCTCGCCGGGCTGGAGGCGGCCGGTCGCGCCGTCGAGCCGAACGGGGACAGCCCGGTGGTGGAGCTGCCCCCGCCGTCCGTGCCGACCACCCGGGTGGGCCTGTTCGACTGGAACACCGCGACCGGCGCGCTCGCGGCCGACGAGCAGTTCCGGGAGATCTTCGGCTTCGCGCCCGGCGAGTTCGACGGCCGCGTCACCTCGCTCACCGCCCGGATCGCCCCCGGCGACCTGCCCGAGTTCCGGGCCGCCGCCAAGCTCGCCCTCGAACACGGCGAGGTGCTGGCCGCCCGGGTGCGCGTGCTCGGCCGCGACGGCCGCCCGTACCCCGTGGAGCTGTGGGCGCGGGTGCCGGGGGCCATCGAGGAGTACGCCGCCCACCTGGTCGGCGCCGTCCTGGACACCCGCGCCCTCACCGCCGCCGCGGCGGCCGTCGAGCGGCTGCGCGAGGGCGTCTTCTCGCTCGACCCGGACGGCCGCATCACCTACGCCAACCGCGGCGTCGAACCGCTGCTCGGCGCGGTCCGCGAGGAACTGATCGGCCGCCTCCCCTGGGAGGCCATGCCCTGGCTCGCCGACCCCTTCTACGAGAACCGCTACCGCGCCGCGATGCTCTCCCAGCAGCCCACCGCGTTCCTCGCCGCCCGTCCGCCGGGCGGCTGGCTGGCCTTCTCGCTCTACCCGGACGCGCACGGCGTCACCGGCCGGGTCGTCGCCGCCGAGGCCCCGCCCGGTACGGCCGACGCGCCCCCGGCACCACCGCGCGGCCTGCGCCCCGGCCTCGGCGACACCTACCACCTGCTCCAGCTCGCCAGCGCCCTCACCGAGGCGGCCAGCGTCGCCGACGTGTGCCGGGCCGTCTCCGAGCAGATCCTCCCGGCGTTCGGCGGCCAGGAGCTCGCCATCTACGCCGTCCGCGACAAACGCCTCCACCTCGTCTCCCAGGCCGGCTACCCCGACGGGTTCCTCGACCACTTCGAGGGCACCCCCATCAGCGCCCGCGTCCCCGGCGCCGAGACGCTCAGCACCGGCACTCCGATCTTCTTCGAGGACGTCCACGAGCTCTCCGCCGCCTACCCCGGCATCGCCCTCGACGAGATGGGCGCCTGGGCCTTCCTGCCGCTCATCGCCTCCGGTCACCCCGTCGGCAGCTGCATCCTCGGCTTCGACCGGCCCCGTCCCTTCACCACCGAGGAACGCGGCCTGCTCACCGCCCTTGGCGGCTTCATCGCCCAGGCCCTGGAACGCGCCCGCCTCTACGACGCCGAGTTCGCCCTCGCCCGCGGCCTCCAGCAGGCCCTGCTGCCGCACCGGCTGCCCGACGTCCCGGGCGTGCGCACCGCCGCCCGCTACCTGCCCGGCACCCAGGGCATGGAGATCGGCGGCGACTGGTACGACGCGATCGTCACCGGCGGCGACCTCACCCTGGTCATCGGCGACGTCGAGGGCCACAGCGTCGCCGCCGCCGCCACCATGGGCCAGCTGCGCAGCGCCGTCCGCGCCTTCGCCAGCGGCGGCGAACCGCCCGACCGCGTCCTCGTCCGCACCAACCGGCTGCTCCTCGACCTCGATCCCGGACTGCTCGCCAGCTGCTGCCTGGTGCGGCTCACCCCGGCCGACGGCACCGTCCGGGTCGCCCGCGCCGGGCACCTGCCGCCGCTGCTGCGCCGGCCCGGCGGCTCGGCGGAGGTGCTGGACCTGGCGGGCGGGCCGCTGCTGGGGGTGGCCGACGTCGCGGAGTACCCGGTCAGCGAGCTGCGCCTGGCGGCCGGGTCGGTGCTCGCGCTGTACACGGACGGGCTGGTGGAGGATCCGGCGGTGCCGATCGACCAGGGGCTGGAACGGCTGCGGGTCGTGCTCGGGCACCCCGGAGGGGAGGGGCTGGAGGCGCTCGCGGACCGGGTGCTGCGGGAGGTCGGCTCCACGCACCGGGTGGACGACGTCGCGCTGCTGCTCACCGAATTCCGCGGGGAATAGGGCGTGTTTCCCGGCTCAGGTCGGAGGGCGGCACCCGGCCCGAGCCGGAGGGCGCGTCCTGGGAGCGGTCAGGCGCGGGCGGCGACTTTCGTCGGGCGGCAGCGCTACGAACGGTGACGGCGGCGGACCCGTCCGTCCGGTTAGCCTCGGACGGGTGAACGCGATTGCACGGGCCTGCACGAAGGCGGTACGGACGGCGCTGCCCGGGCCCTGGCGGCCCTGGACGGTGGTGCGCGAGGTGGTGTCCGTCCTCGTGCTGGGCGGGTTCGCCGTCCTGCTGGAGATCGTCGGCCGCACGGGCTTCGCGGTGCCGGTCGGGATCGGGACCGTCCTGCTGTTCCTGCTGCGGCGGGCCTTCCCGGCGAGCGTCCTGCTGGTGACGGCAGCCGTGGGCGGCTGGGCCTCCGGACCGCTCCCGCTGCTCGTGGTGGCCGGCTGGGCGGCCGGTGCGCGGGTGCGCCGGGTCGGCGTGCTGGTCGCGACCTTCGTCGCGAGCTGGGCGCTGTTCACCGTGACCGGCGTGCTGAAGGACGCCGGCTCGATGTCGCCGAAGGCGATCATCGCGATCTCGCTGGGCGGCTTCCTGATCACGGCGGTGCTGCCCGCCCTGTGGGGGCGCTACCGGGCGCAGCGCCGCGCGCTCCTGGACGCGCTGCGGGAGCGCAACGACCAGCTGGTGCGCGAGCGCGTCATGGTGGTGCACCAGGCGCGGTTGCGCGAGCGGCACCGGATCGCCCAGGACATGCACGACAGCCTCGGCCACCAGCTCGCGCTGATCTCGGTGCACTCCGGCGCGCTGGAGGTGGACCGCACGCTCACCGACCGGCAGCGCGAGGCGGTCGGCGTGCTGCGGCAGGCGGCGGTGGCGGCGATGCGGGAGCTGCGCGAGGTGGTGGGCGTGCTGCACGACGAATCGACGGCGGTGCCGTCGGCGCCGACGTCGGCGGGTGCGTCCGGCGGCCGGGGCGGGGTGGACGGGATCGAGGGCCTCGTCGAGTCCTCGCGCGCCGCCGGGGCGGAGGTGGCCTTCCGCACGGAGGGGGAGCGGCGTCCGCTGCCCGCCGCCGTCGACCACGCGGCGTACCGGATCGTGCAGGAGGCGCTCACCAACGCGCACAAACACGCCCCCGCTGCACCGATCACGGTCGCGCTCCGGTACGAGCCGGACGCGCTCGTGGTCGAGGTCACCAATCCGCGTGCGCCGGAGCTCGTGGGCGCGCGTGCCGGGGTGGGGCAGGCGGTCAGCGGCGGGCAGGGCCTGACCGGCCTGCGGGAGCGCGCCCGGCTGGTCGGCGGCATGGTGCACGCCGGGGCGACCCCCGACCAGGGCTTCCGGCTGGCGGGGATGCTCCCGTACGAAGGGGCCGCGGACGGCGGGGGCGACGGCGGCGAGGCCGGCACCGGGGGCGAGGACTGGGTGCTGGAGGGACTGCCCGTCGGCGAGGACGGCGACCGGCGGCGCAGTCCGGCGCTGGGGTGCGCGGTGGGAGTGGTGGGCGTCGGGCTCACCGTGCTGGGACTGCTCGTGTGGGGACTGTGGGTCTTCATCCAGGCCAGCGACAACGCGACCGTGAGGAAGGACGTCTATGACGGGATCCAGGTCGGGCAGTCGGAGTCGGACGTGCTCGGCCGGCTGCCGCGCGGGGCCTCCTGGCTGACGGAGGGCTTCGACAAGGGCGGGCCGCCGGTGCCGGAGGGCGCCCACTGCGTGTACTTCCAGGCCGAGGACTCGAAGGCGAGGTTCGGCGAGGACAACGCGGTGCGCTTCTGCTTCAAGGACGGCGTCCTGGTGGACAAGGAGCACTACCTGGTGAAGGAGTGACCGGGCCGGTCGAGGTCCGGCCGTGTCCGGATGTGAGGATGGTGCCGCCGCCCATTCAGCACCGTTCGAGGGGATGTCCAGCGTGATCCGAGTCCTCGTCGCCGACGACGAGCCGCTCATCCGGGCCGGGATCAGGATGATCCTCGCCTCCGCCGACGACATCGAGGTGGTCGCGGAGGCCGCCGACGGACGGCGCGCGCTGGAGCTCGCGCGGGCGCACCGGGTGGACGTCGTACTGCTGGACATCCAGATGCCGGTGATGGACGGGCTGACGGCACTCGGGGAGCTCTCGAAGGCCGCACCCGGCGCGCGGGCCTTGATCCTCACCACCTTCGGTGAGCGCGAGAACGTCCTGCGCGCCGTGACCGAGGGGGGCGCGGGTTTCCTCCTCAAGGACACGGCACCGGCCGAGCTGATCCAGGCGGTGCGTGCCGCGGCGAGCGGCAACGCGTTCCTGTCACCCGCCGCGACCAGGCACATCGTCGATTCGCTGGCCTCGGGGCGCAGCGGTTCGGCCGCCGCCCGCAGCGCGGAGGCGCGGCGTCGGCTGGAGGTGCTCACCGGCCGTGAGCTGGAGGTTCTCGCGCTGCTCGGTGAGGGACTGTCCAACGCGGACGCCGGCGCGCGGATCCACATGAGCGAGGCGACGGTGAAGACCTACGTGAGTCGGATCCTGGCCAAGTTGGGGTGCGAGAACCGGGTCCAGGCGGCGCTGCTGGCGCGGGACGCGGAGCTGGACGGGCGCGGCTGAGCGTGTTCCCGCGACAGCGGAGCGTGTCCGATGTGGCGCAGGTCACTCAATCGCTGCGCGGAGGTGGGAACTTCGGTTATTTCCGTGACGGCCGGTCAGTGATTCGTGACGTTCCGTCGATAGTGTGCGCGATCTGATGAATGGACAGGTGTGACCGAGCGCACGGGAATTGAACATCTGATCTTGAAAATCCGATCACATGTGGTCGAACTGGACGCCGCTTCTTGATCGATACCGCCGGTAACAGTCAACTGACCTGCGTACCCGAAGAATTGCTTGCCGTGCCGACCGAACCGCCCCTAGCTTCATTGGCGGCGCAACGAGCGCTACCCGGGTTCACCCCGACGCACGGCCCGCCGACTGACCCCCGGCGCGAGGGCCGTACCGCCGACGCGACCGGCCGTACCCAGGCCGTCGGCGAGCGGAGGTGGCCGGGGCGGCACGGCACGTCCGACGCGTGCCCCGCCGTCCATCGAGTGAGGCGAACGGATTCGACCGGCCCCGTCCAGGGCCTGGTTCCGTCTGCCTGCCCGGGGCTTGTCGAGAGGATCTACATGAATCCCCGTCACGAGACCGCCACTGCCACCGACTCCACGACCTCCACCCCCGCCTCCGCCAAGCGCAACCGCCTGCGGATCGGGATCGTCGCGGGTGCCGCCGTCGCGGCCCTGCCGGTTGCCGGCCTCGTCACGGCCACCTCGGCCTCCGCCGCGCCCGCCTCGTCCTGGGACGCCGTCGCCCAGTGCGAGAGCGGCGGAAACTGGAGCATCAGCACCGGCAACGGGTTCTACGGCGGGCTGCAGTTCACCTCCGGCACCTGGGCCGCGTACGGCGGGACCGCGTACGCCTCCCAGGCCAACCACGCGACCAAGGCGCAGCAGATCGCGGTCGCCGAGAAGGTCCTCGCCTCCCAGGGCCCGGGCGCGTGGCCCGTGTGCTCGCACAAGGCGGGCCTGAGCAAGGGCGGAGCCCCGGCGGAGGTCGCGGATTCCGTGAACGACGCCCCGGCGAAGCCCGCCCAGCCGGCGGCCAAGCCGGCCGCGAAGCCGTCGAAGCCGGCGGTGAAGCAGGGCACCGGGCAGGACGGCAAGCAGGACACCAACCAGGCGACCAGGCCTGCGACCAGGTCGACGCCGCGGACGCAGCCGCAGGCCCAGCAGGCGCCGGCGAAGCCGGCTCCGTCCACCGGGAAGGCGCCGTCCACCGGGAAGAACGGCTCGGGTGGCAGCTACACCGTCCAGAGCGGTGACACGCTGAGCGAGATCGCGGCCAGGTTCGGCACCGACACCGACACGCTGTACGGCAAGAACCTCCGCACCATCGGCGACGACCCGGACCTGATCTTCCCGGGGCAGGACCTGACCGTCTGACGCATCGTCGCCACCGTTCGACCGCACACCGAGCGGCCATCCCGAGACCCGGGGATGGCCGCTCCGCGCGTTGTGGGGGCGGGGCCGGGGTCCCGGGTCCTCGGCCGGGCCGCTCGGCGCTCCAGGGGGCCGCGGGCGGCCCTTCGGCGTGTCGGGACCGTGCCGACGGTCCGCGGGCCGGGGCATCGTGCCTGGTCGGACGGCGTGTCGATAGGGTCCTCCAATGGTGCGACTGATACCCGACGACGAGCTCGTGGGCTCGTCCGTGGTGGCCAACAACACGATGAACCGCGAGCGCGGCCTCAGTGGGGTGAACAGCTATGCGCGGGAGCTGGGGTTCGACCCGGCCGAGTGGCTGCTCGCGCGCGGCGGGGCCGCGCCGGCCTGGCTGGATCTGTGCAGCGGCGAGGGGCGCGCGATGGTCGAGGCGGCGCGTCGACTTCCCGAGGGGGCGGTTCTCACCGGCGTGGATCTCGTCGGTCCGCTCGCGCCGCCACCTGATGCCGATTCACTACCGGGATTGCGGATGGTCACGGCGGCGCTCGCGGACTGGACCCCGCGCCGGTCGTACGACCTGATCACGTGCGTCCACGGCCTGCACTACCTGGGTGACCAGCTGGGCGTCATCGCCAGGGCCGCCGCGTGGCTCGCGCCGGACGGGCGGTTCGCCGCGCACTTCGACCCGGAGTCGGTGCGGTGGGCCGGCGGGGCGAGTGCGGGGCGGGCGGTGGTCGCGGCGCTGCGCGAGGCCGGGTTCGCGTACCGGGCGCGGCGGCACCTGCTGGTGCTGGAGGGCGGGCGGAGCGTTCACCTGCCGTTCGCGTACGCCGGGGCGGACGCGGATGCCGGGCCGAACTACACGGGGCAGCCGGCGGTGGCGTCGCACTACCGCGCACACTGTTGAACCTTCAACGCAACGTCCGAATACCGCCGGAGGTTTGCGCCGCCGCCGTCGAGGATCGAGTCGTGCCCGACAACGGGCGCTGAACGCAGACGACTTGGGAGGCCACGATGAACGGTGCGATGGGGCTCGACGGCAAGGTGGCCCTGGTGACCGGCGGGAGCCGGGGGATCGGGGAGGCGATCGCGCTGCGGCTGGCCGAGGACGGCGCGGACGTCGTCCTCACGTACCAGGGGAGCGCCGAGCGGGCCGAGGCCGTCGCGGCGAAGATCACCGCGTCGGGGCGGCGCGGCTGGGCGGTCCGGGCGGACTGCGCCGACCCGCAGGAGGTCCGGGCCGTGGTGGCGGCGGCCGTCGGGCGGTTCGGGCGGCTCGACGTCCTGGTGAACAACGCCGGCGTCGGGGCCATGGGGCCGATCGGCGACACGACGGTGGCGGACGTCGACCGCGTGCTGGAGGTGAACGTCCGGGCGCCGTACCTGTTCGCCCAGGCGGCCGCGCCGCTGCTGTCCGAGGGCGGGCGGATCGTCACGATCGGCAGCTGCATCGCCAAGCGGGTCGCCTTCGGCGGCGCCGTGCTGTACGCGACCAGCAAGGCCGCGACGATCGGGCTGACCAAGGCGCTGGCCCGCGAGCTGGGGCCGCGCGGGATCACGGTGAACGTGGTCCACCCCGGACCGGTCGACACCGACATGAACCCGGCGGACGGCGAGTCGGCCGCGTTCCAGGCCGGGCTGACCTCGCTCGGGCGGTACGGCACGGGGGCGGACGTGGCAGCGGCCGTCGCGTACCTGGTGGGCGAGGACGGTCGGTACGTCACCGGTGCCGAGCTCGCGGTGGACGGCGGCTTCGCGGCCTGACGGACGCGCCGGGTTCCCCGGCCCCGGCGTGGCGCCGGGGCCGGGGGCCGGGCGGTGGTTCGTGGTCGCGGTTAGCATCACGGAGACCGATCACCTGCCGTCCCAGGAGGGCCGTGACATGACCGCGACCGACGACCCGATCGACCTGCTCGCCCGGGCGCTCGCCCAGACCGCCGGCCTGATCGACGGCACGGGCGTCGAGCTGGCCGGCCACCCGACGCCCTGCCGCTCGTGGGACGTCGGCACGCTGATCAGCCACCTCCTGTTCGACCTGCGGCAGTTCACGGTCCAGGCCCGCGGTGGTCGGCCGGACTGGTCGCAGTCCTTCGATCGGGTGGAGGCGGACTGGCTGCACGCCTTCGAGGCCGGCGCCGAGGAGCTGGTCGACGCCTGGCGGGAGGCCGGGGAGCTCACCGGCACGCTGGACGTGCCCGGAGTGGGGTCGTTCCCCGCCCGCTTCCCGGTGGACCAGGAGATCGCGGAACTGGCCGTCCACGCTTGGGATCTGGCCAAGTCGACCGGGCAGTCCACGGACGGGCTGGATCACGAGGTGGCGCTCGCCGCACTCGAATGGGCGCGCGGAGCGCTCAAGCCGGCGTACCGGGGCGCGGACGAGGCTTCCTTCGCGTTCGGCCCCGAGGTCGCCGTGCCGCAGGACGCTCCGCCGTACGACCGGTTGGCGGGGTTCTTCGGCCGCGACCCGCGGGCGGTCGTCCCGGGGGCGTGAACCGGCGGGGCAGGGGCGTGCGGAGCGCGCGTGGGAAACGGAGTGCGCCGCGCGCCCCGTTGCACGTGCGCGGCCCGCCTTTCTAACGTCCGGTCATGACCATTTCCACGGAGCCCATCGGCAGCATCCCGCGCTCGTCCGCGCTGCTCGCCGCCATCACCGAGCACGCCGAAGGGCGCCTCTCCGACGCGGACTTGAAGAAGCTCCAGGACGAGGCCACCGCCGAGACCCTCGCCCGACTGGAGGAGATCGGCTGCCCCGTCCTGGTGGACGGCGAGCAGGCCAAGCCGAGTTTCGCGACGTACCCCCTGACCGGTCTGAAGAGCCTCGACGGGGGCGGCGCCGTCATCCCGTTCGCCGACGGGCACACCCGGCAGCTGCCGAGCCTGACCGCCGGGCCGTTCCGGTACCAGGTGCGCGCCGACACCTACCTGCGGGACGCGCTGCGCCACACGTCGAAGCCCGTCAAGCAGGCCGTCATCGCGCCGTCCGCGCTCAGCCTCCTCTACCCGGCCGACGGCATCGACGGGTACGCGCGCGAGGCGTTCCTGGACGACCTGGCCGACGAGGCCGAGGCGGACATCCGGGGCTGCCTGGACGCGGGCGCCCACACCGTCCAACTCGACTTCACCGAGGGGCGGCTGTCGCTCAAGCTGGATCCCTCCGGCGGCCTGCTGGACGCCTTCGTGGCCCTCAACAACCGGGTGCTCGAACGCTTCTCAGCGGAGGAGCGGGCGCGCATCGGTGTGCACACGTGCCCGGGCGGGGACCTCGACTCCACCCACAGCCTGGACGTCGACTACGCCGGGCTGCTGCCGAAGCTCTTCCAGCTGAAGGTCGGCAAGTTCTACGTGCAGCTGGCGAGCGAGGCCGACCCGGACCGCGTCCTCGCCGTCATCGCGGACCATCTCCCCTCGGACGCCAAGGTGTTCATCGGGGTGACCGACCCGATCGACCCCCGGGTGGAGACCGCGGAGGAGGTGCGCGACCGCGTGCTGGCGGCGGCCCGGCACATCCCGGTCGACCGGCTGGGCACCACCGACGACTGCGGCTTCTCGCCGTTCGCCGACGACACCTCCACCTCGCGCGAAACCGCGTTCGCCAAGATCGCGGCACGGGTGCGCGGCACGGCGCTGGCGGCGAAGGAGCTCGGAGTCTGACCCGGGTGTGATCTCGGCCCCGGCGCCGGCTTCGGCGGAAACGCGCCCTCCGCCGGAGCCGGGGCCGGGGCCGTCCGCTGCGACTACGACGCCGGCCGGGTGGCGGCCGCGGCCTGCTTGATCGCCTCGCGGATGCGGGGGTAGGTGCCGCAGCGGCAGATGTTCTGGATCTGGTCGATGTCGGCGTCCGTCGGGGTGGGGGTGCGGCGCAGCAGGGCGGCGGCCGTCATGATCTGGCCGGGCTGGCAGAAGCCGCACTGGGCGACGTCGCAGGCGAGCCAGGCCTCCTGGACGGGGTGCAGGGTGTCGCCGTCGGCGAGGCCCTCGATCGTGGTGACTGCACGGCCCGCGCAGTCCTTGACCGCCGTCGTGCAGGGCTGGAACTCCCGGCCTTCCAGGTGACTGGTGCAGGCGCGGCAGACGCCCACGCCGCAGCCGTACTTGGGGCCGGTGACGCCGAGCTTGTCGCGCAGCACCCAGAGCATCGGCATGTCGTCCGGCGCGTCGACGGTGACCGGCTGTCCGTTGAGGACGAAGGTGTGGCTGGGCATGGGGAGGAGGGGTCCTTCGGCGGGAACGTGGTCGGGAGGGATGCTCTTATGGATGTCAAGCAGCGATGGTGAGCTGCTCGGTGGTGGTGCTCGGTGTGCTGGGCGTGGTCAGGACTCGGTAGATCTCTC
>NZ_JBEZGX010000047.1:0-76625 GCF_040650235.1 Kitasatospora sp. NPDC048722
TGCGAGCCACCTCGCCGGCCTCCGCCTGCGCGCCTCGGTGATCTGGATCAAAAACCTCACCAAGACCACCCCTTGATCGCGACCGAATACGCACCATCGGCGGACTCCTCGGCGTGCCGGCCCTCCCGCAGGCCGTTCAGTGGCGGGACGGCGAGGGCGGCCAGTGCGCCGAGTGCGCCGAGTCCGATCACGGCCGCCGCGCCGGACGGCGTCCGTGCACCTCAGGTGCCGGATCGGCTCCACTGTGGTCGTGCCGAAGGGTGCGGGACCCCTGGGGGGGTGCCTCTATGTCCTTCGTCAAGGTCGATCGGGTCATGCGGGCAGGGCTTTGGGGGTGCGGGTCTCGTAGAAGGTGCTGTCTCGGAGCATGGCGAACAGGACGCTGATGCGTTGGCGGGCGAGGCGGAGAAGGGCCTGGGTGTGGGTCTTGCCGCGGGCGCGTTGCCGGTCGTAGTAGGCCCGGGAGTCGGGGTCGTGGAGGGCCGCGAACGCGGAGAGGAACATGGCTCGTTTCAGAAGCCGGTTGCCGGTCCTCGGGGCGTGTTCACCGTGGATGGAGGACCCGGAGGACTTCGTCGCCGGGGCGAGGCCGGCGTAGGAGGCCAGGTGGGCGGCGGTGGGGAAGCTGGTGCCGTCGCCGATGGTGACCAGAAGGGTGGCGGCGGTCCTGACTCCGACTTCGGGCATCGAGGTCAGGACCTTCGAAAGAGGGTGGGCCTCCAGCAGTTCGCCGATCTGGGCTTCGACGGCGCGTCGTTGTTCGTGGACGGCGGTGAGCGAGCGGGCCAGGGAGGGCACCACGACGTCCAGGGTGGTGGTGCCGGGGACGACGACGGTCTGCTCGTCGAGCGCGTCGAAGATCTCGTCGACCAGGCGTTCGGCCATGCGCGGGGCCTTGGGCCGTATCAGGGTCACGAGTTTTCGTCGGCCGGCTTTGCGCAGGGCGGCTGGTGAGCCGTGCTGTTCGAGCAGGTGGGTGACGGCGGGGTGGTCCAGGCGCGGGCCGAGGACGCGTTCGAGGGAGGGGTGGAACTGGGTGAGCAGGCCGCGCAGGCGGTTGCTGGTGCGGGTGGCCTCGGCGGCGAGGTCCTGGTCGAAGCCGGTCAGGACGGTGAGCTGGGCTGCGGTTTCGTCGGCGAGTTCGAGGGCGCGCAGGGTGTGGGGCATGGTGCGGGCGGCGTCCGCGATCACGTGGGCGTCGCGGGCGTCGGTCTTGGCCTCGCCGGGGTAGAGGTCGGCGATGCGCCGCATGGCCAGGCCGGGCAGGTAGGCGACCTCGCAGCCGGCGTCACGGGCCACGGCGAGCGGCAGTGCGCCGATCGAGGCCGGCTGGTCGACGATCACCAGGACGCGGCCGAACTTGGCGGTGAGCTTGTCGAAGACGGCCCGCAGTTTCGGTTCGCTGTTGGGCAGCCGCTTGTCGAACACGGTCTTTCCCGCTGTGGTCAGGCCGTGGCCGTGGTGGTCGCCTTTGCCGACGTCCAGGCCGAGGAAGACCGCGATGTCACTCGTGTCGAACACCGAACCCCCCGAGGGTCGTTCACCGTCCCGGCCTCGCCCGTCGGCACCGTTCGCGCGCATCCACGTTACGCAGACCCGGCACCCGTCAGCGGCCGGGCATTGCGCTCGGCCGGGTGCCGGTCAGGCCTCTCATCAGCGGTCACACGGTGCTCCGGGCCCGGTGACACCACCCCCCAGGTCATGTCATCGACAGGGGGCAACAGTCATGCCGGACCCGGAGGCCAGGAGCCCCATTTCAGGGCCACGAAGAAGGTAACGGGGGGAGGGCCGGGGAGTTCGGCGTTCCGGCCCCGGGATGCCGGTTGTTTGGCATCATCCCGAGGGGGAGCAGGGGGTGGCGAGGGCGGTGGGGGACGTGAGGGACGCACGGCCGCGGCGGGCATGGCTGACGGCTCTCGTGGCGCTGGCGCGCGGGGTGCTCCTCGTGATCGGCCTGTGTGCCGTCGGGATCGGCATCGCGCGGACCGTCGCCGTGAACCAGGACGTGGGTGCGTATGCCCGCGCCCCCGTCTGCAGCACCGGCAACCCGCCTGCGGGGTCGGCCTGCGTGCGGCTGGAGAGCGGCCGGGTGACGGACCGGTGGGTGGGCCGCAGCGGGGACTCGACCACCCACAACCTCACGGTGGCGCGTGAGTCGGATCCCGGGGGCAAGGACTACGAGGTCGGCGTGGCGTTCTACGACGACGCGGACGTCGGCACGTACGTGCTGCTGAAGGTCTGGAGGGGCGATGTCGCCGAAGTCGAGTACCGGGGCCACAAGTCGGTGTGCCCCCGCTTCCGGTTCGGCCTCCTGGCGGCGCTCGCGCTGCTGATCGCCGTGGGAACCGGCATGGTGGTGGCCGGCCTCTCGGGGGTGGATGAGGACGTCCGATGGCTCGGGCTCGTCGGCCTGGTGCCGTTCTTCTTCGCGGGGTGGATGTTCGACCTGTTCTTCGGTGCCGTCCACCTGCCGCTCGCGGTGGCGGTCGCACTGATCACCACGGGCTGGCTGGCGATGACGGCGACCGCGGTGAAGCTCCCCCGGTGAGACCGGGGTGAGGGGTGAGAGGTGAGACCGGGGTGAGACCGGGGCTTCCCTGATCTCGGTGTCGGCTGCCCGGCCGCCCTCGGTGACGGCGTCGCGTCCGGGGGAGACAGGGGAGACCCGGGCCCGGACGGACGGCGTGCCGTCCGTCCGGGCAGACGGGTCGTGGCGCGGGGCGGGTGCCGGTCGTCAGCCGTCGAGGCGGCCGACGAGGTCGTAGCCGGCCTCGTCGATCGCGGCGGCGACGGCCTCGTCGGCGAGCGGCGCGGTGGCGTCGACGGCGACGCGGCCGGTGGCGAGGTCCACGGCGACCTCGGTGACGCCTTCGATCTTCTTCAGCTCGGCGGTCACGGACGACACGCAGTGGCCGCAGGTCATGCCCTGCACCTGGAAGACCGCGTGGCCCGCGGCTTCGACGGCGGAGGCGGGGGTGGCCGCGGCGCCGGTGCCGCACGATCCGCAGCAGGAGGAGGCGGCGGCCGGCTCGGCAGAGGCGGGCTCGATGGTGACGGCGGTCTTGCTCATGGGTGTGCTCCTGTCGGTGTTTCCCGGCACGGGACCGGGCTCGGCGATACCCCTCCCCGGTTTCCTCCGGGGCGGGTCGTGGTCAGTGCTGGTGCTGGTGCGGGGCGGCGGCCTCGGTCGCAGGCGCCTCGGCCGGAGTCACCTCGGCCGGAGTCACCTCGGCCTCGCCGCCCGTGCCGTCGGCCGTCACCGTGAAGGCGGCCGTTCGGACGGTGTCCTGGTGCTTGAAGTCCAGGAACACGCGGTAGCTGCCCACGCTCGGCGCGGTGGCGTCGAACGCGATCTCCGGCCCCGGGGCCGTGCTCTCCGGGTGGACGTGGAGGTAGGCGAGGTCGCCGGCCCGGAGGGCGACGAGGTGTCCGTAGGCGCCGAGGTACGGCTGGAGGTCGGTGACGGGCCGCCCGTCCCTGCTGACGTTCAGCGTGAGGCGGCCGGCCCGGCCGGGAGTGAGGTCGCCGCCGAGGGTGACGGTGTAGCCGTCGACGGTCACGGTGCGGCCGGTGTCCGGGAGCGGGGCCGGGCGCAGGTCGCCCGCGGCGTGCAGGTCCGCGCCGAGGGTGAGGCCCTCGGCCGCGCCGGCGGGGGTGAAGTCGGCGAGGACGCGGTACTCGCCGGCGGCGGGCAGGTCGGCCCGGGCGCTCCAGGTGCCGTCGGCGGCGCGGGTGGGGTGGAGGTGCTGGAAGGTCGAGAGGTCGCGCGGGGCGACGATCAGGTGGAGTTCCTTCTCGTGCTGCGCCTGGTAGTCGGTGACGGGCCGGCCGTCCGCGCCGAGGATGCGGAAGCGCAGGTCGGTGGGGGTGCCGGCGGTGGCGAAGGCGTTGTCGAGGCTGAGGGTGTAGCCGCGGTCCGAGATCTGGAGCCCGCCGGGTGGCCGGCCACCGTCCCCGTCGTGTCCCTCGTGTCCCTCGTGCCCGGTGTGCCCGTCCTGGGCAGGGGCAGCGGCGACGACGCCCCCGTGCCCGGTGTGATCGGCGGTGGTGTCGGTGGCGGTGCCGGTCCCGGTGGCGTGGCCGACCCCGTACGCGAGGCCGAAGGCGGTGGCGAGGCCGGTGGTGAAGACGGCGATCTTCAGGGCGGTGTTCATGACGCTCTCCTCGGGACGACTCGGGATGGACGCCGGGGCCCGGCGCCGTTCTCCTCGACGTCGCCAGTTAATACCCCCCTAGGGTATCGAGTCAAGGTGTTCCGCCGATCGGAAAATACCTGCGGGGGGTATCCGGCGAAGCCTTGCGACAGGTACCCCCCAGGGGTATAAAGGAATCCGGCGCCGCCCCGGCGTCACTGGATACCCCTCCCGGGTACCGACACAGCAGCGCCACGGACGCGAGGAGCAACGATGAGCACGCAGGCACCCGCCTCCACGGAGGTGGAACTCTCGATCGGCGGCATGACGTGCGCATCGTGCGCCGCGCGGATCGAGAAGAAGCTCAACCGGATGGACGGGGTCTCGGCGAGCGTCAACTACGCCACCGAGAAGGCGAAGGTCAGCTTCGGGGGCGCGGTCGAGGTCGCCGACCTGATCGCCACCGTCGAGGCGACCGGCTACACCGCCGCCCTCCCGAAGCCCCCGGCCGCCACCGGCCCCGCCGGTGAAGGGGCCGAACGGGCCGGCGAGGCCGACGAGCTGGCCCCCCTGCGCCAGCGGCTGATCACCGCGGTGGCGCTGGCCGTCCCGGTGATCGCGATGGCGATGGTGCCGGCCCTCCAGTTCGACGACTGGCAGTGGCTGTCGCTGACCCTCGCGGCCCCGGTGGTCACGTACGCCGCGTGGCCGTTCCACCGGGCCGCGTTCACCAACGCCCGGCACGGCGCCGCGACGATGGACACCCTGGTCTCGCTCGGCACCGGTGCCGCGTTCCTGTGGTCGCTGTGGGCGCTGTTCTTCGGCACGGCCGGCATGCCGGGCATGCGGCACGGCTTCGAGCTGACCATCGGCCGCAGCGACGGTGCGGGCAACATCTACCTGGAGGCGGCGGCCGGCGTCACCGCCTTCATCCTGGCCGGCCGCTACTTCGAGGCCCGCTCGAAGCGCACGGCCGGGGCGGCGCTCAAGGCGCTGCTGGAGCTCGGGGCGAAGGACGTCACGGTGCTCCGAGCCGGCCGCGAGGCGCGGGTCCCGATCGCCGAACTCGCGGTGGGGGACCGGTTCGTGGTCCGTCCCGGTGAGAAGATCGCCACCGACGGTGTCGTGGTCGAGGGCGCGTCCGCCGTCGACGCGTCGATGCTCACCGGCGAGTCCGTCCCGGTGGAGGTCGCCGCCGGCGACGCCGTCACCGGTGCCACCGTCAACGCGGGCGGCCGCCTCGTCGTCGAGGCCACCAGGGTCGGCGCGGACACCCAGCTCTCCCGCATGGCCGAGCTGGTGGAGGACGCCCAGAACGGCAAGGCCGCCGCGCAGCGCCTCGCCGACCGGATCTCGGCGGTCTTCGTGCCGATCGTGATCACCCTCGCGATCGCGACCCTCGGCTACTGGCTCGGCACCGGCGAGGGCTGGACCGCGGCGTTCACCGCGGCCGTCGCCGTGCTGATCATCGCCTGCCCGTGCGCCCTGGGCCTGGCCACCCCGACCGCGCTGCTCGTCGGCACCGGACGCGGCGCCCAGCTCGGCGTGCTGATCAAGGGCCCGGAGGTGCTGGAGTCCACCCGCAAGGTCGACACCATCGTCCTGGACAAGACCGGCACCGTCACCACCGGCCGGATGGCCCTGCTCGCCGTGCACACCGCCGACGGCGTCACCGAGGCCGAGGCCCTGCGCCTGGCCGGCGCACTGGAACACGCCTCCGAGCACCCGATCGCCCGGGCGGTGGCCACCGCCGCCGCGAAGGAGGGCGAACTGCCGCCGGTCGAGGGCTTCGAGAACGTCCCCGGCCTCGGCGTCCAGGGCGTCGTCGACGGCCACGCCGTGGTCGCCGGCCGGGAGGCGCTGCTCAACGAGTGGGCCCAGTACCTGCCCGAGCGCCTCGCCGCGGCCAAGCGGGCCGCCGAGGCGGCCGGGCGGACCGCGATCGCGGTCGGCTGGGACGGGCAGGCGCGGGCCGTCCTGGAGGTCGCCGACGCGGTCAAGCCGACCAGCGCGGCCGCCATCGCCGAACTGCGCCGCCTGGGCCTGACCCCGGTGCTGCTCACCGGTGACAACCGGGCGGTGGCCGAGGCCGTCGCCGCCGAGGTCGGGATAGCGCCGGAGCACGTGATCGCCGAGGTCATGCCGCAGGACAAGGTGGACACCGTCAAGCGGCTCCAGGCCGAGGGCAAGGTCGTCGCGATGGTCGGCGACGGTGTCAACGACGCGGCCGCGCTGGCCCGGGCCGACCTGGGCCTGGCGATGGGCACCGGCACCGACGCCGCGATCGAGGCCGGCGACCTGACCCTGGTCCGCGGGGACCTGATGGCCGCCGCCGACGCGATCCGGCTCTCCCGCCGGACCCTGGCGACGATCAAGGGCAACCTGTTCTGGGCCTTCGGCTACAACGTCGCCGCCCTGCCGCTCGCGGCGGCCGGGATGCTCAACCCGATGATCGCGGGCGCGGCGATGGCCTTCTCCTCGGTCTTCGTGGTCGGCAACAGCCTCCGGCTCCGCCGCTTCCGTTGATCCGCGCGACCGCTGGTCGCAAGGGCCCCGGAACCTCCTGGTTCCGGGGCCCTTTGGTGGCGCCGGACCGTCCCGGTACGACCGGCTGTCAGTCACGCAAAGTAGCCACCCCCAGGCGCCCCGACTGGTGATCGGTCGTACACCCCCGCTCTGACCTGCGCTTGAAGGCCGGTTTGCCCGGCCTTGGCGGTTTGTCCACCGAAGCGCGACCCGCGCGAGACCGGGTCGAGATGTGACGCTCCGAAACTTGTTAGGCAAGCCTTCCCTGCCCTAGGTTCTCGTGCCGTCAGGCCGCCGCAGCCAGCGTCCCGACGGCCCGGACCGGGCCGTGGAGGCGTGCGTGCGGCCGAAACCCCCGCCACCTCGGAGGACCCTCACCATGCCCGGACCCGTCCGGCCCCTCGCGGCCCTGTCCCTCGTCGCCGCCTGCGCCCTCGCCCTCACGGCGTGCGCCGGCTCCGGCTCCAGTGGCACCGACGGCTCTCCCGCTCCCTCCGGCACGGCCCTCGCGGGCCAGAGCGTCACCCTCTACAGCGGTCAGCACGAGCAGACCGTCAAGGCGCTGACCGACGACTTCACCAAGCGCACCGGGATCAAGGTCGAGCTGCGCTCCGGCGACGAGGCCGAGCTCGCCAACCAGATC
Source organism: Kitasatospora sp. NPDC048722 (assembly GCF_040650235.1). Taxonomy (NCBI): domain Bacteria; kingdom Bacillati; phylum Actinomycetota; class Actinomycetes; order Kitasatosporales; family Streptomycetaceae; genus Kitasatospora; species Kitasatospora sp. NPDC048722. The sequence continues at coordinate 7,303 of NZ_JBEZGX010000047.1, forward strand.
CTCCAGGAGGGCGCCGCCTCCCCGGCGGACGTCTTCTACGCCGAGAACCCGCCCGCCCTGACCGTCCTCGACGACAAGGGTCTGCTGGCCCCGGTCGCCGCCGACACCCTCACGTCGGTCCCGGCCGCGGACAGTTCGCCGAAGGGCGACTGGGTCGGCGTCTCGGCCCGCACCGCCGCCTTCCTGGCGGCCACCGGCAAGGGCGCCGACACCGCGCCGCCCGCCTCCGTCCTGGACCTCGCCAAGCCCGAGTGGAAGGGCCGGCTCGGCATCGCCCCCGGCGAGACCGACTTCGCCCCCGTCGTCACCCAGGTCATCAAGGCCAAGGGCGAGGACGCCGCCAGGCAGTGGCTCAAGGGCCTCAAGGACAACGCCAAGGTCTACGACAGCAACGAGACCCTCTCCGCCGCGATCAACAGCGGCGAGGTCGAGGGCGGCGTCATCGACCACTACTACTTCTACCGGATGCGCGACGAGAAGGGCGCGGGCGGCACCCACGGCACCCTGCACTACTTCCCCAAGGGCGACCCGGGCTCCCTCGTCGACGTCTCCGGCGCCGCCGTGCTGAAGAGCGGCAAGCACCAGGCCGCCGCCCAGGCCCTCCTCGCCTACCTCGCGAGCGCCCCGGCGCAGACCGTCATCGCCGACTCCGCGAGCTACGAGTACCCGCTCGTCACCGGCGTCCGGGGCAAGCCCGAACTGCCCGCCCTGGACGGCATCGGCACCGTCGCCGACCCGGCCCAGCTCGGCGACGGCAAGCAGGCGCTGTCGCTGCTCCAGGACGCCGGTCTGCTCCAGTGACCGCACCCGCTCGTGCCGACGGCCCGTCCCCGCTCCGGCGGTGGCGGGCCACCGGCCCGTCCGCGCTGACCACCGCCGGCCTGCTCGCGCCCGTTGCGGTGGCCGTCGTCGCCGTCGTCGCCTCGCCGCTCGGCTTCGTCGTCGCCCAGGCCGCGCAGGGCGGGTGGGACCAGGCCCGGCGCCTCCTCGGCCGCCCGTTGATCGCGACGCTGCTGTGGCACACCGTCACCCTGGCCGCCGCCGTCACGCTGCTCACCGCCGTGCTCGGCTTCGCCGCCGCCTACCTGGTCGAACGCACCACCCTGCCGGGCCGCCGCGCCTGGACCGTCGCGCTCGCCCTGCCGCTCGCCGTGCCGGAGTTCGTCCGCGGCTACTCCTGGGTCTCGCTGTTCCGCTCCGTGCACGGCTACTGGGGCGCGGTGCTCGTGATGACCTGCTCGCTCTACCCGCTCGTGTTCCTGCCCGTCGCGGCCGCCCTGCGGCACGGCGACGCCGCCGCGGAGGAGGTCTCCCGCTCGCTCGGCCGCGGCCGCCTCGCCACCCTGTGGCGCGTCACCCTCCCGCTCACCCGGCCCGCCCTGGCCGGCGGAGTCCTGCTCACCTCGCTCTACCTGCTCGGCGAGTACGGCGCGTTCGCCATGCTGCGCTACACCACCTTCGCCACCGCCGTGTTCACCCAGTACAAGCTCGGCTTCGACGCCGCCTCCGCCTCCCTGCTCACCCTCGTGCTGGTGGCGCTCGCGCTGCTGCTCGTCGGTCTGGAGGCCTGGGCCGGACGGAACGCCCGCGTCACCCGGCACGGTGCCGTCGCCCGCACCGCGCGGCCGGTGCGCCTCGGCCGGTGGACGGCGCCGGCGCTGGCCGGCCTCGCGGCGCTCGTCGGGGTCGCGCTCGGCGTGCCGGTGTACGCGCTCGGGTACTGGCTGGTGAAGGGCAGTTCGACGACGCTGCCCTCCGCGTCGGTGGTCGGGGCGACCCTCGCCACCCTCGGGTACGCGCTCGGCGCCGCCCTCGTCGCCACCGCGGCGGCCGTGCCGGTCGCCCTGTACGCGTGGCGGCGCGGCAGCCGGCCCTCGATGCTCGTGGAGCGCGTCGCGTACCTCACCCGGGCGCTGCCCGGCATCGCGGTCGCCCTGTCGGTCGTGTACTTCGCCGTCCGCTACGCCCAACCCCTGTACCAGCAGCCGCCGATGCTCGTCGCCGGGTACGTCGTGCTGTTCTTCCCGCTCGCCCTCACCGCCGTCCGCGCCGCCCTCGCCCAGGTGCCGCCCGGCGTCGAGGAGGCCGCCCGCTCACTCGGCACCCGGCCGCTCGCCGTGCTCGCGCGCGTCACCCTGCCGCTCGTCCTGCCCGGACTCGGCGCGGCCGTCGCGATGGTCGGCCTCACCGCGTCCACCGAGCTGACCGCGACCCTGCTGCTGCGCCCCACCGGTACCCAGACCCTGGCCACCCAGTTCTGGGTGTACACCAGCGGACTCGCGTACGGGGCCGCGGCGCCGTACGCGGCCCTCATGGTCGCGCTGTCCGTCCCGTCCGTCCTCCTGCTGACCCACCGCACCCTCGGCCGCCCAGGGAAGAACTCATGACCGGACTGTCCGTCGTCGATCTGCACGCCACCCACGGGCGCAGCCCGGTGCTCTCCGGCATCGACCTGAGCGTGGAGGAGGGCGCCCTCGCCTGCGTCCTCGGGCCGTCCGGCTGCGGCAAGTCGACCCTGCTACGGGTCGTGGCGGGCTTCCACCCGGCCGCCTCGGGCAGCGTCGTGCTGCACGGGCGGACGCTGGACGACGGGCGCCGCCGCGTCGCCGCCGAGCGCCGCAACATCGGCCTCGTCCCGCAGGACGGCGCGCTGTTCCCGCACCTGACGGTGGCCGGCAACATCGGCTTCGGGCTGCCGCGAGCGGAACGGCGGGCGCGGGTCGCCGAGTTGCTGGAGCTGGTCGGTCTGCCCGGGCTGGCCGACCGCCGCCCCCACCAGCTCTCGGGAGGCCAGCAGCAGCGCGTGGCTCTTGCGCGGGCGCTGGCCCCGCGCCCGGGGTTGCTCCTGCTCGACGAGCCGTTCGCGGCCCTGGACGCCGCGCTGCGGGCCGAGTTGCGGCGTGAGGTCGCGGCGACCCTGCGGAAGGCCGGGACGACGGCGATCCTGGTCACCCACGACCAGGACGAGGCACTGGCCTTCGCCGACACCGTCGCGGTGCTGCGTGACGGCCGCATCGCCCAGGCGGGCCCGCCCGAAGCGCTGTACCACCGCCCGGCCGACGCCGCCGTGGCGCGCGTGCTGGGCGAGACCAACCTCGTCCCGGCCACCCGCACCCCGTTCGGCTCCCTGCCCCTGGCCGAGCCCGTCCCGCTCGCCGCTGGGGCGCTGGCCCTGGTACGCCCGCACCAACTCCGCCTGAACCCCGACCCGGTGCCGGGCGCCGTCCGCGCCCACGTGGTGGCGACCGACTTCCGGGGCCACGACCACCGCATCGAGCTGCGCCCCGAATCCGAGGCACTCCCGTCCACGTTGATCGCCTACACCCCCCACCCCTGGCCCCGGGGCGAGGCCTACGTCAGCGTCGAGGGCCCGGTCCACGCACTCCCGGACCAGGCCTGACAAGCCCGCCCGGGCAGGTCGGCGCACCACCGGAAGGGCTCCCGGTCGCACCCGCCGCCCGCGGGAGTCACTGAGGCGGCAGCGCCACCGCCTGCCAGCGGTAGGCCGCGTCCTCCTGCCAGCACTGCAGCTCGCCCTCGACCACGGCCGCCAGGCACAGCCGCCAGTCGTCCCCGACGGCCAGCGCGACCCGGGTCGCCGGGCGCAGGGTGGGGCGCCACCAGCGCGGGTGGCGGGCGGGGGTGGCCGTGCGCAGGCGGACGCCGCCCTCGCCGGCCAGGGCGAGCGTCGGCCCGCCGCGGTGGCCGGCCAGGGCGAGGGCGTGGGCGGGCTCGCCGTCGCCGACCTCGGGGGCGCGGCCGGCGGCGCCGAGGGTGTGCAGCTGGACGGAGCCGTCGGCGCGCAGCGTGGCGGCCTGCGGTCCCGCCGAGGTGCGGGCGAGGGCGGCGGCGCGGAGCGGTCCGGGCGGGCCGAGCGGAGCGGGGGCGGCGCCGGTGCCGGTGCGCCACCACAGGGCGCGGTCCCCGTGCTCGACGAGGACGAGCCACGCGCCGGGCCGCTCCTCGACGGCGGCGAGGACCCGGTCGGCGGGGCAAGCGGGCAGTTCGCGGCCGGTGAGGGTGCGCCCGGGGGCCCAGCGGAAGGAGTGCAACGCGCCGCCGGCGGCCGTCCAGACGGTCAGTTCGCCGGTGGCGTCGACGCCGCCCGCGAGGCCGGTGACGCCGCGTGCGGCCTCCCACCAGCCGGTCGTGGTGCCGACCCACAGGGTGCCGGTGCCGTCCTCGGCGCACAGGACGGGTTCACCGCGGAGTCCGGCCCGTGCGCACACCAACTCCCGTACGGCTTCCGGTCCCTGTCCGGGCGCGAGCCCTTGGGTGCCCGCCAGCAGGACGCCTCCGTCCGCCCGCGCGGCGGCGACCAGTGGGGCGCCGCCCGCGTCCGGGAGGACGGCCAGGCCGGTCGTGCGGGGCCGCGGTCGGTGCGCGCGCAGCAGTTCGCGTCCGCGGGCGGCCCAGGGGCCGAGCGGGGCCGGGCGCCGGTCGGGGTCGCGGGCGAGCGGTTCGCACGCCCAGTCCGCGAGTTCCTCGCCGTAGCCGGCGGCGAGGAGTTCGGCGCGGGCCTGTTCCACGGCCAGCCGGTGGTCGAGGCGGCCGTGGTCGGGCAGCAGGAGGGCGCGGGCCAGGGTGCCGACGGCGAACAGGTCCTTGGCGGTGGTCGGGAAGCCGCCGACCTGTTCGGCCTCGGGCGGCACGTGCCCCGGGGTGAACACGGCGACGGTGAGGGTGTGGTCGAGCGGTGCGAGGAAGGTGAGGTCGATGAGCTTGACCTGGCCGCCCGCGTCGACGAGGACGTTGGCGGGGGAGATGTCGCGGTGCACCCAGCGCTTGCGGTGCAGTTCGTCGACGATGCGGCACAGTCGCGCGAGCACGTCGGCCGCCGCCGAGGGCCCGGCCCGGTTGGCGCGGGCCCAGGTGTGCAGCGGGACGCCGTCGACCCAGGGGGAGATCTGGTAGGCGAGCAGCCCGCCGGTGGGTGCGGCGCCGGGCCGGTGAGGGGAGGGGCCGAGGAGGAAGCTCGGCACGACGAGGTCGGTGATGCCCAGGCGGTGGGCGTTGTGCGAGACGTCGTCCCAGCGGCCGAGCCAGCGGCGGACCTCGGAGGGGTCCCGTTCGAGCATGATCTTGGCGGCGACGAGTTCCTTGCGCCCGTTGTGGCCGGTACGAACGGCCCGCCACACCTCGGCCTCCCCGCCCCGGTGGTGGAATTCGAGGAGCTCGTACTGCTCGGGGTCGAACTCCGGCCCGAACCGGAGCCCGGGCACCCAACGCGACTCGGACACGCCACCCCCGTCTGCTGCCTGACGCCGGGCCGCCGACGGCGGCCCGGCTGCTCGCGGTGCCCAGGATAGTGCTCGTTCCTGTTCGGCGGCCCCGCCGAGGGCCTATCCTGATGCTCGCCGAGCAACATCATGAAATAGCGTCAACTCATGATCGAACATGCTTATTTGATCATGGCGGGGGCGGTCGGGGAGCACAGGGGGACGGTGCATGGCGCAGCTCGCGGTGGTGCTGATCGTGGTGGCACTGGCCGCTGTGGCGGGCGTCCTGGTGGTCCGCCGCAGGCGGTCGCTCGACCCGCAGGCGGTGGCGAAGGCCCTGGCCGGGGCGGCCGAGCGGCTCGCGGCCGGCAAGCCGCAGCAGGCCAGACGGCGTTACGCGAAGGTGGCCGGTCGGCTCGCAGGGGCGCCCGGGGCGCTCTCGGAGCAGCGCGGCCTCGCCCTGCTCGGCCAGGCCGAGGCCACCGTCGCCGGCGGTGACCCGCAGGCCGCCCTGGCCCTGCACCACGAGGCCTTCCCGCTGCTCGCCGACCCGGCCCGGCAGTTGCCCAGGTGGAGCCTGCAACGCCTCGCCGAGGAGCGGATGTCGGCGCCGGCCGGCTCCCTCGCTCCGGTGCTCGCCTTCCTGCGGGCGACGGCCGGCGGCGCCGAGCCGGGCGCCGAGGCCCAGGCGGCGGCCCGCGCCCTGGACTGGGTCCAGCGCCTGTGCCACGACGGCCCGCCCGAGCAGCGCGACAGCGCCACCGCGGAGGTCCTCGCCGCCCTGCCCGGCCGGGACTGGCCGGTGCTGGCCCGGGCGGCCGTCCTGCGCGGCACCGAGCGCGCCGAGGAGGCCGAGGCCCTGCTCGCGTCGGCCGCGCCGGGCGGCGGGGGCGAACTGTGGTTCCGCTGGGGCGCGCAGCTCTTCGCCCTGCACCGGGACGCGCCCGCCGTGGCCGCCTTCGACGAGGCACTGCGGCGCGCGCCGGGCGAGGCGTACCGGTGGTCCCGCGGGCCCGTCCTGCGCGCCGAGAGCCTGCTGTTCCGCGGCCTGGCCCGGCAGCGGCTCGGGGAGACCGACGTCGCCTGGGCCGATCTCCAGGCCGCCGCCGGCGAGGCCTCCTGGGACCCCCGTCCCCGCTACGCGCTCGGCCGCCTCGCGCTGCTGCTCGGCGCCGACGACCAGGCCGAGGAGCAGTTCACCGCCGCGCTCGCCGCCCAGCCCGCCTTCGCCCCGGCCCGGTTCGGCCTGGCCCTGGTCCACGAGCGGGCCGCCCGCGCCGCCGAGGCCGCCGCCGACTACCGCGCCGGTCTTGAGCTGGATCCCGGCTGGCGCCCGGCCCGCGTCCGGCTCGGCGCCGCCCTGCTCGCCGCCGGACGGACCGCCGAGGCCGAGCCGCTGCTGCGCGCCGAGGCGGGCGACGACTCCCGGTGGGGGCGGATCGCCGCCTTCCACCACGGCCTCGCCGGCGTTCGCTCCGGCGACCTGGCGAGCGCGCTGGCCGCCTTCGAGCGGCTGCGCGACGACGACCTGCGCACGTGGCTCGCCGTCGTCCGCGACCGGCTGGCCCGGCGGAGCCTTGCCACCGACCCGACGGCGGCGCGCGAGCTGTGGCAGCGGGCGGCCGACGACGACCCGCACGCGCCCGGCTACCGGCCCGCCCTGCGCGAGGCCGCGCTGCGCGAGGCGGCCCACCTGCTCGTCACCGGCCGCGACCGCCCCGAGGCGCGGACGCGCGCGGCCGAGGCGCTCGCCCTCGCGGACGGCCTGCCGGGCGCGGTCGGCGCCCGGCAGGGACGGCTGCGGGCCGCGCTCGCCCTGGCCGGGGGAGCGACGGAGGCCCTGCCCGGCCTGCTCGACGCCCACGCGGGCCCGCGCGACCGCTACCACCTGGCCGTCACGGCGCTCCTGGCCGGCCGCCCGGTGCAGACGGTCGCCCTGCTCGCGCCGCTGGACCCCGACCCGGCGGGCGACCCGGCCGTCGCCCGCCTGCGCGCGGCCCTCGCCGAGCGCGCCGGGAACTGGGCGACGGCGCTGGAGTGGCACCGGCACTTCCTGTCGGCGCCTGCGCCGCGTCCCGTTCCGGCCGCCGCCGCTGCCCCTTCGGGCGCGGTGCCGGGCGTCTTGCCGAATCCGTACGTCACCGGCCAGGTCGGAGCCGACGGCCCGGCACCGGGTGCCGCGCCGAACCCGTACGCCACGGGCCCGGTCGCGGGCACCTCGCCGACCCCGGCCGCCCCCGTGCCCGCACCCGCGGTCGAACCGGTCCCCGCCCCTCCCGCCGACTGCCCCGTCTGCGGGGCCCCCGCCACCGGTGCGTGCGGCGGCTGCGGACGGGAGGCGTGCGACGCGCACCTCCACCGGCCCGCCGACGCCGCCTCCCCGCGCTGCGTCCGCTGTGCCGGCCCCGCCCTGCGGGCCGTCCTGGACTGCGCTCGCCGCGCCGGTGTGCCCGAGCAGGCCGAGCCGGTGCTCGCCGCCTGGGCCGACGCGTTCGGCGACGGCGCCCCCGCCGCGCCCGTCCGGCTCGACCTCGCCCTGCTCCGCGCCGAACTCGGGCGGCTGGACGAGGCGTTGGCCGAGCTTCCGGAGACGGCCGCCCGGGAGCGCGCCGCCGTCCTGGTCCGCCGCGCGGCGGACCGCCTCGACGCGGGCGAGCCCGGTGCGGCCGCCGGCGACCTCCGCGAGGTCCTGCGGCTGTCGCCGGGGCACCCGCAGGCCGCCGCCACCCTGGGCATGCTGGCCGAGCACGAGGCCCACCGGCACGCCCTGGAGGGCCGCCTCCGGGAAGCCTGGCACGCCTACCACGCGCTGCTGCTCGCCGACCCGACCGACGCCCGCCTGCTGCACGCCCTCGGCCTCGCCGGGTACCGCCTGGCGACCGCGCCCGGTCCGGAGGGCGGGACCGCCGACCCGCAGGTCTGGCGCTGGACGATCGGCTGCCTGGCCGCCGCCCTGCACCTGCCCGCCCTGTGGGCCGAGTCCGCCCGGATCACCGGCCGCCCGGCCGAGCCGCCGCGCGTCGCCGCCGCCCGCGCCGCGCTCGTCGAACGGCTGCGCGTCGACCTGCGCGCGCTCGACGAGTCCGAGGGACGCACCGGCGAGGACGCGGCGAGCTGGACGCTCCGCCTCGCCATGGAGGCGCACTGCGCCGACGCCTTCGCCCAGGCGGATCTGACGGTCCGCCGGCCCGGGCGGGCCACCGCCGGCCACCTCGCGCACGGCCCGACGCTGACCGGGCTCCTCCGTGCCGCTCCCGAACTCCCTTGGTGGGGAGAACAGTTCGACCGGGCCGTGCAGGGCTGGAAGCGCGCGTCCCGCCCCGAGCCGCACCCGCTCGACCAGGCGCTCGACCTGTTCGGACCCCTCGGCCCGCAGCGCTACCTCCTCATCCAGGGCTTCCAGTCCGCCGCCGTCGAGGCGCTGGACGCCGTCCCCGAGGCGCAGCGCGACGATGCCTGGCGCGGCCTGCTGGTGGAGACCCTGGTCGACGAGGCCCGCGGGCACCACCGCAACCAGAACTGGCGCGAGGCCCTCGACTGCCTCACCCGCGCCCACGCCGTCCCCGGGGCCGCACTCCCCGCCGACGCGCCCGGCATCGCCGCCGAGTCCGGCCTGCGCGCGGCCCGCGCCCTGCTCAAGAGCAGCGACGACGACCAGCAGGGCGCGGCCGAACTCCTCGAACGCGCCCTGGCGCTGGCCCCCGAGCACGCCGAGGTGCGCAGCGATCTCGGCGCCACCTACGCCCAGTGGGCCCGGAAGATCAACAACGAGACCAAGGACTACCCCCGCGCCCTCACCCTGCTGCGCAAGAGCCTCACCCTCAACCCCGGCGACCAGACCGCCCGGCAGTTCCTCGCCGCCGCGCTCGGCAACCGGGCCAACCAGCTCACCCAACCGGACGCCCCGGCCCGCGACCTGGAAGCGGCCGTGGAGCTGTGGCGCGAGCTGATCGACCTCGACCCCGACCCGGACCACCGGCTCGGCCTCGCCTTCGCACTGCGCCGCCTCGCGCTCACCGCGGCCCTGGCCGGCGGCAGCGCGGTGGCGGTGTCGCGGATGGGCGAAGCCCTGCGCGCCGACCCGGAGTTCACCGGCCGGCCCGAGGCGGAGGCCCCGCGCCGGGTCGCCGTCATGCTGGCCAACCACATGCTGGACACCCTCCAGGACCGCCCCTTCGCCGAGCGCGCCGCGATGCTGCGCGCGGCGATGGAGTACGACGGCCAGGCCGCCGACGTCCGCAAGCTGGCCGTCACCGTGTGGCGCAGCGAGGCCGTCGAGCAGTACGAGGCGAGGCGCTACCCCGAGGCCGTCCGGCTGCTGGAGGAGGCGCTGCGGCTGTCCGGCTCGGCCGAGGACACGGCGAAGCTGCACACCGAGCTCGGGATCGTCCTCAGCGCCCACGCGGTGGCCAGGGCCAATGCCCGTGCCTACCGGGAGGCCCGGCAGCTGATCAAGCAGGCCGTCGAGCACAACCCGCAGGACGCGGAGCTGCGCGCCCTCCAGCGGAAGATCAACTCGCTGTACTGACCCGGCCGTCGTCCACACCGCGGTCCCGGGCCGCGGTCGAAGGAGAGCAACCCGCGCCATGCCACTGGAAGAACCGTCGCCGTACGAGATCCTGGGCGTCCCGCCGACCGCCAGTGCGCGCGAGATCCTCCTCGCCGTCGGCCCGGCGATGAAGTCCGGTCGCCACACCCGCCAGCAGGTGCAGCTGGCAGCCGAACGGCTGCGCAACCCGGACAAGCGCCTGGAACTGGACCTCCAGCAGCCGCTCCCGCCGGAGCCGGTCGACCGCGCCGCGGGGCTGCTGGCACCGGCCCTCGCCGAACCGCTGCTCGTCGTCGAGCGGCCCCAGCCGCCGCCCGCCGCCTCCTTCCTGGCGCTCCACCGGGCCGAGCTGGCCGCCGACTTCGCCGAACCCACCCCGCCCGGCACCGCCTCCGAACCACCCGTCCCCGCCCGCTTCGCCGCGGACCTGTCCGTGCTGCCGCAGATCGAGGTCCCCGAATGACCACCCACCACGCCCCGAGCCCCGAACCGTCCGCGCCCCTGCCCGCGTCGGTTCCGGCCGCCGTGCCCGGGCAGTCGCCGGCGCCGCTGCCGGTGCCGGAGCGCGCCCGGGCGCTCGACCTGGGGCAGAGCTTCACCCAGCTGCTGTTCCGCGCCTCGATGCTGACGCGCAAGCGCGAGGAGGAGGCGCAGGCCGCCCGGGCCGCGCAGCAGGAACTGCTCGGCGCGCTCGTCGAGGTGGACGACGCGCTCGCCTCGCTGGGCCTCGACCCGGAGCTCGTCCACCTCGGCCGGGGCGCCGGGATCGAGGCGACCCGACGGCGCCTGCTGGGGCGGCTGGCCAGGGCCGGGGTGCGGCCGATGCGGCTCGAAGGGCTGACGGCGGACCCGGTGCTGGCCGAGATCGTCGGCACCGAGCCGCGGCCGGGGGTGGCGCCGGAGACGGTCGTGCAGACGGTCGTCACCGGGTTCTTCTGGGGGGACGAGGTGCTGCGCCGGGCCCAGGTCGTGGTCGCTGCGCCGGAGTCCGAGCCGGAGGCGGAGGCGGATTCCGTGTACGAGCTCGGCGCCGGGTACGTGGAGGCGGTGCTCGCCCCGGAGCCGAAGCCCGAGGACGCCGTCGAGCCCGAGGACGCCGTCGAGCCGGAGGGCACCGTCGAGCCGGAGGGCGCCACCTTCGAGGACGCCGAACCTGCACCGGAAGTCGCGCCGGACTCCGCCGCGCCGGCGGGCCCCGGTCGCCCGAAGACGCCGCCCACCAGGCCCCGGCGGGCCCGCACGGGCTCCGGTACGCGCCGCAAGCGGAAAAAGAACTAGAGGGGAACGCCATGTACCGCACACTCGGCATCGACCTGGGCACCACCAACTCGGTGGTGGCCCACCTGCGCCGGGGCGAGCCGGAGATCGTCTTCAACCGGCAGAACCAGGAGGCCACGCCCTCCGTCGTCGGCACCGGCCGCAAGGGCGAACTGCTGGTCGGCTCCACCGCGCGCAGCCGCACCGCGATCGACGGCGCGAACGTGATCCGCTCGGTCAAGCGCTTCATGGGCCGCAAGTTCAAGGACCCGCAGGTCCAGGCGGCCCTCAAGGAGGTCGACTACAAGGTCACGGCCGGCACCGACGGCGACGTCAACGTCTGGTTCAACGGCCGTTCCTACACCCCGATCGAGATCTCCGCGATCATCCTGCACCGCCTCAAGGAGGACGCCGAGCAGCGCTTCGGCGAGCCGTTCCACCGGGCCGTCATCACCGTCCCGGCGTACTTCGGCGAGCGGCAGGTCGCGGCCACCCAGGAGGCGGGCCGGATGGCCGGCCTGCACGTGCTGCGGATCATCAACGAGCCGACCGCCGCCGCCCTCGCCTACGGGATCACCTCGGAGGCGGGCGACGAGGGCCGCACCGTCCTGGTCTACGACCTCGGCGGCGGCACGTTCGACATCTCGATCCTGCTGCTGGTGCCCGGCTCGGTCTCGGTGCTCGGCATCGAGGGCGACAACCTGCTCGGCGGCGACGACTTCGACCGGGCGATCACCACCGCGCTGCTCGACGACATCCGCGAGGAGTACGGCGCGGACTACCAGCCCGACCTGCGCGACCGCCCGAAGATCGCCTCCACCGCCGAGACGGTCAAGATCGAGCTCTCCCACCAGGAGTCCTCCGAGGTCATCCTCCCCGGCCTCGGCGCCGGCCAGCTGGTGCTGGAGACGGAGTTCGAGCGCACCCGCTTCGAGGAGCTCATCGAGGGCCACATCGAGCGCACCATCGAGCTGACCCACAAGGCCATCATGCAGGCCAACCTCACCGTCGGGGACATCGACGAGGTCGTGCTGGTCGGCGGCTCCACCGCGATCCCGCTGGTGGCGCGGCGCCTGGGCGAGGTCTTCGGGCCGCGCCGGATCCGCCGCGGCGTCAACCCGATGCAGTGCGTCGCACTCGGCGCGGCCGTGCAGTCCGCGCTGGTCGGCGAGGTCGAGTGCCCCGAGTGCCGGGCGCCCGGCGACCTCTCCGCCTCGGCCTGCGCCAACTGCGCCACCTCGCTGCTCGGCGGCCCTCGGGTGTCCTGCCCCACCTGTCACGTCCCGGTCGACGCCGCCGCCTCCGCCTGCCCCAAGTGCAGCCAGGCGCTGGACGGTTCGGGCGTCGTGGCGCCACCGTCGCAGGCGCCCACCGTCGCCCACAGCGACAACTGCCCGCGTTGCGGCACCCCGGCCGTCCCGGGTGTCACCGCCTGCGAACTGTGCGGCGAACCACTCAACTCGGCCGCCCCCGGGCAGACCAGGGTCGCCTCCAGCGCCGCCGAGGACGTCGGCCTGCGCTGCTCCTCCTGCGGGGTGGTCAATCCGCCCGGCAGCGAAGTCTGCCCCGGCTGCGGCGAGTTGATGCAGGTCACCAACCCGTTCGACATCACCCCGAAGAACCTCGGCATCGAGCTCAACGACGGCCGGCTCGCCGTCATCATCCCCAAGAACACCAGCTACCCCACCAGTTCACCGGTCAGCCGGGAGTTCGTCGTCTCCGGCAGCGGCCGCCAGCGCCTCGAAGTCGCCGTCTACGAGGGCGAACACGAGATCGCCCAGCAGAACGAGCTGATCGGCCACCTCACCCTCCGCCTGCCCGCCGGTCTCGGCGGACGCACCCCCGTGGAGGTCTCCTTCGGCCTCGACCGGGACCGCACCATCACCCTGTCGGTGCGCATCCAGGGCGGCGGCGAGAAGACCGTCAAACTCGAACGGGTCACCCTCGACCCCGAGTTGAAGGTCCAGGTGGAGGAGCAGCAGCGGCAGATCGAGACCTTCACCGACCGCTGGGGCGGCGAGCTCACCGAGGCCGAACTCCGCGAGGCCCAGCGCCTCATGGACACCCTCGACGACCTCGCGGCCGGCCAGACCCGCGGCCGCTCGGTCGACGAGGCCCTGGAGCGGGCCCAGCGCCAGCTCAAGGCCCAGCGCTGGGTGCGCGGTTCGGAGGCGTACCTGAGCCTGTTCATCCACTACTGCGAGAAGCACCTCGACCCGAGCGACCTCGACCGCCTGCGCGCGGTCGCCGCCGACCTGCGGCTGCGCCGCGAGGCGGCCGACTGGGAGGGCGCGATGCGCGCCGCCCAGCGCGCCGACGAGCTGTGCGACTCGCTCGGGCACACCTTCCGCATGCTCACCATGTGCAACGTCTACGTGAGCCAGAACCTGGTCTCGCCCGGCCTCGCCCAGCAGATCATCGCCGAGCTGCGCGGCCTGGACGCGGCCGTCGAGTCCGCCAACATGGAGGCCGCCAACCGGCACAACTCCGCGCTCCTGGTGCTGTACGCCCAGGCGCAGCGGGAGCTGGGCAACGACCCGACGCCGGAGTCGCTCGGCCCGGTGCGCCCCGAGGAGGCCGGTCCCCGATGAACCCCGACGACGCGGTCCCGCCGATCGAGGTGCCCTGCCCGCAGTGCGCCGTCCCGGCGGACCCGGAGAGCCTGCGCTGCCCGTCCTGCCGGGAGGACCTGGTCGCCCTGGTCCGGCTGCGCTACGCGGGCCGGATCGACTACAACGAGGCGCTCGACGCCGTCCGCGAGGGCGACGACCCCACGGCGCGCGTGCTCCTGCGCCGGGCCTTGCAGGCCGAGCCGGGCCTGCGCCCGGCCCGGGAGCTGCTGGACGCGGTGGAGGCGCGGCTGGGTGCGTAGCCTGGCCCCATGGACGGCAGGGCGGACGGCGCGGCGGCGGCCCCGGGGGAGTCCCCGACGGCTGCCGCCGTCCCGGCCTTGATGGACCTCCCGCCGACGCCGCGCACGGCCGTCGCCTGGCTGCCGCCGCCCGAGCTGTGGCCGGCCGTCCAGGCGATCCGGCTGGTGCACGACCCGCAGGTCCGGCGCTGGCCGCCGCACGTCAACGTGCTCTTCGGATTCGTCCCGGAGAGTGAATTCGCCCGCGCCGTCCCGTTGCTCTCCGCCGCCGCGGCCCGCACCCCGCCGTTCCCGGCCCGACTGAGCGGGGTGCGCAGCTTCCGGCACCGCGCGTACGCGACCGTCTGGCTCGATCCGGCCGCCGCCGGGCCCGCCCCCTGGGCCCGGCTGTACGCGGACCTCCTGGAGTGCTTCCCGCGCTGCCGCGGCCACGCCGGCGGCTTCACGCCGCACCTGTCGCTCGGCCGCACCCAGCACCCGAAGGAGCTCGCCGCCGAGTGCGCGGCCCGGCTCGGCAGCCTGTCCGCGCAGGTCGGCGCGCTGACGGTGCTGTCCCGGCGGGGCGACGGGCCGATGATCCCGCGCGCCTGCGTGGGCCTGGGCAGCGGTGACGTAACGTGGCCGGACGACACGCCCTCGTAGCGAGCAATACCGGCATTTCGGGCATCGGATCGAGTGAGATCGGGGGCGAGTGTGATCGTCACACGGTTTTTCGCCACCCTCACAAGGAGTGACGCAATGCGTATTCGCACCACCCTCGCCGCCACCGCCCTCGCCGCGATGTGCGTCCTGGCCGGGGCGGGCACCGCTGCGGCCGGCGACGCCACCGCCAACGGTGTCGCGTTCGGTTCGCCGGGTGTGCTGTCCGGCAACCAGATCCAGATCCCGGTGAACGTCGAAGCCAACGTCTGCGGCAACTCGATCGGCGTGATCTCGATCCTGAACCCGGCGTTCGGCAACACCTGCATCAACGCCTGACAACGGCCCCGGGGCCGTCCGTCGACTCCGGCGGACGGCCCTTCGCCGTGCCGGGTGCCGGCGCCACCCCCGAACGGGGGTGGCGCCGGGGGTGCGGGATCGGGACCATGGTCCCCGACCCTCGCGATCCCCAGCCAGGAGGCAGCACGTGCGGACCACGCCGACAAGTCGCAGCTACTCATCCGGCACCGCGGACGTGCCGCTGCTCGGCGACACGATCGGCGAGAACCTCGACCGCGCGGTCCGTGCCTTCCCCGGCCGCGACGCCCTGGTGGACCGCGCCACCGCCCGCCGCTGGACGTACGCCGAACTCGCCGCCGACGTCGACGCGCTGGCCCTCGGCCTCCTCGCCCTCGGCATCGCCAAGGGCGACCGGGTCGGCATCTGGGCCCCCAACTGCGCCGAATGGACGCTCACCCAGTACGCCACCGCCAAGCTCGGCGCGATCCTGGTGACCGTCAACCCGGCCTACCGTTCGCACGAGCTGGAGTACGTGCTCAACCAGGCCGGGATCCGGCTGCTGGTGGCGGCACCGTCCTTCAAGACCTCGGACTACGCGGCGATGATCGACGAAGTCCGTCCGCGCTGCCGGGAGTTGGAGCGCGTCGTGCTCACCGGGAGCGCAGCCTGGGACGACCTGCTGGCCGTCGGCCGCGGGGCCGATCCCGCTCCCCTCGCCGCCCGCCGGGCCGAACTGGCGCCGGACGACCCGATCAACATCCAGTACACCTCCGGCACGACCGGTTTCCCCAAGGGTGCGACCCTGTCGCACCACAACATCCTCAACAACGGGTACTTCGTCGGCGAGTTGCTCGACTACACCGAGCAGGACCGGATCTGCATCCCGGTGCCCTTCTACCACTGCTTCGGCATGGTCATGGGCAACCTCGCCGCCACCTCCCACGGCGCCTGCATGGTCATTCCGGCCCCCTCCTTCGAGCCCGGCGCCACCCTCGCCGCCGTCGCCGCCGAACGCTGCACCTCCCTGTACGGGGTGCCCACGATGTTCATCGCCGAGCTCGCCGACCCCGACTTCGAGCGCCACGACCTCTCCAGCCTGCGCACCGGCATCATGGCCGGCGCCCCCTGCCCGACCGAGGTCATGAAGGACGTCATCGGCCGGATGGGCATGGCCGGGGTCTCCATCTGCTACGGCATGACCGAGACCTCGCCCGTCTCCACCCAGACCCGCACCGACGACTCCGTCGAGCGCCGGGTCTCCACCGTCGGCCGGGTCGGCCCGCACCTGGAGGTCAAGGTCATCGACCCCGCCACCGGCCGCACCGTCCCGCGCGGCGAACCCGGCGAGCTCTGCACCCGCGGCTACTCCGTCATGCTCGGCTACTGGGGCGAGCCCGAACGCACCGCCGAGGTCGTCGACGCCGCCCGCTGGATGCACACCGGCGACCTCGCCGTCATGGACGAGGACGGCTACCTCGCCATCACCGGCCGCATCAAGGACATGGTCATCCGCGGCGGCGAGAACCTCTACCCGCGCGAGATCGAGGAGTTCCTCTACACCCACCCCGACGTCCTCGACGTCCAGGTGATCGGCGTTCCCGACCCCAAGTACGGCGAGGAGCTGATGGCCTGGATCCGCATGCGCGAGGGTGCGGCACCCCTCACCCCCGAAGCCGTCCGCGCCTACTGCACCGGCCGGCTGGCCCACTTCAAGATCCCGCGCTACGTCCACGTCGTCGACGAGTTCCCGATGACCGTCACCGGCAAGATCCGCAAGGTCGAGATGCGCGAGATGGCCGTCCGCATCCTGGACCTGTAGGAACGCCGACGGCCGGCGAGGATTTCACTCCTCGCCGGCCGTCGCGCGCCCGTTCTCCTACCAGCCGGCGAAGCGCTGGTCCGTCGAGACGATCTCGCGCCCGAGCGGGGTGAGGGAGATCGGGATCATCTTGAGGTTGGCCCACCCGAAGGGGATCCCGATGATCGACAGGAACAGCGGGATGCTGGTGAGGAAGTGCGCGATCGCCAGCCACCACCCCGCGAACACCAGCCAGATCACGTTCCCGACGCACGACGCCGCCCCGGCGTCCCGCCGCTCGACCACCGTCCGCCCGAACGGCCACAGGACGTACCCGGCGATGCGGAACGAGGCGATGCCGAACGGGATGGTGATGATCAGTACGCAGCAGATGATTCCGGCGATGACGTAGCCGATGGCCATCCAGATGCCACAGAAGATCAACCACAGGATGTTGAGGACGAAATCGATCACCTTCATGAGGGGCACCTTCTCATGGCGTACTGGTCGGTTCTACGAGCTGCCATGCCCGGCCGCCTGCGTGTCTACGCCCCTAAGGGGCGGACTTCAGGGGTGGGTTCGGGGTCGAGGGTGGCGAGGCGTATACCCTGTGGGGGTAATGTCGGGAACGGAGGTGGGCGGGGTGCGGGGCGGCGGGGTGGTCCGGGTCCTGCGCGGGGTGCTGCTCGCTGCCCTTCTGCTCGGGGTGCTGACCATGCACACGCTCGGGCATCCGGTGGGTGGGCACGGGGGTGGGCACGGCGGGGAGCATGTCGCCGTCCGGGTGCACCAGGTGCACGACGTGACGGCCGACGCCGGGATGCCCGGTGGGATGGACCCGATGACGGTCTGCCTTGCCGTGCCGGCGAGTTGGGGGCTCGTGCTGCTCGCCGTCGGGGGGTACGTGCTGCGGCGGGACGGCGATGCGGCTGCTGCCGTGCCGGCGTTGTCGCCGGCCGCCGTCCGAGGGCTTCCGCCGCCCAGGGGCGGGAGGTCGGTCCTCGCCGACGTGTCGGTGCTGCGTCAGTAGGCGTGTGGCGGTTGCCTCGCACGTCCACCGACCCACACCTACACACGAGGTGCACTTCGTCATGCGCACACCCTCTCGACGCGCCGTGCTCGGCGCGGCGCTCGCCGCTGCCGGGAGCGGGATCCTGGCCGCCTGTTCGGACTCCATGAAGGGCATGGAGGGCATGGACCACGGCAAGCCGGCTCCGGCGCCGGCCGGCTTCGTCCGTCCGGACGGCCCCGAGGTCGCCGCCGCCGAGGCGCGGCGCAGCCCCGGGGCGGAGCGCAAGGTCGCGCTCACCGCCACCGCGACCACCCTCGACCTCGGCGGGCGCACCGTCCGCAGCTGGGCCTACGGCGACGCGCTGCCCGGCCGCGAGGTCCGCGCCACCGCCGGCGAGACGCTCGCGCTCACCCTCGCCAACCACCTCCCGCAGCCGACCTCGCTGCACTGGCACGGCCTCGCGCTGCGCAACGACATGGACGGCGTCCCGGGGGTGACGCAGGATCCGGTCCGGGCCGGCGCCGCGTTCGACTACCGCTTCGCGCTCACCCGCCCGGGTACG
The DNA here is from genome assembly GCF_040650235.1 of Kitasatospora sp. NPDC048722. Classification (NCBI taxonomy): domain Bacteria; kingdom Bacillati; phylum Actinomycetota; class Actinomycetes; order Kitasatosporales; family Streptomycetaceae; genus Kitasatospora; species Kitasatospora sp. NPDC048722. The sequence goes on from NZ_JBEZGX010000047.1 coordinate 25,511, forward strand.
TACTGGCTCCACCCGCACTCCGGCGTCCAGCAGGACCGCGGGCTGTACGCGCCGCTGATCGTCGACGACCCGAAGGAACCGCTGGCCTACGACGAGGAGTGGGTCGTCGTCCTGGACGACTGGGTGGACGGGGTGGACGGGAGCACCCCCGAAGCCGTCCTGGGCGAGTTGTCCAAAGGGATGGGCGGGCACGACATGGCGGGCACGGGCGCGCACGGCATGCCGGGGACGGAGGGCCGTGACCCGGCGGGGACGGCCGGCCCCTCGCGCATGCTCATGGGTGCCCGCAGCGACCTGCTCGGCGGTGACGCGGGCGACGTCGCGTACCCGTTCCACCTGGTCAACGGCCGCCTCGCGACCGCGCCCGAGACCTTCACCGCCAAGCCCGGAGACCGGGTCCGGATCCGGCTGATCAACGCGGGCGGCGACACCGCCTACCGGGTCGCCCTGGGCGGCCACGAGCTGACCGTCACCCACACCGACGGCTTCCCGGTCGAGCCGGCCGCCACCCAGGCGCTCCTGCTCGGCATGGGCGAGCGCTACGACGTCCTGGTGACCGTCAAGGACGGCGTCTTCCCCCTCACCGCCCTCGCCGAGGGCAAGGGCGCCTCCGCGCTCGCGCTGCTGCGCACCGGCGGCGGCACCGCGCCCGACGCCTCGGTGCGCCCGGCCGAGCTGGACGGCCGACTGGTGACCGCGGCGCAGCTCACGGCCGACGCGAGCGTCCGGCTGCCCGCGAGGGCGCCGGACCGGACGGTGCGGCTGGAGCTGACCGGAGGCATGGCGAAGGCCGACTGGGGCTTCGACGGCCGCCGGTACGACCCCTCGCAGCGCCACCCGGTGGCGGCGGGGGAGCGGGTGCGGCTGGAGTTCCGGAACTCGACGGACATGTGGCACCCGGTCCACCTGCACGGGCACACCTTCGCGCTGGCGGACGGGGCCGGCCGGGCGGGCGGCGGCCCGCGCAAGGACACCGCGATCGTGCTGCCCGGCACGACGCTCGCCGTGGACTTCGACGCCGACAACCCGGGCCTGTGGATGGTCCACTGCCACAACGTCTACCACGCCGAGACGGGCATGATGACGGTCCTCGGTTACCAGGCGTAACGCCTGCGGGCGCCGGGCCGGGGCGCGTTCCCCGGCCCGGCGCGCCCCCGACGGCGCCAAGACGTCCACCACCATGACGTTTTCTTAACGCGGGCCGATGACGACTCCTTAACGCCGGTCGCATAGCCTGGCGCACTGCCGTCGCCCGACGGCGCTTTTACGGGGTCTTGAACAAGAGGTGCAAGGTGGTTTCGTCGGGTTCGACGGAGACGGGGACGGCGCAGGTCGCGGCGCTCCCGGAGGTGGCCGCGCCGTCGGCGCGAATACGCCTCCGCAACTGGCTGCTGGCCGACGCGTCCGTGGCCAAGGACACGCAGGGTGACCAGAGCGGGCAGGAGAGCGGGGAGGCGCACGGCGGTCACCAGGGCCAGCGCTGGTGGCGGGTGATGTGCCTCACCGGCCTGGACTACTTCTCGACGCTCGGCTACCAGCCGGGCATCGCCGCCCTCGCGGCCGGCCTGCTGTCGCCGATCGCCACGATCGTGCTGGTGATCGTGACCCTGCTGGGCGCGCTGCCGGTCTACCGGCGGGTGGCCCAGGAGAGCCCGCGCGGCGAGGGATCGATCGCGATGCTGGAGCGGCTGCTGTCGTTCTGGAAGGGCAAGCTCTTCGTGCTCGCCCTGCTCGGCTTCGCGGCGACGGACTTCATCATCACGATCACGCTCTCGGCCGCCGACGCCAGCGCGCACCTGGTCGAGAACCCGCACCTGAACAGCGTCCTCGGCGGCAAGCAGATGCTGATCACGCTGATCCTGGTCGCGCTGCTCGGCGCGGTGTTCCTGAAGGGCTTCAGCGAGGCGATCGGCCTGGCCGTCGGCCTGGTCGTGGTCTACCTGGCGCTCAACGTGGTCGTCGTCGCGGTCGGCGTCTGGAAGATCATCCAGGCCCCGCACGTCGTCACCGACTGGTCGAACGCGCTGACCGTCCAGCACGGCAACGTGTTCGTCATGATCGGCGTCGCGCTGGTCGTGTTCCCCAAGCTCGCGCTCGGCATGTCCGGGTTCGAGACCGGCGTCGCCGTCATGCCGCACATCGAGGGCGGGGCGGAGGACACCGAGGCGAACCCGGCCGGCCGGATCCGCGGCACCCGCAAGCTGCTGACCACCGCCGCCGTGATCATGAGCAGCTTCCTGATCGCCACCAGCTTCATCTGCACGCTGCTCATCCCGGCCAAGGAGTTCGAGGCCGGCGGCGAGGCCAACGGCCGCGCCCTCGCCTTCCTCGCGCACCAGTACCTGGGCGGCGCCTTCGGCAGCGTCTACGACCTGTCCACGATCGCGATCCTGTGGTTCGCCGGCGCCTCCGCCATGGCGGGCATGCTCAACCTGCTGCCCCGCTACCTGCCGCGCTACGGCATGGCCCCGCACTGGGCGCGCGCCGTCCGTCCGATGGTGATCGTCCTCACCCTCGTCGGCTTCCTGATCACCTGGCTGTTCGACGCCAACGTCGACGCCCAGGGCGGCGCCTACGCCACCGGCGTGCTCGTGCTGATCAGCTCGGCGGCCATCGCCGTGACCATCGCCGCCTACAAGAAGCGCCAGCGCGGCTGGACCACGGCCTTCGGGATCATCTCGGCCGTCTTCCTGTACACCACGGTGATCAACACCATGGAGCGACCGGACGGCGTCAAGATCGGTGCCTGCTTCATCGCCGGCATCATCCTGGTGTCGCTGCTCTCCCGGCTCAAGCGGGCCTTCGAGCTGCGCGTCACCGACGTGACCCTGGACGACGTCGCCGAGCGCTTCATCCGCGACTACGCGCACCGGCCGCTGCGCCTGATCGCCAACGAGCCGACCCACCGGGACGTCGCCGAGTACCGCGACAAGATCCGCCAGATCCGCGCCGACAACGACATCCCGGGCGAGGACGACCTGGTGTTCGTCGAGGTGACGGTCCGCGACGCCTCGGACTTCGAGTCCGAGCTGACCGTCCGCGGCGAGGTGCTGCACGGGCGCTACCGGGTGCTGACGCTGGAGAGCTCCAGCGTCCCGAACGCGATCGCCGCCCTGGCGCTCACCGTCCGGGACCGCACGGGCCAGCGGCCGCACCTGTACTTCGAGTGGACCGAGGGCAACCCGTTCGCCCAGTTCCTGCGGTTCTTCCTGTTCGGCCAGGGCGAGGTGGCCCCGGTCACCCGCGAGGTGCTGCGCGAGGCGGAGCCGGACCGGACGCGCCGCCCGCGCGTCCACGTCGGGTAGCGCGGCGCCCTCCGTCGGCCCGTCCGGTCCTGGTGACCGGGCGGGCCGACCGCTTTCCCGGGGGTGCTCGGTCCGCCGGGAACAGGAGTTCCTAACATGCCGTCAGGGACAGGAACTTCGGACGGAAGGCACCGCCATGAACACCGCGCCCGAGCACTACGACCGGCTCCTCGCCGCCCACTACACCTGGATGCTCGGCGGAGACGTCCCGGCCCTCGCCGACGCCCAGGCCGAGCTGCTCGCCGGGCTCGGCGTGCGGGCGGACGGTCCCGGACGGCTCGCCGTGGACCTCGGGGCGGGTCCGGGGCCGCAGAGCCTCGCCCTCGCCGCGCTGGGCTACGGGACGGTCCTCGCCGTCGACACGAGCGCGCGGCTGCTCGACGAACTGACGGGGCTGGCGACGAAGACCGGGCACGAGGACGCCGTGCGGCCGGTCCTGGCGGACCTGCGGGGTGCCCTGCCGGCACACACCGCGCCGGGCACGGTGGCCGCGGTGGTGTGCATGGGGGACACGCTCACGCACCTCCCGAGGCGGCAGGACGTCGTCGCGCTGCTGCGGGACGCGGCGCTCGCGCTCGCGCCGGGCGGGCGGCTCGTCCTGTCCTTCCGCGACCTGACCCGGCCGCTCACCGGCACTGACCGCTTCCTCCCGGTGCGGGCCACCGAGGACCGGATCATGACCTGTGTGCTGGAGTACCCGGACGAGGACACCGCCCTGGTGAACGACCTGGTCCACATCCGCAGCGGCGGGACGTGGACGCAGGAGGTCAGCAGCTACCCGAAGCTGCGGCTCGCCCCGGCGTGGGTCGAGGAGCAGTGCACGGCTGCGGGCCTGGCCGTCCGGCACAGCGATGTGGGGGCGCGGGGGCTGCACGTCCTCGTGGCGGAGCCCGCGTGACGGCACCGCCCACGCCCCAGTGGCGGGGCGTGGGCGGCTTGGCGTCCGGCGGGGGTTCAGGACGGCAGGCGCAGGACCATGCCGGGCTGGATGAGGTCGGGGTCGTCGCCCACGACGTCGCGGTTGGCCTCGTAGAGCGCGGGCCAGCCGCCGGGGAGGCGGAGGGTGTCCGCGAGACCGAACAGGGTGTCGTCCTGGCCGACCCGCCACTCGCCGTCGGCGAGCGCGGTGGCCGGGGCGGCCGGCGGCGGCAGGGCGGTGCCGCGGGCGTGCTCCCGGTCGTGGTCGCGGGTCCGGTCTCGGTCGCGGCTCCGGTCTCGGTCGCGGTTCCGGTCGTGGTCGCGGGTCGCGCGGGCGCCGCAGACCGGCCATGGGCTCAGGCCGCGGCGCTCGGCGAGCACGGTGGCGACGGCGATCTGCTCCTCTCGGGTGGCGAGGTCGGCGCGCGGGGCGTAGGCGAGGCCGCCGTTCTCGCGCCAGGTGGGGTTGTCGAACTGGAGGCCGCCGAAGTAGCCGTTGCCGGAGTTGATGTGCCAGTTGTGGCTGCTCTCGCAGTCCGCCACGTTCTCCCAGTCGTACCTCCCGACGGGGTCGGCCCCGTGGCCGCCGCCCGGGGGCGCGGCTTGCGCCGCGGGGGCCGCGAGGGCGACGGCCAGGGCGCAGAGGGCGGTGGGGACGATGCTGCGGAGACGGGCGGTGGGAGGCATGGGCGGCTCTCAGGTCCGGGGACAGGGCGTGCGCCGTCCGGAGAAGGCGCATGTCCACCGACGCACGCCAGGTGGGGCGGATGGTTGCCGACGCGTCCGGAAAGTCACCCGCCCGGCCGCCGGGGACCACCCCGGCGGCCCGCCGCCATTCGGCCGCAGCGGCTTCGCGCGGCCGCGATCCGTAAGACCGACGTAATCGAGGTCCCGCTTCCGCCGGGGGCGCCGCCTCCTACAGTGGCCGGGACGTCTCCGAGGAAGGGCAGGAACGATGACGAACGATCAGCAACTCCCGCGCGCCGAACTGGGCGTGATCGGCGGGTCGGGGCTGTACGCGCTGCTGGACGACGTGACCGAGGTGCGCGTCGACACGCCGTACGGGCCGCCGAGCGACGCGCTGTTCCTCGGTGAGGTGGCCGGCCGCCGGGTGGCGTTCGTGCCGCGGCACGGGCGCGGCCACGGGCTGCCGCCGCACCGGATCGACTACCGGGCCAACCTGTGGGCCCTGCACGCGCTCGGGGTGCGCCAGGTGCTCGGGCCGTGCGCGGTGGGCGGGCTGCGACCGGAGTACGGTCCCGGCACGCTGCTGGTGCCGGACCAGTTCGTCGACCGCACCTCCGGCCGGGTACAGACCTACTACGACGGACTGCCGCTGCCGGACGGCTCGCTCCCCGAGGTCGTGCACGTGTCGATGGCCGACCCGTACTGCCCCGCCGGGCGCCGAGCGGCGCTGGACGCGGCGCGCGACGCGGCCTGGGAGCCGGTGGACGGCGGGACGCTCGTGGTGATCGAGGGCCCGCGCTTCTCCACCCGCGCCGAGTCGCGCTGGTTCGCCGCAAACGGCTGGTCGGTGGTCGGCATGACCGGGCACCCGGAGGCCGTGCTGGCGCGCGAACTCGGGCTCTGTTACACGTCTTTGGCGCTTGTCACCGACCTCGACGCCGGGGTGGAGGCCGGTGAGGGCGTCACCCACGCCGAGGTGCTGAAGGCCTTCGCGGGGAACGTCGACCGGCTGCGCACCGTGTTGTTCAAGGCGCTGGAGAGCCTGCCGGCCGACCGGGACTGCGTCTGCTCGCACGCGCTGGACGGGCTCACGACGGGTCTGCCGGGCGTCGCCGCCGGGGCCTGAGGCCCTGGGTGCGCCATCGCCGGACGAGCGCGACCAGCAGTGCGGCGGCGGCGGTGGCGGCCAGCACCAGCAGCAGGTTGCGGCCGTAGGGCAGCGGCAGCACCGAGGAGTTGCCGTGGTCCGTGCCGTCCCGCAGGACGGCCGGCAGCCCGACGGCCGTCACCGCCGCCGCGACGACCAGCCATGCGCGCAGCACCGGGCCGCGGGCGTAGCGGGCGCCGATCAGGCAGAGCAGCGGCAGCCACAGGCCGTCGTGCAGGACGACCGCTCCGACGGCCCACACCAGGACGTCGAACGGGGCGGTGATGTAGGAGTCGGCGAGCAGGCCGGAAAGGCCGAAGCCGAGCAGGGCGAGGCCGCCGAGCAGGAGGGCGGCGCGCAGCCGGCGGGGCATCAGACGACCTCGATCCGTTCGATCCACTTGGTCTGCAGCACACCGGGCCGGTTCGGGGCGATGACCCTCGCCGGATAGCCGTGGTCGGCCGTCAGCACCTCGCCGTTGACGCGCAGGGCGAGCAGCGAGAGCGGGTCGACGGCGTACTCGGACGGCATCTCCATCACCCGGTAGGGCCCGTCGGCCTCGAACGACGTGAAGCGCAGTGCGGCCCCGGCCGGGGCACCGGCACGCTCCATCAGGTCGGCGATCCGGACCCCGCTCCAGCGGGCCGTCGCGCTCCAGCCCTCGACGCAGGCGATCGGCAACTCCACCTCGTGCTGCTGGAGTTGGGCGAGCTCGACGAGGGTGAGGGTGTACGGGTGGGGGCCGTCCACGCGCAGCCGCCAGTCCGCGGGGGCGGTGACGGCGCCGGCCTGGGCGGCGGTGCGGTTGACCGGCAGGCCCTGCGGGCCGATGTCCGGGCGGCGCGGGGCGAGCAGGTCCAGGCCGCTGAGGAAGGGCACCGTCTGCCCGGCGGTGGTGAGGGTCACGACACCCGCGGCGGCCGTCACGGCGGTCAGGAAGGCGCGGCGCTGCGGGAGCCCGACGGCCGGGCGGCGCCAGTGCCGGGCGATGAGGGTGCCCTTGGCGGCGATGTGGACGAGGAGGCCGCCGGTCGCCAACCAGGCCAGCCAGAAGTGGGTTTGGCGGAACGGGAACGGCCAGGGGTACCACTGGAGGGTGTTGAACAGCCCGGTGAACACCTCCAGCAGCATCGCCGCGACGAGGACGAAGATGCCGAGCCGCTCCAGCGCGTGCAGCACGCCGCGGGCGGGCGGCCACTCGAAGAGCCGCGGGTAGACCGTCCACAACTTCGCCCCGAGCAGGGGGATCGCGGCCAGGCCGCTGATCACGTGCAGCCCCTGGGTGGCCCGGTAGCCGTCCACCGGCCGGCTCTGGAGGTACGGGACGAGCCAGGTCGGCGGGTTCTGGAGGGCATGGCTGACCAGGCCGGTGAGGAAGCAGACCAGCAGCGCGGCGCCGAGCCAGCGGCCGAGCACGACGGCGGTGCGCGGCTCGTGCAGCGGCGAGCGGAACGTCCCGTCGCGGAACGGGCCGCGGCGCAGGGCGTCGGGAGGCGGCGGGAGCGGGAGGTCGTGGCGGCGGTACGGGCCGCGGGAGTTCGGGCCCGGGGAGTTCGGGCTGGGGGAGCTCGGGCCGGGGGGTTCGGGTGTCTTCGGATTCACGTGCCCATGGAACCCGTCCGGGGCCCCGCGGCGGTGCTCCGACGTGCTTACGGAATCCGAACGGCGCCACGTCGCGGCGGCCCGGCGCGGCCCGGCGGTGGCAGGGTGGGCGCCGTGTTCACTCGTGTCCTCCTCGCCCTCGCCGCCCTGGTCGGAGCCCTCGCCGTGACCGTCACCGGCGGCGGCACGCTGGACCATCGCGCTCCCCTGTTCGTCTGGTACGCCGTCGACGCCGGGCTGTTCGCGCTCGCGCTCGCACTGCTGCGGAAAGTGGCGGACCGTCAGGTCGTGCCGTTGGTGCTCGCAGGCGGCGTCGCCGTCGCCGCCGTCGGCCTCCTCGCGCCGCCGCGCACCAGCGACGACGCCTACCGGTACGTCTGGGACGGCCGGGTGCAGGCCGCCGGGATCTCCCCGTACGCGCACGCCCCCGACGACCCTGCGCTCGCCCGGCTGCGCGATCCGGGGCTCTGGCCGGCGGGTGGGGAGTGCACCGGCTGGGACGTGCGGCGGACGTCGGCCGGGGACTGTACCCACATCAACCGGCCCGCCGTGCACACGATCTACCCGCCGGTCGCGGAGGCGTGGTTCCTCGCCGTGCACCCGTTCGGCGGCGGGGTGCGCGGGGTGCAGGCGGCCGGGGCGCTGCTCGCGGTCGCGACGACGGGGGCACTGCTCGTGGCCGGTCGGGGGAGCCGGCGGGCGGCGCTGTGGGGGTGGTGCCCGGGTGTGACGGTGTGGTCGGTCAACGACGCGCACGTGGACACGTTGGGCGCGCTGCTGCTCGTGGCCGGGCTGGGGTGTGCGGTGCGGCGGCGCTCGGCGGCGGGGGGTTCGTCGGTGGGGGGTTCGTTGGTGGGCGCTGCGATCGCGGTGAAGCTGTTGCCCGGGCTGGCGCTGCCGGGGGCCCTCGCCCGCCGGTCCGTCCGGGAGGGCGCGGTGCTGCTGGCGTGGACGGTCGGTGCGCTCGCGCTCTCGTACGTCCCGTACGTCGCCGCGTCCGGGGCCGGGGTGCTCGGGTACCTGCCGGGCTACCTTCGGGAGGAGGGCTACGAGCAGGGGCACATCGACCGGTTCGGGCTGCTGGCGCTGGTCCTGCCGGACGCGCTGCTGCCGTGGGCGGCGGGAGCGGTGCTGGCCGGGGTGGCGCTGTGGGTGCTGCGGCGCGGGGACCCGGCGCGGCCGTGGTCGGGTGCGCTGCTGGTCACCGGGACGGCACTGCTCGTCGTGGCGCCGTCCTACCCGTGGTACGGGCTGCTGGTGGTGGCGCTCGTCGCGCTGGACGGGCGGTGGGAGTGGCTGGCCGTCCCGGCGGCGGGGCAGGTGCTCTACCTGACGGGCGGGATCGAGGCGCAGCAGGCCGCGTACGGGGTGGCGCTGGTGTGCGTCGTGACGGGTGGTGCGGTGCGGCGGTGGGGCGGCCGGCTGGCCGCTCGGTGGACGCTCGCGCGGGCGGTGTGAATAGGGTGCCGGTCCCGTGGGGCTGGTGTCCGTCCCGTGGGTCCGGTGCGTGGACGGCACGGGACGGGTGCCGTTGACGTGCAGGTCCGGGCACCCGCCGTGGTGGGTGGGGAACGCCGGGTAGGCGTCGGTCTTGGGGTCTTGTCCCCGCCCGGGGCTTCTGGCAGGCTCGGCCGCGACGCCGCGAAGGGTGCCGCCGGGGCACCCCTGACCGAGGGGCCGAGAGGCGGTTGGGCGACAGCCGCACGCGTGACGCACGAACGGCGTCCTGCAAGGCTCCCTGGACCCCGGCCCAAATCCGTGCCCGCGCTCGGCTCACGCCCTGGGCGGTCGGGCCCCGCGCCGGTCAGGACTTGCGCAGGGCCAGGAAGCGCCGGCCGTGCGAGGTCCAGCGCTCGGCCTCGGCGAGGCCGGCGGCGCGGGCGCGGCGCAAGGTGGCGCGGGTGCCGAGGCGGGCCCACGGGAACGGCGGGCCGAGGCGGCCGTCGGGGCCCTCGACCCGGACGACAGCGCGCTCGTCCGTCTCCGCGGCTTCCACCTCGACGAGCAACAGGCCGTCCGGGGCGATGAGTTCGGCGCCCCGGCGGAGCAGGGCGAGCGGATCGCCGCCGATCCCGAGGTTGCCGTCGGCCAGCAGCGCGGCACCCCAGCGGCCCTCGGCGGGCAACCGGTCGAAGACCGAGCGGCACAGCGCCGCGCCGCCGAGGCCGAGCGTACGGGCGACGGCCGCGCCGGTCACGTCCACGCCGAGTGCCGGGACGCCGAGTTCGAGCAGCGCGGCGACCAGGCGGCCGGGCCCGCAGCCGAGGTCGAGGACGGGGGCGGAGAGCCGGGTGCAGCGCAGCAGCAGGCTGTGGTCGGCCCCGGCGGCCGGGGCGCACCAGCGTTCGACGTCGAGCCGCAGGCGGTGGCCGTCGGCGCGGCGGAGCCAGAGCGGGCCATGACCCGTGCGGACGGCCTCCGCGAACGGGTCGTCGACCCAGGGGGTGGTGGCGGTGATCGTCAACGTGGCATCCTGGCGGGCGAGTTCGGCGCTGTGGAGGGGGTGTCGACCTGCGAGGCGGCGGCGATCGTCAACGCGTCATCCACGGCGCCGGGTTCGACTCTGGCGAGGCGGGCGGCGAAGCGGCTGTGCGGGGCTTCGGCGGCGACGCGGCGGGCGTCCTCGGCGGTGTCCACGTCGGTGAGCTCCGGAAGATGATGAACCGTCAGATTCACTGCGGCGAGGCGGTCGAGGAGATGAGCTCCGGTGTGTGGCGTGGACATCGGTACGCCGCGCAGGAGTCGGGCGGCGAGCGAGGCCGTCGGCCGGGCCAGGCCGAGGGCCCAGAATCCGCCGTCCGCCGCCGGGCCGTACCAGGCGTCGACGCCCGCGCGCCGGGCGGCGGACAGCGGTTCGGCCAGCCCCGCCGCGCTCAGCTGCGGGGTGTCCATGCCGACCAGCAGCGCGGGCGCGCCCGGGGCGAGGCGGGCGGCGTGGGCGAAGGCCGCCGCGAGCCGTTCGTCCAGCCCGCCGCCCGACTGCGGCACGACCTGCCAGCCCGGCGCCAGCCAGTCGCCCGGTTCGCCGTCCAGCACCAGCAGGCGCAGCCCGGCCGGGACGGTGGACAGCGTGTGCAGGGTGTCGCCGAGCGCGGCTCCGGCCAGACCGGCGGCCTCCTCGGGCGTGAACGGCGGCGTGAGCCGCGTCTTCACCCGGCCCGGGACGGGCGCCTTGGCGATCACCAGCAGCGTGGGCGGCGGCGCGGCCAGCACCGCCCGCATGTCGCGGACGGCCTGCCGCGTCCCGCGCAGGGTCCCGGTGACCTTGGAGCGGCCCGCGCGCGGCAGGTAGTCCACCGGCGTCTCGGCGATCCGCATACCGGCCGCCGCCGCCGTGAGCACCATCTCCAGCGGGTAGCCGGAGCGCCGGTCGCCCAGGCCGAGCGCCAGCAGCCGCTCCCGGCGGGCGGCCCGCATCGGGCCGAGGTCGTGCAGCGCCGCCCCCGTGCGGGCGCGCAGGCGGCGGGCGAGGACGGCGTTGGCGAGCCGGGCGTGCACCGGCCAGGCCCCGGCCGTCGACGGGCGGCGCCGGCCGAGGACGAGGTCCGCCGCGCCCGCCAGCACCGGGCCCGTGACGCGCGGCAGCTGGGCCGGATCGAGCGAGCCGTCGCAGTCCAGGAAGCACACCAGCTCGGCGGTGGCCGCGAGCAGCCCGGCGTGGCAGGCGGCGCCGAAGCCGCGCCGCGGCTCGGCCACCACCGTCGCGCCGAGCGAGCGGGCCAGCTCGGCGGAGCCGTCCGTGGAGCCGTTGTCCACGACGATCGCCCGCCAGCCGGCCGGGATCCGCCCGAGCACCCAGGGCAGCGCGGCGGCCTCGTCCAGACAGGGCAGGACGACGTCGACGGAAGGGGGAATGGGGGTGGGTGAGGTCACGCGGGCCACGCTAGGCGCCGGCGGGCCCCGCGCGGGGGCACCGGCGCCTTACGGAACGCGGACGTCGTGTCGGCTGGCCCGTCCGGGTGATCTCGTCCGGGATCTTCTCGGGGATCTTCTCGGGGATCTTACGGAAGGCGAACGCCCGTCCCGTCCGGTCTCCGCCCGGCGCCGCCACCTCCTATCCTCGGCGAGGTGAACGACGTCTCCCGCATCCTGGTGATCGACGACGACCCGACCGTGGCCGAGGTCGTCGCCGGCTACCTCACCCGCGCCGGCCACCTCGTGGACCGCGCCGCCGACGGCGCCGAGGGGCTCGCCCTCGCCCGCAGCGCGCCCCCGGACCTCCTGGTGCTGGACCTCATGCTCCCCGGCCTCGACGGCCTGGAGGTGCTGCGCCGCCTGCGGGCCTCCGCCGAGGGCGCCGGGCTGCCGGTGGTGCTGCTCACCGCAAAGGGGGACGAGGCCGACCGGATCCTCGGCCTGGAGCTCGGCGCCGACGACTACGTCACCAAGCCGTTCAGCCCGCGCGAGCTGGTGCTGCGGGTGCAGTCGGTGCTGCGCCGCGCCCGGGCCGGCGCGGCCCCGGCGGGCGCGGCGGCTCCGGACGCCGGTCCGCTGCGCTCGGGGGACATCGCCCTCGACCCGAAGGCCCGCCGGGCCCAGCGCGGTGAACGTGAACTTTCTTTGACCCTGCGGGAGTTCGACCTGCTCGCGTTCCTGCTCCGACACCCCGGCACGGTCTTCTCCCGGCAGGACCTGATGCAGCGGGTCTGGGGCTGGGACTTCGGCGACCTCTCCACCGTCACCGTCCACGTCCGGCGGCTGCGCGAGAAGATCGAGGACGACCCCGCCGCGCCCGCGCTCATCACCACCGTGTGGGGCGTCGGCTACCGCTACGACCCCGTCGGCCCGGAACGCGGGGGTGCGGCGGCGTGAAGGACCTCCTGCTGATCGCCCTGTTCGCCGCCCTCGGAGCGGGCGGTGCCGGACTGCTCGGCTGGGCCGCGATCCGCCTGCTGCGCCGGCGCTCCGTCGCGCTCTCGCTGTTCAGCGTCGCCGTGGTGACCGTCCTCGCCGTGACCTCGGGCACCTTCGCGGTGGCGCAGGCGATGTTCCTGTCCACCCACGACTTCGGCGTGGTCGTCACCGTGCTCGGCATGGCGGCCGTCGTGTCGCTGCTCACCGCCGCCCTGCTCGGCCGCCAGGTGGTGGCCGGCAGCCGGGCGCTGGCCGTGGCGGCCCGGACGGTCGGCAGCGACGCCGGGTTCACCGCGCCGGACCATCCGCTCGGCTCTGAACTGGCGTCTCTGAGCGAGGAGTTGGCCGCAACCAGCGCCAGGCTCGCCGAGTCCAGGGCGCGCGAACAGGCCCTGGAACGCTCGCGCCGGGAGCTGATCGCCTGGATCTCGCACGACCTGCGCACCCCGCTCGCCGGCCTGCGGGCCATGGCCGAGGCTCTGGAGGACGGCGTTGCCGACGAGCCGGAGCGCTACCTCGTCCGGATCCGCACCGAGGTCGAACGGCTCACCGGGATGGTCGACGACCTGTTCGAGCTGTCCCGGATCCAGGCGGGGGCGCTGTCGCTGTCGGTGGCCCGGGTGTCCGTCTACGACCTGGTGGACGACGCGCTCGCCGGCGCCTACCCGCTGGCCCGGCGGCGCGGAGTCCGGCTGGAGGGGCGGGAGGTGGCGGCCGAGCCCGTCGAGGTGGACAGCCGGGAGATCACCAGGGTGCTCGGGAACCTACTGGTCAACGCCATCCGGGCGACCCCGGAGGAGGGCGTGGTCGCGGTCGCCGCCCGGCGCGAGGCGGACGAGGTCGTGCTGTCCGTCACCGACGGCTGCGGCGGCATCCCGGAACAGGACCTGCCGCGCGTCTTCGAGACCGGCTGGCGCGGCGGCGCCGCCCGCACGCCCCGGCGCGACCCGGGCGAGGGCGGCGACAGCGGTGACAGCGGCGGCGGGCTCGGCCTGGCCATCGTGCGCGGCATCGTCGAGGCGCACGCCGGGCGGGCCGGCGTGCGCAACGTCGACGGGGGCTGCTGCTTCGAGATCGCCCTGCCGGCGCCGAGGGCGGCCGTCTAGCGGGTTCACGCCCGCCGTGGTCACGCGCGCAGCGGCGCGGCGGCGAACTCCTTCATCCCGGTGTGGAACGGCACGTGCGGGCGCCAGCCGAGTTCGGTGCGCAGGCGGGCGGAGTCCGCGGTGACGTGCCGGACGTCGCCGAGCCGGTACTCGCCCGTCACCACCGGTGCCGGGCCGCCGTAGGCCTCCGCCAGCGCCGACGCCATCTCGCCGACCGTCCGGGGCTCGCCGCTGCCCACGTTGTAGGCGCGGGCGCTGCCGGGCGGCCTGGCGTCGATCGCGGTCAGGGCCGCCAGGTTGGCCGCCGCGACGTCCTCGACGTGGACGAAGTCGCGCCGCTGGCCGCCGTCCTCGAACACCCGGGGCGCCTCGCCGCGCGCGAGGGCCGAGCGGAACAGGGACGCGACCCCCGCGTACGGGGTGTCGCGCGGCATCCCCGGGCCGTAGACGTTGTGGTAGCGGAGCGTCAGGACGGTGCCTCCGCAGGCGCGGGCCCAGGAGGAGGCCAGGTGTTCCTGCGCGAGCTTGGTGGCGGCGTACACGTTGCGCGGGTCGGCGGGGGCGTCCTCGGTGACCAGCCCGGGGGCGAGGGCGGTGCCGCAGTGCGGGCAGGGCGGTTCGAAGCGGCCGGCGTCGAGGTCGGCCGGTCGGCGCGGGCCCGGTGAGGCGTCGCCGTGCACGGGGCAGCGGTAGCGGCCCTCGCCGTAGACGACCATCGAGCCCGCCAGGACGAGACGCCGGACGCGGGTGCGGGCCATCGCGGCGAGCAGGACGGCGGTGCCGAGGTCGTTGCAGCCGGCGTAGGCGGGCGCGTCGTTCAGGTCCAGCCCGAGGCCGACCATCGCGGCCTGGTGGCAGACGGCGTCCACCCCGTCGAGCGCCTCCTCCACCGCGGCCGGGTCGCGGACGTCCCCGTGCAGGAAGGGCACGCCGTCCGGCAGCTCGGGGGGCTGGGCGGACGGATGAACGGCGGGCAGCAGCGCGTCCAGCACCCGCACGCCGTGGCCTGCCGCCGTGAGGGTGCGGACGACGGCGGAGCCGATGAAGCCGGCGCCGCCGGTGACGAGAATCTCCATGCCGTCGACGCTAGTCGGGTGGGCCCGGGAGGTGGGCGGGCGCGGACGGGACGTCAGGGAACGGTAATCCGTCCGGGCGAGGCCTCCGCACGCAGGAAGTCGGCGGGTCCGACGTCCTGCGTCTGTCCGGTGCGGGTCAGATCCACGCGGGTTTCCAGCCCAGTCGGCGGGACCCGTCGACCGCCGCGACGACCGGATTCTCGGGGCCGCCGAGACCCTCGTGCCACGTCAACGCCGGTGCACCCGACTCCAGCGCGTCGGCGACGTCCGCGAGCATCGAGCCCACGCCCTCCCAGAGCGGCGTGCCGAGGCCCCATCGTTCGTGATCCCAGAGGAAAACGGCGCCCTGCCACTCGCCGGAGCGCAGATCGACGAGCAGGCCGTCGCCGCCGGGGCTCAACGCGATCGGCATGAACGCGGGCAGGAACGTTTCCTCACCCTCGCTCTCACCCTCTCCCTCACCCGCGCTCTGCTCGGCGATCAGAAGCCAGATCTCCCGGGTCTCCATTGCCTCCTCCAGGCCCGTCGGCGCGAAGTCCCCAGGGAGCCAGAAGTCGGCGCTGACACCCGTCGACCCCCACCAGGCCCGCAGATCCCCGGGCAGCACCAGCCCGAGCTCCTGCGCCGCCGCATCGAGCCTTGCCACGTCCGCAGCCGGCACGGCGGGCGCCGACCGGACGTGGGCCCGGAGCCACGTTCCGATCCGCGACGCCGACTCCCGCACACCATGAGCGATCGCATCCATGGCCCACAGTCTCCTCTCGCATAGCCGAAGGGTGGTGCACAGGAAGTCGATGGATCCGACTTCCTGCGCTTGTCGGCCTCTGCCATGATCACTCGACACGTCTCGGGGGAGAAGCGGCATGGCGGGGAACATCAAGGACCTGCTCAGGGTCGACCAGGAGATCGCGGGGGTGGTCGTGGGCGACCTGCTCGTCGTGCCGGGCGAGAAGCCGGACGATGTCACCTTCGGCGGTGCGAAGCACAACAGCCGCCACGCGACGGGCCGCCTGGTCGCCTATTCCCTCGCCGACGGCGGCAAGCGGTGGACCGCCGGGCTGGGCGACCAGGTGACCGGCCTGGCCGTCGACGGCACCCGCGTCTGGGCGATGACCCGCAACTCCCTGACCGGCGTGGACACCGCAACCGGCCACGAGGACGAGAGCCTCGCCGTCCTCGGCACCGAGTCGGACCACCCGTCGGACCTGGCCCCGGACGGCCCCGGCCGCTTCACCGTCGTCGCCCAGGACGGCACCACCGACGCCGAGCCTCCGGTGCGGGCCGTGGCGGTGCCGAGGTAGGTGCAGCCGGCGTAAGCCGGGCGCGGGAAGTCGGGCCTGCCGACTTCCTGCGCGGCTCCGGCCGAATCTCCGGTGCGCCCGGGGGGCGGGCACCGGTACCGTCCGCGGGTGACCCGTCGAACCCCACCGCGCCCCTTGAACGTCGAGGAGCTGTTTCCCGAGCTCACGCCCTTCCGCACGGAGACCGTGCGGCTGCACCCGCGCGCGGGCCGGCCGACGTGCCGTGACAGTTCGGTCGGCGGGCCGCTGCTCTGGCCGGTGCGGGAGCCGTGGCCGGAGTGCCCCGAGCACCCGGGGTCGCCGATGGTCGCGGTCGTCCAGATCTTCCGCGCCGACGTGCCGGACACCGTGCCCTTCCCGCAGGGGCGGGACCTGCTCCAGGTGCTGTGGTGCCCGCGCCGCCACGCGAGCCAGTGGGTCGTCCCGCTGGTCCACTGGCGCTCCGCGGAGGAGGTGGGGGAGGTGCGGCGGACCCCGCGGACGCCCGCGGACGCCTGGTACGGACAGGTGCCGCGCCCTTGCGTCGTGCACCCGGAGACGGTGACCGAGTACGCGAGTTGGGATCTGCCGGACGAGCTCTGGGACGCCCTGGACGCCCGCTTCGAACAGGTGGAGGAGGAGACGGGCTGGAACTACCAGTACCACCTGTCCACCGCGCCGGGCACCAAGCTGGGCGGCTACCCCGGCTGGTCGCAGGAGCCGCGGTGGCCCGCCTGCCAGGTGTGCGGGGCACCGATGGACCACCTGCTGACGGTGGACAGCACCGAGGAGCACGACAACCGGCAGGCCTGGACCCCGGTCGAGGACCGCGACGTCACGTGGGAGGGCGCGGGCCTGAGCCTCGGCGACCTCGACGGTGTACGCCTGTTCGAGTGCCGTACCTGCCCCGGGCGGCCGTTCGCCCATCACTACGGCGTGTAGGAGCTCCTCGGCTCACGGCTGGTCGGTGCCGCCGTCGCGGTCGAACTGGTCCAGGTACGTCTCCGGTGCCAGGTCCGTGCGGTGCAGCAGGGAGAACACCTCGCTGCCGTGGGCCGGGCCGCCGTCCGCGTCGAGGACGAACACCTGGGTGAGCGGCAGCAGTTCGAAGCCGCCGTCCTCCGCGTACGCGGCCGCCTCGCGCTCGCCGAGCGCCATCGCCTCGTCGAAGGAGCCGGCGCGCCAGAGGGTGATCCGCTCCTCGTAGGGCGCGTCGCTCCAGTTGGTCCAGCGGAAGAAGCACCGGACGGTGTACCAGGTCGGTGCTGCGGGGGAATCCGGTGCTGAGGACACGTGCGGGACCTCTCGATCGCGTTGCCGCCGTCGGACGTGGGCCACAGTAACCGTTTCGTTCACCCGGCGTTCGCCGGACGCACTGTCCGAAGTGGTTCGCCGGTACCGTCCGCCGTGGGAGTCTCCTGGGCGTTTCTCGGAGCCCATGGAGGCGGCAGTGTCACATCCCTCGCGCAGAACGGTCCTTCGGACGGGTACGGCCGTCGGCGCCCTCGCGGCGATCCCGGCGTCCACCCTGCTCTGGACGCAGCCCGCCGTCGCCGGCACGCCCGGCCCCGAGCAGGTCCACCTCCAGTGGGGTGACGAGCCGTCCACCGAGATGACCGTGTCCTGGGCGACGGCGGCGAGCGTGAGCCGTCCGCGCCTGCGCCTGGGCACCCCGCGCGGCGGCGCCGGGCGCAGCGTCGACGCCGAGACGCGCACGTACGTCGACGGCCTCAACAAGGTCGAGACCTTCACCCACCACGTCCGGCTGCGCGGTCTGAAGCCCGACACCACGTACGTCTACGACGTCCTGCACGACGGTGCCCAGCCGGTGCGCGGCACCTTCCGCACCGCCCCCGGGCGCGGCCGGGCCGCGTTCCGCTTCACCAGCTTCGGCGACCTCGGCACCGGCGACAACGTGTTCGCGAAGTCCTCGATCCACGGGGCGGCGGCCGTCCGCCAGGTCGAGCAGTTCTCGCCGCTGTTCCACCTGCTCAACGGCGACCTCGCGTACGCCAACAACAACCCGCAGCTCCAGCCGCAGTGCTGGAACGCGTTCATGAACAACCTGTCCAAGTCGGCCGCCAGCCGGCCCTGGATGCCCGCACCCGGCAACCACGAGGTCGAGGCGGGCGGCGGCGACCTCGGCTACGCCTCCTACCTGACCCGCTTCGAGCTCCCCGACAACGGCACCCGCGACCACTGCGGCAACTGGTACGCGTTCCAGGTCGGTTCGGTGCTCTTCCTGAGCCTCGACGGCAACGAGATCGCCGTCGAGGACGACGCCAGCATCGACCCCGCCACCGGGCGGTCCATCTACATCAGCGATTACAGCGATGGCGCCCAACTGCGCTGGCTGGAACGTACGTTGTCGCGGGCCCGGGGCGGCAGCGCGGTCGACTGGATCGTCGTCAGCATGCACCAGTTCGCGATGTCCTCGTCCGCCGCCAGCCACGGCGGCGACATGGGCATCCGGGAGAAGCTGCTGCCGCTGTTCGACCAGTACTCGGTCGACCTCGTCCTCGCCGGCCACGACCACGACTACGAGCGCACCCACCCCGTGCGGGGCACCGAGTCCGGCGGCCTGCTCACCCCGTCCGTCGCGGACGACGACCTGCGGCGGATCGACACCTCGCAGGGCACCGTCCACCTCGTCCTGGGCGGCGGCGGCACCGCCGGCCACGACGACAAGTACCTGCCGGCCGACGGCGACGGAGTCCGCGAGGCCTTCGTCCGCACCCAGCGGCTCACCTTCAAGGCCGACCCGGACGCCAAGGAGAAGGCCGCCTGGTCCGCGGTGATCGACCCGGACACCACCCACCCCTACGGCGTCGCGGTCTTCGACGTCGACCCGGGCGTGCTGCCCGGCAGCCGCACCACCATCACGGTGAGCTACTACCACTCGGCCCCGGCCACGGCGGCCAACCCGGTCCCGACGCCGGCCCTCTACGACCGGTTCACCCTGTACCGCGACCGCAGCGACGGCTGGGGCGACGACGACCAGGGCGAGGACGCCCGGTCCGACCGCCGAGCGGTGGCCGGCCGCCGGTAACGCCGCGCCATGTGAGGGCCCGCCGCGCACCCGGCGCGGCGGGCCCCTGCCTTCCACATGCCTTCCACCGCTCGACCCGCCGTAGGAGGTCAGGTCTCCCGAGGGGTGATCACCTGTTCCGTGGAGAGCCCGAGAGGAGCGCACATCCAGGTGAGACGTTCGGGGGCTGCGGGCACCGGGAGGATCGCGTCGTAGCAGGCGTAGGCTGCGGAGTCGAGGCGTCGCGCCCGTTCCCGTGGTCGAGGGCGTTCCGCAACGAGCCGCCCTTCGGGGGCGCATCCTCCACAGCCCGTGCCCGTCGCCCCCGCGGCAGCTCGCAAGCCCGCCGTCTGACCTCGTCGTAGCGGTGGAGGATCAGGCGGGCGACGGCCTCGTGGGCGGCCAGGGGGGCGCTCGTCCACCTCGCCTCCGTCGTGGCGGCTCGGCGGGCGAAGAAACCCGGGGCCAGGAGGTAGGTCGCTACTGCTACTTCGCGGTGGCCCTCGGAGTGCAGGGCGGCCACGGCCTCGTGGGGGGTGGGGCTCGCCGCCGACAGGTGGGCCGGGGTGACCGGGCGGCCCAGGTGGGTGGCCAGGAGGCTCGCCATCCGTGTCGTGTCGGCGACGGCCGTCGGGTCGGAGGAGCCGGCGCCGGCCAGGACCACTGGGGCTTCGCGGGTGGCGCCGCTCTCCGCAAGGCGGTCGGCCAGGGCCTCCGCGAGCAGGCGGTGCGGGCCCAGGGCGCGGGCCACCTGGGAGGGTGGGAGGCCGGCGGCGGCCACTGCGGCCGGGATGTCGACTCGCAGGTGGTAGCCGGTGCCGAGGAGGATCGGGACCACGACGGGCCGGCGATGGGCCAGTTGGGGGAGGGCCTCCTCCAGGGGCGGGCTGTTCAGGTCCAGGAAGCAGCACTGGACGTTCAGTTCGGGGCGCAAACGGCGAACGCGGCGAAGTAGCAACTGGATTGTCGCGGACGCCGCCGCGTCCCGGCTTCCGTGCGCCACGGCCAGCAGCATCAGCCCGCCGCCAGCCGGTAACCCCGCTTGGGCACGGTCCGGATGAGTCCCGCGTGCGGCCCGAGTGCCGCCCGCAGCCGCCCGACGGCCGCCTCCACCGCGTGTTCGTCCGCGCTCGCGTCCGTCCAGGCGGCGCGCAGGAGTTCGGCGCGGCTCAGCACGTGGCCCGGGCGTTCGGCGAGGGCCCGGAGCACGGCGGCGCCGCGGGGGCTGAGGAGGTGGCTCTCGCCGTCGACCAGTGCCGCGTTGCCCTGGAGCGTCAACACCACCTCGGACAAAGGGATTTCGCGCCGACCGAGCGTGGGGAGCGTCTCCGCCAGCAGGCGGACGAGCGAGCCGAGCCGGCCGCGTTCCGGGTACACCGTCGGCAGCCCGAGGTCGGCGAACGGGCGCGCGCACAGGGCGCCGACGCACACGGGCAGGACGTCCCCGCGCAGGGCGTCGAGGACGGGCTCGCGCAGGCCCTCGGCCTCCGCCGTGGCGAGGAAGGCGGCGACGGCCGGCGCGCTGGTGAAGGTGAGCGCGTGCACCTGGCGCCGGACGGTCTGCTCGACCAGCCGCCGCACCGGGGCCATGTCGTCCGGTGGGGCCCAGCGGTAGACGGGGACGGAGATCACCTCGGCGCCGCGCTCGCGCAGGGCCGCCGCGAAGGCGTCGAGCCGCACGCCGTGTTCCTGGACGGCGATCCGGCACCCGTCGAGGGGGCGGGCGAGCAGCCAGGTGAGGAGCTCGTCGGTGGCTTCGGTGCCGGGGGAGAAGCCCTCGCCGAGGCCGCTGGCCCGCACGGCGCCGGTGGCTTTGGGCCCCCGGCTGAGCACGACCGCGCCCCGGCATGCCTCGGCGAGGGCGGCACCGCGGCCCCACCCCTCGGCGGCGCTCATCCAGCCGCGCCAGCCGACGCCCGTGGTGGCGACCACGTAGTCGAGCGGGGCGGCCAGGCACCGCTCGGTGGCCTCGCGCAGGGCGAGGTCGTCGGCGAGCGGCAGGATGCGCAGCACGGGCGCCTCCACCACCTGGGCGCCGCGCCGGGTGAGGAGGGCGACGAGTTCCTCACGGCGGCGCGCGGCGGTGACCCCGACGGTGAAGCCGGTCAGGGGTCCGGGCGAGGTGCTGGGGGTGGCCATGCCGGTCAGCGTGCGGCGCGCACGTTACGGGGGCGTTGCCCGCCCGTCACCCCCAGGTAAGCGAAACGGCCGTTCCGGTTACGACTGGCGTTCCTGGAGCGCACCCTGGGGCCGGGCGGCCGTGAGGGAGGTGTACCGCGCCCGCAACACGGGTGACGCGGTCGCGAAACAGCGGACGGCGACATTCCTCGGCATGACGCCGACCAGCCCGAAGGCGGCCCCCGCGCCGACCACCGACACCCACTGCCCGTACTGCTCGCTCCAGTGCGGCATGCGGCTGGGCGGCGGCGCCGACGGCACGCCAGAGGTGCTGGAGCGACCGGAGTTCCCGGTGAACCGGGGTGCGCTGTGCGGCAAGGGCCGTTCGGCGGCGGCCGTGCTCGCCCGTGACGTCCGGCTGACCGGCCCGCTGCTGCGCGACCGGCCCGGCGGGCCGCTGCGGGCGGCGGGCTGGCCGGAGGCGCTGGACCGCGTCGCGGAGGGGATCGTCCGGGTGCGGGAGCAGTACGGGCCGGACGCGGTGGGCGTGTTCGGCGGGGGCGGGCTGACCAACGAGAAGGCCTACCTGCTGGGCAAGTTCGCCCGGGTGGTGCTGCGCACCGCGAACATCGACTACAACGGCCGGTTCTGCATGTCCTCGGCGGCGGCCGCCCACCGCAGGGCCTTCGGCCTGGACCGCGGCCTGCCGTTCCCGCTGGAGGACATCCCGCACACCGGCTGCCTGATCCTGGTCGGCGCCAACCCGGCCGAGACGATGCCGCCGGCGGTGCGCTACTTCCGCGAACTGCGCGAGAACGGCGGCATCCTGATCGTCGTCGACCCGCGCCGCACCCGCACGGCCGAACTCGCCGACCTGTACCTCCAGCCCCGCCCGGGCGGTGACCTGGCGCTCGCGCTGGGCCTGTTGCACCTGGTGATCGCCGACGGCCTGGTGGACAAGGACTTCGTCGCCGGGCGGACGACCGGCTTCGAGGCGGCCCGTGAGGCCGCGATGGCGCACTGGCCGGACCGCGTCGAGCGGATCACCGGCGTACCCGCCCACCAACTGCGCGAGGCGGCAAGGATGTTCGGCACGGCGACGAGCGGCATGGTGCTCACCGCGCGCGGCCCGGAGCAGCACAGCAAGGGCACCGACACCGTCGGCGCGTGGATCAACCTGTGCCTGGCGACCGGCAACTCCGGCCGTCCGTACGCCGGTTACGGCTGCCTCACCGGCCAGGGCAACGGGCAGGGCGGGCGCGAGCACGGCCAGAAGGCGGACCAACTGCCCGGCTACCGCTCGATCGAGGACCCGGCCGCCCGGGCGCACGTCGCCGCGGTGTGGGGCGTGCCGGCCGAGAGCATCCCGGGCCCGGGCAAGTCGGCGTACGAGCTGCTGGACGGCCTCGGCCGGCCGGACGGCGTCCGGGCGCTGCTGCTGGCCGGCTCCAACCCGGCGGTGTCCGCGCCGAACGCCGGGCACGTCACCGAGCGGCTGCGCGCGCTGGACCTGCTGGTCGTCGCCGACCTGGTGCTGTCCGAGACGGCCCGCCTC
Source organism: Kitasatospora sp. NPDC048722 (assembly GCF_040650235.1). NCBI lineage: Bacteria > Bacillati > Actinomycetota > Actinomycetes > Kitasatosporales > Streptomycetaceae > Kitasatospora > Kitasatospora sp. NPDC048722. The sequence continues at coordinate 48,187 of NZ_JBEZGX010000047.1, forward strand.
GCGGACGTCGTCCTGCCCGTGACGCAGTGGGCGGAGGAGGACGGCACCACCACCAACCTGGAGGGCCGGGTCATCCTGCGCCGCCGCGCCTTCGACCCGCCCGAGGGCGTCCGCAGCGAGCTGTGGGTGCTGCGCGAACTGGCCGCCCGTCTGGGTGTCGCGACCGGCTTCCCGGTGGCGGCCGAGGAGGCCTTCGACGAGCTGCGCCGCGCCTCGGCCGGCGGCGACGCCGACTACGCGGGCATCACCTACCGGCGGATCGCGGCGGAGGACGGCGTGTTCTGGCCCTGCCCGGCCGAGGACCACCCGGGCACCAGGCGGCTCTTCCTCGACCGGTACGCGACGCCGGACGGACGGGCCCGCTTCGCGGCCGTCACCCACCGCCCGGCCGGCGAGGAGCCCGACGAGGCGTACCCGCTGTACCTGACCACCGGCCGGGTGCTCGCCCAGTACCAGAGCGGCGCGCAGACCCGGCGGGTGGCCGAGCTGACCAAGGCCGCCCCCGGCCCGTTCGTCGAGCTGCACCCACGGCTCGCCGAGCGGCTCGGGGTGGCCGACGGGGAGCCGGTGGCGGTGACCAGCCGGCGCGGACGGGCGGTGGCCCCGGCGCGGATCACCGACGCGATCCGGGCGGACACCGTGTTCATGCCCTTCCACTGGCCGGGGGCGGGCCGGGCCAACAGCCTGACCAACCCGGCGCTCGACCCGGTGTCCCGGATGCCGGAGTTCAAGTTGTGCGCGGTCCGCGTGGAGCGCGCCGAACAGGAGGTGGCCCCGTGACCCCGAGGATCGCCGTCGTCGGCGGCGGCATGGCCGGCGCCCGCTTCGCCGAGCGCTACGGTGCGCTCGGCGGGTCCGGCACCGTCACCGTCTACGGCGCCGAGCCGCGCGCGCCCTACAACCGGGTGCTGCTCGCGGACGTCCTGACCGGGCGCTACGACGCCGAGTCGATCGCGCTGCCGCTCGGCGGGGCCGAAGCCCGGCCCGGCTGCGAGGTCGTGGCCCTCGACCCGGCCGCCCGCACGCTGACCCTGGCCGACGGCACCGTCGAGCCGTGGGACGAGCTCGTCCTCGCGACCGGCTCCAACCCGGTGCTGCCGCCCGTGCGCGGGCTGCGCCGCCCCGACGGGCTGGGTCTCACCGAGGGCGTGCACACCCTGCGCACGCTGGAGGACTGCGGGCGGCTCGCCGAGGAGGCCGTCACCGCGAAGCGCGCGGTCGTGATCGGCGGCGGGGTGCTCGGCGTGAGCGCCGCCCGGGCGCTCGCCGCGCTCGGCGTGCGGACCGAAATCGTCCACCAGGGACCGCACCTGATCGAGCGTCAACTCGATCACGAGGCGGCCGAGGTGCTGCGGGAGCGACTGCTCGGGCTCGGCGTCGAGACCTACGCCCGCAACCGCGCCCGCGCCGTCCACGGCGGCGAGAGCGTCGGCGCGGTGGAACTGGCCAACGGCTACCGGCTCGACTGCGACCTGGTCGTGCTCGCCTGCGGCACCCGCCCCCGCACCGCCCTGGCGTACGGCGCGGGGCTGCCGGTCGGCACCGGCATCCTGGTCGACGACCGGCTGGCAGTCTCCGGGAACGTGTCCGCGATCGGCGACTGCGCCGAGCACCGCGGCACCGTCCACGGCCTGGCCGGCCCCGCCTGGGAGCAGGCCGACGTGCTCGCCCGGCGGCTGTCCGGCGCCGACCCGGACGCCCGCTACACCGGCAGCCTCCAGCGTGCCCGGCTCAGCACCGGCGACCTGGAGTACGCGGCCTTCGGCGCCGTGGACGAGACCCTCGACCCGGGTCTCGACGTCCTGCGGATCGCCGACGCCACCCGCGGCAGCTACAAGAAGCTCGTCCTGCGCGGCGACCGCCTGGTCGGCGCGATCCTGCTCGGCGACCTGGCCACCGTGGACGCGCTGGCCGGCGCCTTCGATAGCGAAGGACCGCTCGGCGGCCACCCCCTGCACCTGCTCACCCGAGGAGTACCGCGATGACCCGTAACGACCGCACTGTCCGGGACCTGGTCCTGGTCGGCCACGGCATGGTCGGCCAGCGCTTCCTGGAGGCCTTCACCGCGCAGCCCGCCGCGGCCGGCTGGCGGGTCACCGTGCTAGCCGAGGAGCCCCGGCCCGCGTACGACCGGGTCCACCTGAGCGCGCTGTTCGACGGCCGCACCGCCGAGGACCTCTCGCTGTGCCCGCCCGGCTTCCTGGCCGAGCACGGCATCGACCTGCGCCTGGGCGACCCGGTCACCGCGATCGACCGGGCCGGGCGGACCGTCACCACCCGGTCCGGTGCCGAACTCCACTACGACGCCCTCGTGCTGGCCACCGGCTCGGTCCCGTTCGTCCCGCCGGTGCCCGGCAAGGACGCGCCAGGCTGCCACGTCTACCGCACCATCGAGGACGTCGACGCCATCCGCTCGGACGCGGAGCAGGCCGCCACCGGCGTCGTCGTCGGCGGCGGGCTGCTCGGCCTGGAGGCCGCCGGCGCGCTGCGGGCCGGCGGACTGACCACCCACGTCGTCGAGTTCGCACCCCGCCTGATGGCCGTCCAGGTCGACGACGGCGGCGGCGCCGTGCTCCGCCGCAAGATCGAGGACCTCGGCGTGACGGTGCACACCAGCGCCGGCGCGAGCGGCGTCGTCACCGGCGAGGACGGCCGGGTCACCGGGCTCGCGCTCTCCGACGGCCGCGAACTCCCCGCCGACCTCGTGGTGTTCTCGGCCGGCGTGCGCGCCCGCGACCAACTCGCCCGCGACTGCGACCTGCCGGTCGGCGCCCGCGGCGGCGTCGTCGTCGACGAGCACTGCCGCACCGCCGACCCGGCGATCCTCGCCATCGGCGAGTGCGCCCAGGCCGCCGACGGCCGCGTCTACGGTCTCGTCGCCCCCGGCTACCAGATGGCCGAGACGGCGGCACGGACGTTGGCCGGCCTGCCCGGCGAGGGCTTCACCGGCGCCGACACCTCCACCAAGCTCAAGCTCCTCGGCGTCGACGTCGCCAGTTTCGGCGACCCGCACGGCACCGCCGAGGGCGCACTCGACGTGCTCTACAGCGACAGCCGCGGCGGCGTCTACCGCAAGCTCGTCATCGGCCAGGACGGCGCCCTGCTCGGCGGCGTCCTGGTCGGCGACACCGACGCCTACGGCACGCTGCGCCCGCTCGCGGTGGCCGGCAAGCCGCTCACCGTCCCGGCCGAGCAGCTCGTGCTGCCCGCCGGGTTCGCGAACGCCGGGCCGGTCGCGCTGCCCGACGACGCGGTGCTCTGCTCCTGTCACAACGTCACCCAGGGCGCCGTCCGCGCCGCCGTCCGCGACCAGGGCTGCGACAGCGTCGCCGCCGTCAAGAAGTGCACCCGGGCCGGTACCGGCTGCGGCAGCTGCATCAAGATGCTCGGCACCGTCGTCACCGAGGAGCTGGAGGCGGCCGGCGTCAGCACCGACAAGGGCCTGTGCGAGCACTTCGCCCACACCCGCGCCGAGTTGTACGAGATCGTCCGCGTGACGGGGATCGGGAGCTTCTCCGACCTGCTCGACCGGCACGGCAGCGGCGAGGGCTGCGAGGTCTGCAAGCCCACCGTCGCCTCCATCCTGGCCAGCCTCGGCAACGGCCACATCCTCGACGGCGAACAGGGCGCCCTCCAGGACTCCAACGACCACTTCCTCGCCAACCTCCAGCGCAACGGCTCCTACTCGGTCGTCCCGCGCGTGCCCGGCGGCGAGATCACCCCCGAGGGCCTCATCGCGATCGGGGAGATCGCCCGCGACCACGGCCTCTACACCAAGCTCACCGGCGGCCAGCGGATCGACATGTTCGGCGCCACCGTCGACCAGCTCCCGGTGATCTGGCGGAAACTGGTCGACGCCGGCTTCGAGTCCGGCCACGCCTACGGCAAGTCGCTGCGCACCGTGAAGTCCTGCGTCGGCGAGACCTGGTGCCGCTACGGCGTCCAGGACTCCACCACGCTCGCCATCGAACTGGAGCTCCGCTACCGGGGGTTGCGCTCCCCGCACAAGCTCAAGTCCGCCGTCTCCGGCTGCGCCCGCGAGTGCGCGGAGGCGCAGAGCAAGGACTTCGGCATCATCGCCACCTCGGCCGGCTGGAACCTCTACGTCGGCGGCAACGGCGGCATGACGCCCCGGCACGCCGACCTGCTCGCCGCCGACCTCGACCGCGAGACGCTCATCCGCACCATCGACCGCTTCCTGATGTTCTACATCCGCACCGCCGACCGCCTCGAACGCACCTCGGTCTGGCTGGAGCGCCTGGAGGGCGGCCTCGACCACCTGCGGGCCGTCGTCCTCGACGACTCGCTCGGCATCGCCGCCGAGCTCGACGAGCTGATGGCCCGTCACATCGTCGGCTACCGGGACGAATGGGCCGAGACCCTGGCCGACCCCGACCGGCTGCGGCGCTTCTCCTCCTTCGTCAACGCCCCCGGAACCCCCGACCCGGCCGTGACCTTCGTCCCCGAACGCGGCCAGATCCGCCCCGCCCGCCCGGGCGAGGACGGACACACCCTCGAATCCCCGGTCCTCATCGCCGGGGCCCGACTGGAGGTGCTCACCCCGTGACCGTTCAGATCCACGACGGCACCCGCTGGCGCGCCGTCTGCACCCTCGACGACCTGCAGCCCGGCCGCGGCAGGGCCGTCCTGCTGGAAGGCGCGCGGCAGGTCGCGGTCTTCCTCGACCGCACCGGCACGCTGTACGCCGTCGACAACCTCGATCCGTTCAGCGGCGCCCAGGTGCTCTCGCGCGGCCTGCTCGGCAGCCGCGGCTCCCGCCCGACGCTCGCCTCGCCGATGTACAAGCAGGTCTTCGACCTCACCGACGGCCGCTGCCTCGACGAGGACACCGCCCCCGACGGCCGCCCGGCCGTCCTGAAGGTCTGGCCCGTCCGGGTCTCCGGAGGTGCGCAGTGACGACCACCGTCGAGGCCGGTACGGCCAGACCCGCCGAACTGCGCGGCTGGGACCCGGAGGACGAGGAGTTCTGGCAGCGCGCCGGCGCCCGCATCGCCCGGCGCAACCTCGTCTTCTCCGTCCTCTCCGAACACATCGGCTTCTCGGTGTGGAGCCTGTGGTCGGTGCTCGTGCTCTTCCTCGGGCCCGAGTACCACATCGACACGGCGGGGAAGTTCACGCTCACCGCGCTCCCGACCGCGCTCGGCGCGCTGCTGCGCCTGCCGTACACCTTCGCCGTCGCGCGGTTCGGCGGACGGAACTGGACGGTGATCAGCGCGCTGCTGCTGCTCGTGCCGACCGTGCTCGCCGCCCTCGTCCTGCGACCCGGCGTCCCGTACGGGACGCTGCTCGCGGTGGCCTGCGTGGCCGGCGTCGGCGGCGGCAACTTCGCCTCGTCCATGGCCAACATCAACGCCTTCTACCCGCACCGGCTCAAGGGCTGGGCGCTCGGCGTCAACGCGGGCGGCGGCAACCTCGGGGTGCCGGCCGTGCAGCTGCTCGGGCTGCTCGTCCTCGCCACGGCGGGCGCGGCCCACCCACGGCTGCTGCCGCTGATCTACCTGCCGCTGATCGTGCTCGCGGCGGCGGGGGCCTGGTGGCGGATGGACAACCTGGCCGTCTCCTCCGGTGCCTCGCGTGGCGAGGGGCGGGCGCTGCGCGAGGTGGCCGGGGACCCGTACGGCTGGGCCGTATCGGCGCTGTACATCGGCACGTTCGGCTCGTTCATCGGGTTCGGCTTCGCCTTCGGACAGGTGCTCCAGGTGCAGTTCCACGACCGCTTCGACACCCCGGTCAAGGCCGCCGCGCTCACCTTCCTCGGGCCGTTGCTCGGCTCGCTGCTGCGGCCCGTCGGCGGACGGCTCGCCGACCGTTGGGGCGGCGCGCGCGTCACGCTCGCGACGTTCGCGGCCATGGGCGCCGGGACGGCCGTCGTGCTCGCGGCCTCCCGGGCGGGCTCGCTGCCGCTGTTCCTGGCCGGGTTCGTCGCGCTGTTCGTGCTCAGCGGGATCGGCAACGGCTCGACGTACAAGATGATCCCCGCGCACTACCAGGGCCGGGCCCGCGCCGCCGTCGCCGCCGGCGCCGACCCGGCGGTGGCGGAGGCCGACGCACGACGGCGCTCCGCCGCGCTCATCGGGCTCGCGGGCGCGATCGGGGCGTTCGGCGGGGTGATCGTCAACCTCGCCTTCCGGCAGTCCTTCCAGGCCAGCCACAACGGGGACGCCGCGTACGTGGGATTCCTGGCGGCCTACCTGGCCTGCTCGGCGCTCACGTGGGTCGTCTGGCTGCGGCCGGGCGCGCGGGCCGGGCTGGTGCGGCAGGCGGCGTGAGCCAGGCCCGCAGCGCCGGGCGGTGTGAGCCGTTCAGGACGGTGTGTGAGCCGTTCGGGCCGCCCGGCGCGCGGGGCCGGGGGCGGGCGATTAGCGTCGGCCGCAGCTCGTCCTAGCCCCCCGGGAGGTTGGCAGTGCAGCGGTGGATCATCCTGACGGCCCTCACCACGGCCCTCAGCAGCCTGGCAGTACCCGCAGGGGCCGATCCGGGCCCCGACCAGCCCACGACGTCGGTCAGCATCGACGGCGCCCGGATCGACCAGAAGATCCCGGGCAAGGTCCGGGTCGACGTCACGTACGCGTGCGGGGTCGCCGCCGAGGCCAGGTCGCTGACCGTCACGGTGGAGCAGCAGGACCCGGAGGACGCCGCCACGAAGGCCTTCGGCTCCACCCGCACCGCCGAGACGGACATCCAGTGCGACGGGACGGAGCAGCACCGCCAGCTCATCGTGCCGTCCAAGACCAGCAACTGGATCCCGGACGTGGACGCCGTGCTGACCGCCACGGTCTCCAACCTCGGCTCCGCCCCGCCGGCCTCCGCGGACGCCCGCCGGATCCGGCTCGTCACCGCCGCCGCCACCGACTGATGCGCCCGCCGACCCGGCTGGCCCGGGCCGGCGGCGCCCTCCTCCTGGCTGCCGGCCTGAGCGGTTGCCTCAGCGCCTACATCGGCCCGGCGCCGGACGAGAACACCCCCACCGCCCCGCCGTCCGCGCAGCCCGGCCCCGCGACGGCGGCCCCCACCGGCCCGGCGGCGGTGACGGTGACGATCGGGAACTTCCAGTTCCAGCCCGCGAACTTCACCGTCCGCCCAGGCGGCACCGTCACGGTGGTGAACACCGACGCCGTCGAACACACCCTCACCGCCCAGGACCGCACCTTCGGCACGGCCCCCATCGCCCCGGGCGCCACGGCCACCGTCACGGCACCGGCGCAGCGCGGCCCGTACTCGTACCAGTGCACGTTCCACCACTTCATGCGGGGCATCCTGACGGTGGCCTAGGCTCGTCCTCCTGCACGCGGGGAGGGCTCGGAGCGTTGCCGTCGGCCGACGGGGCGTCGGATCGATCCTGGCCGCTCTGCGGCGTGTACCCATGGCCGATCCCGTTCCGTAGCCATAAGTTCACTGGTCACGAGTGCTGCTCCGCCTGCACCCCATGCTCTACAGTGCTGTAGAACTAAGGGCTGGTAAAGCCGGCGCCAAGGCGGGGGCGACGCGAACAGCGAACGGGGTTGAACCATGGAAAGACCGCTCCGGCTTCCTCAGCAGGACCGGGCCGACTTCGAGACGGTGCTCAGCAGGGCGCTCGCCGGGGCGGCGGTGCAGGCCGCGCTGCGGGCGACGGGGGAACAGGCACACGGGGTCGAGCGGTTGCGGCGGTGTGCGCGGGACAACGCGGAGTACGTGCTGGCCGCCGCTGCGCCCGAGTACGAGCGGTACGCGGGGCTGCGGGCGGATGCCGACGCGGAGGCGCGGCTGCCGGTGGACGCGCCTGCGCCGGAGCGGGCTTCGGGGTGGCTGGGGGTGCTGGCGGTGATCGTGCCCCTCGTCTCCGGGGCCGCGGCCGGGATCTTCCTGCTGCTCGGCTACTCGCTCGGGCTGGCCGACGACTCGGAGGTGTTGAGCGGGGCGCTGGTCGGCGCCGGGTGGGTCGCGGCCGGGGTGGCGCTGGTGAGTGCGCTGGCGGGTGGGATCGGGCTGGCTGCCGAGGCCTCGCGCTCGCGGGGGGCCTCGGCCGGGGACGCCGGGGGTCCGGGGGAGTTGGCGCTCGCGCGGGACGCCTGGCGGACGGCGCTCGCGGAGCGCGGGATGGTGCCGTACCTGGTCGCGCAGGCGAACGCCGGGCGCGGCGGGGCCGCCGCCGCGCCCGGGTCGCGGGTGTAGGGACGGGTCAGCCGTCGCGGCGGGTCTTGATGGCCCAGATGCCGCGGCCGAAGGTGGCGGCGTAGAGCTTGCCGTCGGGGCCGCTCCTCAGCTGGAGCACCGACGTGGTCGGCAGGTCCTCGCCGAGGACCTTGAACCGGCTCTCGCCGGGTGCGCGGTAGAACGCGGCGACGTCGGTGCCGAGGGCGATGCCGCCGTCGGGGAGCAACCTGACGGTGTCGGCGGGGACGTCGGGCAGGTTGGCCGAGATGTCGGTCCAGGTGGTGCCGCCGTCGTGGGACTCGAAGAGGTGGCCGATGCCGGCGCCGGGGCCTTCCGTCCAGGCGCGGGAGAAGCCGGAGAAGGCGACGACGACGTGCTGCGCGTCGTTCTCGTCGACGGCGAAGGACGAGACGTACCGGTTGGGCAGGGTGCCGTCGACGGGCAGGTTCAGCTGGTGCCAGCCGGTGCCGTCGGTCTTGCCGACCGCGATGCCGCGGGTGAAGCCCTGGTTGTTGCAGGGGCCGCACCAGCCCGCGTACACGGTGCCGTTGACGGTCGCGACCGCGGTGGCGACGTGGCCGGCGCCGAGGTCGTACGCGCTGGTCCACTCGCTGCCGCTGCGGATCGCGAAGCCCTTGTTCTGGACCCAGACGTGCCGGCCGCCGGCGACCCACGTGTTGACGTTCCTCGGGTCGGTCGTCAGCGGGGCGATGAAGCGGGCGGCGTTGGCGTCCTTGTCGGGCGGCGCGACCTCGAAGGACGTGGCCTTCGCCGGGTCGGTCAGCCAACTGCCGTTGTTCACCGCGCAGTTCTGGGTGACCCACATGTCCAGGTAGACGTACTCCTGGGCGATGTTGCAGCCGTTGTTCGGGTCGACGATGGTGTCGCCGCCGTCGCCGCCGAAGTTGGAGCCCATCACCTTGTCGTGGGCGCGCAGGATGGACTCGCCGTTGTCCTGGAGGCCGCCGCTGACGATGACGCCCCGGCCGGACGGGTCGGCGGGGTCCTTGCCGACGCCGACCGAGTAGTACTGGAGGGTGTCGATGGTGCCGTCGGCGAGGGAGGTCCAGTCCTTGCCGTGGCCGTAGGCGTCCAACTGGCCGTTCACCGGGCGCCGGTAGACGCCGCCGTCGTTGCCGACGTAGACGCTGGTGCGGCCCCGGTAGGTGCCGATGGCGGCGGCGTGCTGGTCGGAGTGGGTGGTCGGCGAGCAGTCACCGGTCTGCTTGGCCGGGTCGATGCTCCAGCACGGGAACGGGTTGTTCCAGTACGGCGCCGCGGTGACCCACGAGCCGCCGCCGTCGGTGGTCTCGAAGACCTCTTCCAGGCCGGCGTAGACGTGGTCCGGGTTGGCCGGGTCGACCTGGAGGAACTGGTTGTACCAGGACTGGATGCCGGGCTGGTAGCCGGCACCCTGGAGGGCCGAACCGGAGTTCCTGAGCTTGTCCTTGTCCGCGATGAGCGTCCACGGGCCGGACGGCGAACCGGACCTGGAGACGTAGACGCCCTTGAGTCCGGTGTCCGGGTTGCTCGCCATGACCGCCGGGGACTCGTCGATCGCGTAGTAGCGCGAACCGTCCGCCGAGCGGGCGAAGGTGACGTCGCCGACGTTCGCGGCATCCGTCGGCAGGTCGCCGAGCGAGCCGACGCGCTGCCAACTGCCGTCCGCAGCCTTGCTGTAGAAGCCGTTGTAGGTGTCGCCGCTGCGCCAGCCGACGGCGAGGACCACCTTGGACGGGTCCTTGGGGTCGATCGCGATGTCGTTGGCGATGTTCTTGTACGGCGCGCTCGGGTCGGCCGCCTTCGAACCGCCGGGCAGGTAGTCCGGGTTGGGCGCGAACTCCAGCGTCCACGGGCCGGTGAGCGTGGTCGTGGAGTGGCTCCACACGCCGCGGCTGGTGGCCGCCCACACCTTGTCGCCGGCGAAGCGCAGCGCGTGGATGGTGGTGGACTCCAGCTCGGCGCCGCCGACCCGGTCCCCGGGCTGGAACGTGCCGTGCTTGGGGTCGGCGAGGACGTACACGCCGGTGCCGACGTACGTGGTGGCGCCGGTGTTGGCCTCGCCGGTGGCGTACCAGAGGCGGCCGGAGCCGTCGAGGTCCAGCGTGCCGGTGGAGAGCGAGGGCAGCTTCTCGGCGATGGGCTCCCAGTCTCCGCCGCCGGTGCGCGAGCGGAACACGCCGCCGTCGGCGCCCCCCGCGTAGACGTGCCCGTCGTCGTCGGCCGCGAGGCCGGTGATCCGGCCGGTGACGTCGCCGGAGCCGCCGCTGGAGTTGGAGTTGACGTCGCGGTAGCGCGGGTCGTCGGCGTTGTAGGGCTTGGTGGTGACGTGCTCCCACTCGCCGCCGGTGCGCGGCAGGGACTTGAGCTGCGCCCAGGCCGCACCGTACGCGCCGGGGGCGACCACGCCGGGGGCCGTGCGGGCCTCGGTGAACTGGGCGGTGGACTCCATGGAGTCGTGCGCGTCGTCGCTGCCGCCGTCACCGCCGTCCGTCGTGCCGTCGTGGGTGGTGGCGGTGGTGGTGGGCACCGGGACGGGGGCGGCGAAGGCCTGGGTGGTGGTGAGGCCGATCGCGGTGAGGGTGACGGCGATCGCGAGCAGCCGTCGGTGTTGCCTGTCGGGCACGGTGGAGTCCTCCCCTGGACGTTCCGCGGTGCGCGGTCGCGCACCTGGCGGAGCATTCGGAAGCCTGTCCGCCGGAAGCCCGGGGGAGGAAGGGGATTCGGGTAAGGAGACGTTAAGGAGCTTGCGGTTTCAATCAGTTGTCGTCAACTGTATGAAGGTTCCCGGGAGGACCCGGTCGGCTTCTCGGCGGTCGGCGCGGGCTGTTGGGCGTGCTGCTGCGCGGGTTGCTGCTCGACGAACTCCAGCAGGTTGCCGACCGGGTCCTGGGTGTAGAAGCGGCGGTTCGGCGGCAGCGAGGTGTCCCACACGACCAGTGCGCCGGAGGTCTCCAGCCGGCCGGCGAAGGCGTCGATCTCGTCGACGGCCAGGCCGGGGTGGGCCTTGGTGGTCGGCCGGAAGGCGTCCTCGATGCCCAGGTAGAGCCGGACGCGGCCACCGTCGGCGGCGAACCAGCAGCCGCCGCGCGCGGCGAGCGAGGCGGGGCGGGGGAGCTCGGCCATCTGCAGGATGTCGCCGTAGAAGGCGCGCAGCATGGCCTCGCTGCCGGGCGGAGCGGCGAGTTGGACGTGGTCCAGGGCGGTGATCACCGAAGGGTTCCTCTCGTGGTGCGACGCGGGGGCCGGAGTTGGTGGGCGCGGTCGTCAATGGCGCTGCGACGGTGGTGGGTTGGGGCCGGGCCGGTGCCGTCCCCGGCGCCGCTCGCGGACGGCGTCCACGAGCAGTCGGACGGTCGGGACGGGCAGGTCCAGCCGGCGGGCGATCCACGGCGCGGTGTGACCGCCGAGGGCGAGCACCCAGGCCGCGTAGAGCTGGTTGAGCTGCGGCCCGTCCTCGGCGAGCAGCAGCGGGCGGACGGCCTCCATCGGGAAGCCCTCCAGGGCGCGGGTGCTGTAGACGGGGCCGTCCGGGCCCGGCGGAGGCAGCGGGAGCCTTCGCCGGGCCGCCAGACGGCGGCCGACCAGCAGCGCGGCGACGAGCAGCAGGCCGGTGGCGGCGGCGCCGATCAGGGCGGCGCCGATCACCGGCCGCTCCGGGTCCGAGGCCTCGCTCAACGCGAGGCCTTCGAGGACGAGGAGCGTCAGGACGACGAGCAGCCCCGCCGCCTCGCCGCGCCGCGGGAGCAGCTTGCCGGGAGTCATCGGAAACCTCATCGTGGAGGTGGGGAAGGTGAGTTGGCTGAACGGGTCAGGCTGCGGCGGCCAGCCGGGGGTCGTACTTGTAGCCGACCTGGCGGACGGTCGCGAGGGCGGGCCGGTGTCCGGGGCCGAGCTTGCGGCGTATCCGGGCGATGTGGGTGGAGATGGTGCGGGTGTCGCCGTTGTCGGGGCGGCCCCACACGCTCTCCATCAGCTGGCGGCGGCTGTGCACCCGCAGCGGGTTGGCGACCAGGTGGGCGAGCAGCTCGAACTCCATGAAGGTGAGGTCGACTTCGCGGCCGTCGACGGTCGCGACCCGTTGCTCGGGGTCGATCGCCAGCCCGTTCGGCGGGGTGTCGTCGCCGGTCCGCACCCGGGTGGCCCGGACGGGGGACTGCGCGGGGACGGGCTGTACGGGGGAGGCCTGCGCGGCCTTGGCCGCGGGGGCGCTTGCCCTCGTGACGGCGCGGAGGGCGGCCCGGTGGTCGGAGAAGATGACGTCGAGCCGGGGGTAGCGGACGGCCATGACGGGACTTCCTTCGGCGTGAATCTGCTGGTGGAGTGGGTGGCGGAAGCGGACGGGTGGTCAGTACTCGGCATGCCGGCGGGCGCACGGCCGCGCCGTCCCGTCGGCGGCGGTGACGGTCTCCCATCGGGCCCGCAGGCGCACCTGAGGCCCGGCCGGGGCCTGCGAACCGATGGCCTGGAGCACGCTGTCGGCGATCGGGCCCGCGGCGATCGGGCCCGCGGCGATCCGGCCGAGGACGCCGGCGGGGGTGGCGCGCAGGCCGCGGGGCGGAGCGGTCCGGGGGGCGGGGTGGAAGGAAGCGGCGACGGACATGGCGACTCACCTCGGGTTCAACGGTCGGCGGGCGTGCGGGGGCATGCCCCGGCCGGGCGTGGCGTGGGGTTGGCAGGTTGACGCGCGAGCGCGCCTCGCAGCGGGCGACGGTGGCCCCCTGCGGGCACGACACCGCGACCCGGGGCGGCCTGTCCGATGTGGGGCCGCGCGGGCGAGGTGGGTGCGACGGGACGTCAGAAGCGCTGCGCGATAGAGGTGTTCAGCGTCTGCCGGAGGCGCGCTCGGGCACACGGGAACGGGGCTGACTGTGGCCCGGACTGCTACTGCTGTCCATGTGATCGCCTCCTTCCGGTCGGGCGCACCACGGGCGGCGCGTTCATCGACTCGGCAGGAGCTCGCCAACCTGCCCCCCGGGGCGGCCGGCTCACCCCAACTCGTCAGAGCTTTGGCACTTCACGGCGTAATCCCCCCTTGGGGGAAGCCACTTGGGATCAACCCTTAGGTCGGGAAGATCTGTCCTGAACCTGGGCGTCTCTCGACGTCGTCGGGTCAGTGGCCTGTGTCCGTGAAGACGCCTCACCGAACGAGGTGCCTTTCAAACACCCGAAAGCATAGCCCGGAACCGCGCGACCCTCGACACCTTTGTCGAACTTCTGACACGAACTCCCGACACGTACTCCCGGTGCGAACACCCTCCCCGGGGCGCATGGCGTTCGAGTGCGACCTGATGACGGTGGGTGCGAGGGGATCCTCGGCGTGATCGGCGGCTCGACGGGCGGCTACCGCGCTCGGGCTCGGCATGGTGCACCCGCAGGCCGTCCCGACCGTGGTCCCCGCTCTCCGGCTGCTTCGGGGCGAGCACAGCCTCGCGACCCGGACGCGGCTGCTGCCGCCCTCGCTCACGTGGCTGAGCGCCCACCTCAACGCTCCTTCTCCAGAGGGGCGTTGACATGACGCCGCCCCCGTCCGGGCGGATCGGACGGGGGCGGCGCAGGGGGCTCGCCGGGCCGGCCCCGGTGGCCCTGGCCGTGGTGCCGCGGTGCGGTGGTGTCGCGGTGCGGTGGTGTCAGCGGGCGAGGAGCGGAAGCGGGGCGCCCGTGCGGGCGGGGAGTTCGAGGCGGGTCAGGAGTTCGGACGGGGACACCTCGATGACCCGGCAGCCGGCCCGGTGGCGGCAGTGGCGGGCGACCGACGCGTGACGCAGCCGGTCGAGGCGGCGGCGGGTGGCGGCACCGATCACGAGGAGGTCGTCCGGGCCGGTGACGGTGCCGACCAGGGCGGGACCCGGTTCGGAGTTGACCACCACGGGGCGGACGACCAGGCCGGACGGGTACCCGCCGTAGGCCTGTTCGAAAGCGATGTCGAGGCGCCGGCGGGCGGCGTGCTCCAGTTCGGACAGCGGCCGCAGCCCGTCCCGGTCGTGCACGGTCCAGGCCGCGACCGGGACGAGGGTGGCTCCGAGTCGGGCCGCTTCGCCGACGGCGTGGTAGAGGGCGGCGAGACTGCTCAGTGATCCGCTCAGGCCGACGATCACTCGGGTGGTCCCGGTCATGGCCGTTCGCCTCCGTGTGGTTCCGTGTCTTCGGTTCCGTCATGTCCAGTGAACCCCGGAACCATCCGGTCCGCGCCGCCGCTGACGCCGCCATGACGCGTGCCGCCCGCATCTTGACGGCCCCCTGACAGCCGCGCGTACTAGTAGCACCGGCGCCGGCACCGGCACCGGCATCCGGACGGTCGCTGATCAGCCCAGTCCCGGGACGAACTCGATCAGCAGGTCGATCGCCTTGATGCCGAGGAACGGCAGGACCAGCCCGCCCAGCCCGTACACCCGCAGGTTGCGCCGGAGCAGGTCGGTGGCCGAGGCGGGCTGGTAGCGGACGCCGCGCAGGGCGAGCGGGATCAGCGCGACGATGATCAGCGCGTTGAAGATGATCGCGGAGGCGATCGCGGACTGCGGGCTGTGCAGGCCCATGATGTTGAGGTGGTGCAGCCCGGGGTAGGCGTTCGCGAACATCGCGGGGATGATCGCGAAGAACTTGGCGACGTCATTGGTGATCGAGAAGGTGGTCAACGCGCCCCGGGTGATGAGGAGTTGCTTGCCGACCCGGATGATGTCGATGAGCTTGGCCGGGTTGGAGTCGAGGTCGACCATGTTGCCCGCCTCCTTCGCCGCCGGGGTGCCGGAGTTCATGGCGACGCCGACGTCGGCCTGGGCGAGGGCGGGGGCGTCGTTGGTGCCGTCGCCGGTCATCGCGACCATGTTCCCGGCGGCCTGTTCCTGGCGCAGGTAGGCGAGCTTGTCCTCGGGGGTGGCCTCGGCGAGGAAGTCGTCGACCCCGGCCTCCTCGGCGATGGCCTTGGCGGTGAGCGGGTTGTCGCCGGTGACCATGATCGTGCGGATGCCCATCCGCCGCAGCTCGGCGAAGCGTTCGGCGATGCCCTCCTTGACGACGTCCTTGAGCTCGACGACGCCGAGCGCGCGGGCGCCGTGCCGGTCGTGCACGGCGACGAGCAGCGGGGTGCCGCCGTCCCCGGCGATCCGGTCCACGAGCGGTTTGGCCGCCATCGGCAGCCGGCCGCCGGACTGGACGACCCACTGGGCGACGGCGCTCGCGGCGCCCTTGCGGATGAGGCACGTGGCGCCGTCGGGCCAGCTCAGGTCGACGCCGCTCATCCGGCTGTGCGCGGTGAACGGGACGGGCCGCTGCTCGCCGAGCTCACCGGGGGCCCTTGGCGGCACCCAGTACTGACGGTTCGTCAGTTCGACGAGCGAGCGCCCCTCCGGCGTCTCGTCCGCGACCGATGCCAACTGCGCGGCTTCGGCGAGCTGTTCGGTCGTCGCGCCGGGCAGTGCGTGCAGGGCGACGGCCCGGCGGTTGCCGTACGTGATGGTGCCGGTCTTGTCGAGCAGCAGCACGTCGACGTCCCCGGCGGCCTCGACGGCGCGGCCGGAGAGGGCGACGACGTTGCGCTGGACGAGTCTGTCCATCCCGGCGATGCCGATCGCGGAGAGCAGCGCGCCGATGGTCGTCGGGATGAGCGCGACCATCAGGGCGCACAGCACGACGGTGGTCTGCGGGGCGTGCGCGTAGATGGCCATCGGCTGGAGGGAGACGACGGAGAGGATGAAGATGATGGTGAGGGACGCGAGCAGGATGTTGAGCGCGATCTCGTTCGGCGTCTTCTGCCGGTTGGCGCCCTCGACCAGGCTGATCATCCGGTCGATGAAGCTCTGCCCGGGGCGGGAGGTGACCCGGACGACCAGGTGGTCCGAGAGCACCCTGGTGCCGCCGGTGACGCTGGTGCGGTCGCCGCCGGACTCGCGGATGACGGGGGCGGACTCGCCGGTGATCGCGGACTCGTCGACGCTCGCGACGCCCTCGACGACCTCGCCGTCCTGCGGGATCACCTCGCCGGCCGACACGAGCACGATGTCGTGCAGCATCAACTGCTCAGCGGGGATGACCTCGTGGCGGTGGTCGCGGGTGCCGACCCGCCAGTGCAGCAGCCGCCGGGCGGTGGTGCCGGCCTGGGCGCGGCGCAGCGACTCGGCCTGCGCCTTGCCCCGGCTCTCGGCGACTGCCTCGGCGAGGTTGGCGAACAGCACGGTGAGCCAGAGCCAGAAGCTGATCACCCACGCGAACACGCTCGGGCGGGCGAGGGCGGTGAGCGTGGTGAGGGCCGAGCCGGTCTCGACGACGAGCATGACCGGGTTGCGGGCCATCGTGCGCGGGTGCAGCTTGCGGACGGCGGCGGGCAGGGCCTCGGCGAGCTGCTGCCGGGTGATGAGGGTACGTCGGCCCGCCTTCGGGTCCTTCGGGCGGTGGCTCGGGCGTGGCGGCTCGGGAGCGGGGGGTTCCGCCTGGCGGAACCGGTTCTCCTGGTGGGCGGTGGTGTCCGGTGGGGTGAGGGCCGAACGGCGCATCGTCTCGGGGACCTTCCGGGCTGCCCCGCACAGCGGGGCGGCGGGCTCGGGGGAGCGGCGGGAACGGCCGACAGCCCACCACCGGATCTCCACGCGCCATGCCGGTCTTGACGCGGGCTTGGCGGTGGAACGGCCTTCCTTGACAGTTCCCTGACACCATGATCGATCCGGCCTCCAACCTGCGCGAACACCCGTTCGGCGGGTGGGGTCGGGGGGAACGTCAGGAAGTCGTCAAGGTCGAGCCCATCCGCGTAGGTCACGCGTCAAGGGCGGGTGCGGTCGGTGTGCGATGGGTTTGCACTGGAACCGAGGGCCGCGGACGGCGGCCCTTCCACGACGTTCCCTGGAGCCCCGATGACCACCGCCACCGCCCTGATCGACGTCGACGAGCCGCTGGAACGGACGATCCGCCTCGTGCCCACCACCGAGCGTCCCGCGCCCGCGCCCGCCGCCCCGGCCCGTTCGGAGGTCGACCCCAGCCGTACCCGCCCGGCCCACTGCCGGTTCGCGATGCACTTCGAGGACTGACCGCCACCCGCTCGACGTTCCGTAGGAGCCGCAATGACCCAGCTCACCGCCCTTCCCTCCGTCACCTCCACTCCCGCCGACGCGCTCGGCGGCCCCTGGCCCGCGTCGGCGCGGACGGGGCCCGGCGGTGAGGTGCTGGTCGGCGGAGTCGGGCTGGCGGAGGCCGCCGAACGGTTCGGCACGCCGCTGTACGTGCTCGACGAGGCCGAGGTGCGGGGCCGCGCCCGGGCGTACCGGCGGGCGCTGCCGCACGCGGACGTGCTGTACGCGGCCAAGGCCTTCCTGTGCAGCGCGATGGCGGACTGGGTGGCGGAGGAGGGGCTGGGGCTGGACGTCTGTTCGTCGGGCGAACTGTGGCTGGCCTCGTCCGCCGGGTTCCCGGCGCAGCGGATCCTGCTGCACGGCAACGCGAAGTCGCCGGAGGACCTGAGGCTGGCGCGGCGGCTGCGGGTCGGCCGGATCGTCATCGACGGGCCGGCGGAGATCGCCAGGCTCGCGGCGCTGGTCGCGGCGGACACCCCGCAGAAGGTTCTGGTCCGGGTCGTTCCGGGCATCGCGGCCGGGCACCACGCCGCGGTGCGGACCGGGGTGGGCGGGCAGAAGTTCGGCTTCCCGGTCGAGGGTGGCGACGCGGCCGACGCGATCGCCCGGGTGCTCGACCAGCCGGGGCTGGAACTCGTCGGTCTGCACTGCCACTTGGGCTCGCAGATCACCGAGGTCGAGCCGTTCCTCCAGTCCGTGGACACCCTCGTGCGACTGCTCGCCGAGGTGCGCGACCGGCACGGCGTCGAGCTGCCCGAGCTCGACCTGGGCGGTGGTCACGGCATCCGGTACCTGCCGGGCGACCAGGAGCTGGACGTCGCCGAGTTCGCGGTGCGGGTGACGGACCGGCTCGCGGTGCGCTGCGCCGAGGCGGACCTGGAGGTGCCGCGCCTGACCGTCGAGCCCGGCCGTGCGATCGTCGGTCCGGCGGCGGTGGCGGTGTACCGGGTGCTGTCCGTGAAGCACACGGCGGACGGGCGGTGCTTCGCGGCGGTGGACGGCGGCATGAGCGACAACCCGAGGCCGGTGCTGTACGGGTCGGAGTACACCGTGCGGATGGTGGGCCGCCGTACGGACGCGGGTACGGCGCGGGTCGACGTGGTCGGGCGGCACTGCGAGGCCGGCGACGCGCTCGTGCGCGACGCGCTGCTCCCCGCGGACCTGCGGCCGGGTGACCTGCTGGCCGTCCCGGCGGCGGGGGCGTACCAGCTGTCGATGGCCAGCGGCTACAACATGGTGGGCCGACCGCCGGTGGCCGCCGTGAAGGACGGCAGGGCACGGCTGCTGATCAGGAGGGAGACGGTCGAGGACTTCCGTCTGAGGGAGGTCGGCCGGTAGCGGTGGTGGCGCGAGAAGTCGGCGAGGCCGACTTCTCGCGCTGCCTCATGCTGTGGGGAGCCCCACCCGATCCACCTCTGCCCGGCGCCCGATTGACCGGTGGCGCGAGCCGCCCCGCCCGTTCGGCCGGGGCGGTCCCTCATGAGGACGAGAAGCCGGCGACAACCCGTCCGGCCTGACACGGGATGTCCGGCCGGATCGTGCGGGGCGGGCGATCACGTACCGGCTCGACCGCCGGCCCTCCGGTACCCATCGCGACCACACCGCGTCCGAGTCGTGGGCCGGTTGCTCCGTCGCACCCTGCCGGCGTGCCGCGATCGGCAGCCGTCTTGCACCTGTACGCGGACGCGGCCCCGGGTGTGCTGGACGCCGCCGTCCAGCGCACCTGGGATGCCGACCGCGTGTTCACCCGGCGGGTTCCCGGCCCGGCGCCGATGGCGCCCGGGTGGAGGCTTCCCCGGTCCCGGGCGCGCCTCGTGCCGCCGAGCACCGGGGCTCAGGCCGCCAGGGCGGCGGACCGCAGCCGGGAGGCGGAGCGGGCGAGACGGAACGCGGCGACGAGCGTCGGGCAGAACCCGATGGCGCAGGCGACGAGGACGCCGGCCGGGGTCAGCCCCGCGGAGGAGGCGACGACGACGGCCGCCAGGGGCGTGAGCAGGATCGGGCTGAGCAGGAGCAGCGCGGCCTGCTTCTTCTCTCGTCCGGTCCACTGCGGGGACTTGGCGACCCGGACCGTCGCGACCAGGGCGCTGACCAGCGCGAGGCCGGGCCCGACCGCCGGGACGAGGAGCAGGGGCATCGCCAGGACGGCGAGGAGCAGGGTCGTCGTGGTGCGGCGGCCGGTCTCCGGCTCGGGTCGGGCGCAGCCCTCCTCGGCGAGCGCGGCGTCGGCGATCCGCCGGGGGCTGCCCAGCTGTTCGAGGACCTGCCGGACGGCCTCCTCATCGGTGGCGTCGCTCTCGGCGAGCGCGATCTCGACGTGCTCGCGCAGGTCGGCGAGCAGTTCGCGGCGGCGTTCGGCGGTCAGCGGTGCGGTGTACCGCTCGACGGCGTCGAGGTGGGCACGGACCAGGGGGTGCTCGGTGGCGTTGTTCACGGGGTGTCTCCCGGGGCGAGTACGTGATCGACGGTTTCACGGAAGGCGGGCCACAGCGTGGCGAACTCCTTTAGCGCGCTGCGCCCGGCATCGGTGAGGGTGTAGTAGCGGCGGGACGGGCCGCTGGCCGAGTCGCGCAGGAACGTGTCGGCGAGTCCGGCCCGCCGCAGCCGTGACAGCAGGGGGTAGATCGTTCCCTGACTGGTCGCCAGCGCCGGGAACCTCCCGAGCTCCTGCAGCAGCTCGACGCCGTACCGGGGCTCGTCGCGCAGCAGCGCGAGCACGCAGTACTCCAGCACGCCCTTGCGCAGCTGCGTCGCCACCGGCCCGTCCACGGCACCATCGGCGCCCTCATGGTTTGCGATGCCAGGTACCATGCATCGCAAGATAGCATGCGAAACAAGCAACTCGCGAGACCGGGGCGAGGAACAAGGGAACGAGCGGGGCGGGGAGCGGGCATGTGACAAGGCCGGCGTGTCGTGCCGAGCCGCCGCGGGCCTCGTTCCTTCGCCCTGGTCGACGAGTTGTCCGTCCGTAGGACAAAGGGGCGCGAAGGCTCCGGCCATCTACGGCGCACGGTCACACGGCCGGTCGCAGCGCTCGGAATCGTGCCCCCGGAGACCACCGCCGCAGGCCGTCCCTGTCGGGCTGGTTCTCGCGAAGCCACCAGGTCGGCCCGTGTCGGTCGGACGTGTGAGGGCAGGCTTGCCGGCCGTGCCGACCCCTGCTGATCGACCGGTCGCGCGAACGCCCGCGCCCTACGTCCGGTAACGGAACGGTTGCGGTGCTCGCGGGCCGTGCATGCGGGGTTGACGGCGTACGGCGGGTGGCGTTTGCTGTGTGGCGCTCGTTCGGGACTGTTTGGTTCTGGTCTGTTTTGTGGATTTGAACGTTCAAAAACGAGAGGCGATGCAATGTCACACCTTTCACGTCGCGAGCTCCTCCGCGCCTCCGGGGCCGGCCTGATGGCCCTGGCCGCCGGGGGAGCGCTGGCGGCCTGCGGGGACTCCGGATCGGGGGCCGCCTCGGGCGGTGACGCCGAAACCGGCACCGTCACCGTGTGGTCGTGGGCCACGGCCGCTGCCGCGCTGCGCGGGGTCGTCCCGGCGTTCGAGCGGGACAACCCCGGCATCAAGGTCGACGTCCAGGACATCGGGAACCCGGCCATCTGGGACAAGATCACCGTCGGTCTCGCCGCCGGCGGGCAGGGGCTCGGGGACGTCCTCCACATCGGTTGCGACTACCTGCCCGGCTACCTGGAGAAGTTCCCCGGCGGCCTCGCCGACCTCTCCTCCTTCGGCGCCGACGCCCACAAGGACGAGTTCGCCAAGGGCCTGTGGCCGGTCGTCACGGGCAAGGACGGCCACGCCTACGCGCTGCCCTGGGAGGTCAACCCGCTCGGGTTCTTCTACCGCGAGGACTACTTCGGCAGGGCCGGCATCGACCCGACCGCCCTCGCCACCTGGGACGACCTGATCGCCGTGGCGGAGAAGTTCAGGGCCGCCAACCCCGGCATCTCCCTCATCGGCATCAACAAGGCCGCGAACCCGGATCCCGACCTGGACTTCGTGCAGTCGCTGATGCAGCTCCAGGGCGCGTTCTACTTCGACCTCCAGGGGCGGGTCACACTCGGTGCGCCCGAGGCGGTCCGCGCGATGGACGTCCTGAAGCGGCTGGACGGCGCCGGGCTGGTCGCCGATGCCCCCGGTGAGCAGGGCTGGGCCACCCTGATGAAGGCCGGAAAGCTCGCCGTCGCCCCCATGCCCGCCTGGGCGGCGCACTACCTGGAGGCCAAGTTCGGCGACCAGAGCGGACACTGGCGCCTCGCCAAGCCGCCGGCCGTCACCGCCGGAGGCAAGCGCACCGCGCTCGTGAACTCCACCCACCTCGCCGTCGCCGGTGCCAGCCCGCGCCGCCGCGCCGCCTGGAAGTTCGTCGAGTACGCGCTCACCCGCCCGGCCTCCGTGAACAGCATGTTCACCGCCGGCGGCGTCTTCCCCGCGCTCACCGCGGCCTACGCCGACCCGATGTACGGCGCGCCCAGCGCCTACTACGGCGGTCAGGCCGTGCTGCGGACCTTCGCCGACCTGGCCGTCGACGGCGGTGACCCGACCAACTACTCCGGGGACTACGCCCGCGCCCTCAAGCTGGCCGGCGACGCCCAGACGAAGGTGTTCCTGAAGGGCGGCGACCCGGCCGCCGTCCTCCAGGACGCCGCCAAACAGCTCGCCCAGCAGACCGGGCGCAACATCGCATGACGACGACCCTCCAACCGTCCCTCACGCGTGCCCGGCGGCGCCGCACCGCCGTGCCGTACCTGCTCCTCGCCCCCGCCCTGGTCACCTTCGGCGTGTTCAAGGCGTACCCCGTCGTCGACTCGCTGCTCCTCTCCTTCACCGCCGGCTCCGGCGCCGCCGCCCGCCCCGCAGGACTCGCCAACTACCGTCGCCTGCTGGACGATCCGCTGTTCTGGACGGCTCTGCGCAACACCGCCGAGATCCTCGTCGTGCAGGTCCCGCTGATGCTCGGGCTGGCCCTGCTGATGGCCGTCGGCATCAACTCGGCGCTGGTGCGCTGGCGGGCGGTGTGGCGGCTGGGTGTCTTCATGCCGGCGGTGACCGGCCTGGTCGCCACCGGTGTGATCTTCGCCTTCCTCCTCGACTCCCAGCGCGGCGCCGTCAACCGTCTGCTGGACGCGATCGGACTTCCGGCCGTCGACTGGTTCGGCGAGCCGTTCTGGGCGCGGATGGCCGTCGTCCTGGTGCTGACCTGGCACTACACGGGCTACAACGCCGTCATCTACCTGGCCGGCCTGCAGGGCGTGCCGAAGGAGCTGTACGAGGCCGCGATGGTCGACGGCGCGGGCCCCCTCAGGAGGTTCACCGCCGTCACGGTGCCCGCGCTGCGCCCGGTCCTGCTGTTCACGGTCGTGCTGTCCACCATCGGCACGCTCCAACTCTTCGACGAACCGTACGTGTTGACCGGCGGCGGGCCGGACAACGCGACGCTGACCGTCTCCATGTACCTGTACCAGAACGGCTTCCGGTACTTCGACTTCGGCTACGCGTCCGCGATCGCCTACGCGCTGACCCTGCTGGTGTCGGTGCTCGGCGCGGTCCAGATGCGGCTGATGGGGGAGCGGGAGAAATGAAGCCGATGAGGAGACTACGCGGCTGGCCGCTGACCTTCTGCCTCGCGGGCCTCACCGGTCTGTCCGTCGGACCGTTCTACTGGCTGGTGATCGCCACCACCCGCAAGGACACGGACATCTTCGACTGGCCGCCCGAGCTGCTGCCCGGCGGCCACCTCGGCGACAACCTCGACCACCTGCAGCGGAGGATCGGCCTGCTCCGGGTGATCGGGAACTCGCTGCTGGTGGCCGGCGTCCAGACCGCCGGAGCCCTGGTGGTCGCCCTGCTGGCCGGCTACGCCTTCGCCAAGTTCCGCTTCCGGGGCCGGAGTCTGTTGTTCGGGCTGCTGCTCTCCACCCTGGTGGTGCCCGAACAGGTCATGCTGGTACCGCTGTTCAAGATGATGATGAGCTTCGGCCTGCTCGACACCTACCAGGCGCTCATCCTGCCCGGCCTGTGCGTGCCGTTCGCGATCTTCCTGATGCGGCAGTCCCTCGCCGGACTGCCGGACGAACTCCTGGACGCCGCACGGGTGGACGGCGCGGGCGAGTTCCGGGTGCTGTGGAGCGTCGTCGTGCCGGTCATGCGGCCGGTGCTCGCGGCCCTCGCGATCTTCCTCTTCCTGGGCTCCTGGAACCAGTTCGTGTGGCCGCTGGTCGCCCTGCGCAGCCCCGCCATGCACACCCTCCCGGTGGCCATCGCCACCCTGTACGGCAACAAGAGCACGACCGACTACGGCGCGATCCTCACCGGCACCGCGCTGTCCACCCTGCCGATGATGGTCCTCTTCCTGGTCCTGCAACGGCAGTTCATCTCCGGCCTGCTGGCCGGTGCGACGAAGGGCTGAACCTGTGACCGACATCTGGGAGCCGCACGCCCCCGCCGCCGGCGGCCTGCGCCCGCTGCACGCCGAGGGCCTGGACCTGCGGGTGAGCGGCGCGGGGACGGCCCGCGCGGTCGCCGACGGGGTGGTCGAGGTGACCGCGCGGGGCCGGGGCGACGTACGGATCGAGTGGCGGGTGCCGTGCGTGGACGCCACCGCCCTCTGGACGCCCGAACCGCGCGGCACCGGCTGGCTGCCCGCCGCCTGGAGCGCCCCGCGGCGCACCGGGATCGCCGCCGGAGCCCCGATCGCCGCCCTCGTCGGCACCGGCGACGTCGCGATCTGCGCCTTCGCCGCCGAGCGGCCGGACGTGCTGGCGGGCGCGGGAGTCGTCGAGGAGACCGGCGAGTTCCGCTTCTGGGCGCAGGCCCCCGGCCGCCTCACCGTGCGGATCGACACCTCGCGCCGCCACTTCGCCCGCTGCCTGGCCGGCCTGGCCGAGTGGTGGGGCACCGCGCACCGGGCGGACGTGCCCGAAGCCGCCCGTCGCCCCGCCTACTCCACCTGGTACGCGATGCACCAGGACGTCTCGCCGAAGGCCGTCGAGGCCCAGGCCGCGCTGGGCAGGGAGCTCGGGCTGGACGTGATCATCGTCGACGACGGCTGGATGACCGCCGACCGCACGCGCGGCTACGGGCACTGCGGCGACTGGGAGCCGGTCTCGCTGCCCGACACCGCCGCCCACGTGCGGCGCGTCCACGAGCTCGGCGTGCAGTACGTGCTCTGGTACGCGCTGCCGTTCATCGGCAAGAACAGCGCCGCGTTCGAGCGCATCGGCCGGTACGCGCTGGCCGACGCCGGGCCCATGGGCGCCGTCGTCGCCGACCCGCGCCACCCCGAGGTCCGCGAGTTCCTGGTGGGGAGGCTCGCGCGGGCCGTCGAGGAATGGGGCATGGACGGCCTCAAGGTGGACTTCGTCGACTGGTTCGCGCGGGCGGACGCGCCCGCGCCCGGCCCCGGGGCCGACTGCACGAGCGTCGACGAGGGCGTCGAACGGCTGCTCGCCGAGCTGCGCCGGCGGATCACGGCGGCCCACCCGGACGCGATGATCGAGCACCGCCAGCCCTACGTCAGCCCGGCCCTGTGGCCGTACGTCACCATGATCCGGGCCACCGACTGCCCGCTCAGCCCCCAGGAGAACCGGCAGCGGACCATCGACGTGCGGCTCGCCGCCGGGCCCGTCCCGGTCCACTCCGACATGCTGACCTGGCACCCGGTGGAGCCGCCCGAGCAGATCGCCTGCCACCTGATCAACGTCCTGTTCGCCGTCCCGCAGGTGTCCGTCGACCTCGCCGCGCAGCGCCCGGAGCAGCGCGAGGCCCTGGCCTTCTGGCTCGGCGTCCTCCGCACCCACGCCGACACCCTGCAACTCGGCGAACTGCGCCCGGCCCGGCCCGACCTCGGCTATCCGATGGTCACCGCCACCGGCCCGGACACCGTCGCCGTCGCCCGCTACGCGGCACTGCCGGTGGACGCGGGCGGCGAGCGGTGGCGCACCCTGCTGGTGGCCAACGCCGACGCCGACCCGGACGTGCGGCTGACGGGTGGCAGCGGGACGGCGGAGGCCACGGTCCAGGACGCGCGGGGGCGTGTCGTGCGGCAGGGCGAGGTCGAGCTCGGCCGGGACGGCACCGTCGTGGCGGTGCCGCGCGGCGGGTTGCTCACCTTGCGGCGTGCGTGAGCGTCGTGACGGGGCCGGCCCGGTGACGGCGGCCGGGCAGGTGAGCGGGGCAGTGTCGTCCGGCCTGGCCGGGGCGGCGCCATCGCGGTGCCGTGCGTGAGTGCGGCGCCGATGCCGATCCGGTGGTGCGGTCGGGCGGCGGAGGCGATCGTCGAGACCGCGAGAGGGCGTATCGTCCGGCGGGGTGGGGAGGACCCCGCCCGGGTGGCGTCGAGGTGTCGCCCGGCGGGCCGTCGGCCCTGCGCCGCACGTGACCACATCGATGACCTGACCGAGCACGCCGGAGGAACCCATGCCCGAGGGAGCACGCCGACCACGCCGCGGGGCCAGCACCATCGAGGAGGTCGCCCGCGCGGCCGGCGTGTCCCGGCAGACGGTGTCCAACGCGCTCAACGCCCCGCACCGGGTGCGCCCGGACACCCTGGAGCGGGTGACGGCCGCGATCCGCGAACTCGGCTACCAGCCCGACCAGTCGGCCCGCTCGCTGCGCAGCGGCGCCCGGCGCACGATCGGCTACCTCTCGCCGGTGGACGACCCGTTCGACCCCAACCCGCTGATGGCCGGCTTCCTGGAGGCGCTGGTCGACGCGGCCGGGGCGCAGGGCCTGCGGGTGCTGCTGTTCCGCCCGGCACCGGGCACCAGCGACGCGCCGGGCGCGGGGGACGCTCTCGCCGCCATCGACGCGCTCGTCGCGGCCCGTCAGGTGGACGGGCTCGTGCTCGCGGACGTGCTGCGCGACGACCCGCGGATCGCCCACGTCGCCCGGGTCGGAGTCCCGTTCACGACCTTCGGGCGGACGGGACCGGGGGAGCCGCAGCACTGGGTGGACATCGGCAACGGCCCGGCGATGGCGGCCGTCGTGCGGCACCTCGCCGAGCGCGGGCACCGGCGTCTCGGGTACCTGGGAGGTCCGGAGGACCTGCCGTGGATGGCGGAACGCCGCGCGGGCTTCCTCGCCGAGGTGCGGCGGCTGGGCCTGACGGCGGAGGTGGCGGCCGGGTCGGACGTCGCCGCCCTGCGCGGGCTGCTGCACCGCCCGGACCGGCCGACAGCCGTCGCGGCGGCGAGCGACCTGCTCGCGCTCGACGTCTACGAGGCCGTCCGGGCCGGGGGGTTGACGGTCGGACGGGAGGTGGCGGTCACGGGTTTCCACGACACGCCGCTCTGCCGCCACCTGCACCCCGCGCTGACGTCCGTCCGGCTGCCGCTGCGGGCGATCGCCGCCGCACTGGTCGAGCGGCTGCTCGGCCAGGTGCGGGGGGACCGGGCGCCGGGCGCGGGGCTGGAGCTGCCCACCGAGCTGGTGGTTCGGGCGAGTTCAGGGGGTTGAGTGCCGCGGCGACCGGTTTCGCGGGGCCGGGCCTCAGGGATGTCAGGGCCCCGAGGGCACGGTGGTGAGGCCTGCGGCATGTGCGGCTCACCGCCCAGCGGGGTGCCGGGGCAGTGGGGTTCGATGCGGTGGTCACACCTCCAGGCCGGCCGGTGGGTGGCGGCGCCACGTCCTCGCGGTGGTCACACCTCCAGGCCGGCCGGTGGGTGGCGGCGCCACGTCCTCCCGGAGGGCCGGACGCGCCCCCCACCGGGGGATCCGGGCTCGGTCGCCCAGCCCCTCGGGGGCGCGTCCCGCCGGCCCGTCAGTCGCCGGAGGACGCGACGATCAGCTCGCCGACCAGCCGGGCGGCGGCCGTCCGTTCCTCGGCGGCGAGGGCGTCGTCCGTCACCAGGACGTCGAGCTGGTCGAGGGCGGCGAAGGAGGCCAGGCCGACGGCGTTCCACTTCGTGTGGTCGGCGACCACGATGACGCGGCGGGCCGACTGCAGGAAAGCCCGGTTGGTCTCGGCCTCGGCCAGGTTGGGGGTGGTCAGCCCGGTGTCGGCGGAGAGGCCGTGACAGCCCATGATGAGCACGTTGACGTGCAGCGAGCGGATCGCCTGGTCCGCCACCGGGCCGACCAGCGCGTCCGAGGGCGTGCGGACGCCGCCGGTGCGGATCACCGTCGCCGTCGCCGGGGTGCCGTCGTCGTCGGGCTGTTCCAGCAGTTCGGCGATCCGCAGGGAGTTGGTGACCACCGTCAGGCCCTCGACGGCGCGCAGGTGGCGGGCCACCGCGAAGGTCGTCGTGCCGGCCGCGAGGCCGACCGCCGAACCGGGCGGCACGAGTGCGGCGGCGGCGCGGGCGATCGCCTCCTTCGCGGGCAGCTCCCAGCCGGCCTTGGTCTCGAAGCCGGGTTCGCCGCTGAGCGGTGCCTCGACCCGCACCGCGCCGCCGTGGACCTTCTCCACCAGTCCGCGCCGGGCCAGCGCGTCGAGGTCGCGGCGGACCGTCATGTCGGAGACCCCGAGGTCGCGGACGAGTTCGGTCACCCGGACCCCGCCCCGCGCGCGCACCTGTTCCAGGATCAGCGCGCGTCGCTGCCCGGCGAGCGGTTGGGCGCTGTCGGCCATCGGGGGGCCTCCCTCGGGTCGCTGTGGCGCGGGTCGGTGCGGCCGGGGCGGCCGCACTCATCGCCATCATGGCCATCATGGCAGGTGCCGGGTGCTTCCGGGGCGCCGGGTCTGTTGGATAGTGTTCGAGATTGTTGATTCATGTCGGATCGAGGAGAGAGAACCGAGGCCATGGCCGGGACCGTCACCGAGCCCACCGCCAGGACCGCGACCACGCTCGCGGACGGGCGGGAGCTCATCTACTACGACAGCGGCGCGGCCGTGCCCCGGAACGCCGTCGACCGGCGCCCGCTGGACCCCCGGCCGCCCGCCTCCCAAGTGCGCCGGGACCCGGCCACCGGGGACTGGGTCACCGTCGCCGCCCACCGGCAGGCCCGCACCTACCAGCCGCCCGCCGAGGAGTGCCCGCTGTGCCCCTCCCGGGACGGGCGGCTGAGCGAAATCCCCGCCGCCGACTACCAGGTGGCCGTGTTCGAGAACCGCTTCCCCTCGCTGGCCGGACCGCCGGGCGAGCTCACCGGCGGACTGCGGACGGCCGGTCCCGGCGCCGGGCGCTGCGAGGTGGTGTGCTTCACGGCCGACCACGACGCGTCCTTCGCCGACCTCTCCGAGGCCCGCGCGCGTCTGGTCCTGGACGCGTGGACGGACCG